>JAEYZK010000068.1 GCA_023428085.1 Pseudomonadota bacterium
TCGACGAGCTGCTCGTGAAGGTCGCGCGCGGGAGCGGAGCGATCGCGGTCGCGATGGGCGAGTGCCTCGACGCGCTCTGCACGGGCGCCGGGCCGATCCGGCTCGGGTACACGAACCTGGGCGACTATGCGCGCGAGGAGCTCTCGCTCGCGCCGCGGACGGCGAAGGAGTGGATGAAGCTGTCGCGCGATCTCCGCACCCGGCCGGTGCTCCGCGCGGCGGTGCGTTCCGGCGAGGTGGACATCAAGAAGGCGATCGCCATCGTCGGCGTCGCGGTCGGGGACTCCGAGGCCGAGTGGGTGGAGCGGGCGAAGCGCGACACCGTCCGCGGGCTCGTCGCTGCGGCGCGGGGCGATGGCGCGGCGGTGGAGGTCGAGGAAGAGAAGCGCTGGGACCGGATCGTGATCGATCTCGAGCCGGAGGATCGCGAGGTCGTCGATCGGGCGCTGGAGGTGGCGGGCAAGGTCCTTCGCGCGAACACGCCGAAGTGGCAGCGGGTGGAGGCGATCGCTCAGGAGTACCTGGGGAGTCATCCGGATCCGCGTCCCCCGGCCGAGGTCGCGGGTGACGGCGCGGGCGCGAGCTCGTCCGGTTCGGGCCAGGACATCTACGCGCTCCTCGGGATCGGTCCTTCGAAGCCGTCGCCCGAGCTCCGCGAGTGGCTCGAGCGCGAGTACGATCGGTGGCGCTACCTCCACTCCGCGGACCCGGTGCCCGCGCCGGAAGCGGGCGTGGACGACCGGGACGGCGCCCTCCGCATCCACGAGCGGCTCCTCGAGCTCGCCTCCATGCGCCGGGGCTGGGACGAGCTCGTCGGCCACCTCTCGATGCTTCTCATCAACACGGGCCTCTGGCGCGACATGAAGTTCCTCGACGTGGACCACTACGCGTCCGAGCGGCTCGGGATGTCGGGGCGCGCGGTCGAGCAGCGGGCGTGGCTCGAGCGCCGCCTCTGGGACTTCCCCGCCCTCCGCAGCGCCATGCGGGATGGTCGGCTCGGGTACGAGAAGGCGCGGCTCGTGGCCCGGTGCTCCTCGTCCGCCTTCATCGATGCGTGGATCGCCAAGGCCGAGACGATGAAGGTCGTCGAGCTCGCCCGCGCGGTCGAGGCCGACGAGGAAGCGCAGATGTGCGCACGCAAGGAATGGGCGGTGCGGCTGCCCGCCGACGTGCACCAGGTGTTCAACGCGGCCTGCCGCGCGGTCCGCGCGGCGGCGCAGGAGTGGATCGGGACGTCGACGTGCCTCGTCGTCATGTGCCAGCACTTCATCGACACGTACGAGGGCGAGGCGAAGCGGCCCAACACGCCCGCGGGCCGCGCGATGGAGCGCGATCGCGGGCTGTGCACGTGCCCGGGGTGCAGCAAGGCTGCGGACCACGTTCACCACATCGTGTACCGGTCGCACGGCGGCGGCGACGAGGAGGAGAACCTCACGTCCCTCTGCCAGGCGCACCACCTGCGCGGCGTGCACGACGGCTACGTCCGCGTCCAGGGCGCAGCGCCGGACGCGCTTCAGTGGCAGCTCGGCGAGAGGGCTTAGCCCCCCAGCCGCGGGTGCTCCTCCCGCCAGCGCGCGACCGCGTCGAGCCGGTCGGCGCGCTCGAGCGCGAGGTGCCGCCGCAGCGCCGCGTCGAGCCGCGGCTCGAGGAAGAGGTGCGCGCTCCAGGTCTCGGCCGGCTCGAAGCCGCGGGCGACCTTGTGCTCGCCCCCGGCGCCGCCCTCGAACCGCCGCACCCCGCGCCGGATGCACTCGTCGATGCTGTGGTAGAGCGCGACGTTGAAGTGCAGGAACGGGTGATCCTCGCTGCACCCCCAGTACCGGCCGTAGAGGACCGCGGGCGAGGCGAGGTTGAAGGCCATGCCCACGAGGCGGCCCTCGCGCCGCGCCTCGACCACCTCCACCGCGTCGGGCATCGCGGCGAGGACCCGCTCGTAGAAGGCGCGGTTCACGAAGCGCATGCCCCAGACCATCCGGTCGGTCGTCGCGCGGTGGAGCGCGTAGCAGTCGCGCGCCCAGCCGGCCGGATCGCGGGCGAGCTCCTCGCCGCGCACGGTCCGGATGGAGATCCCCTGCGCGGCGGGCGCCGCCCGCTCGCGCCGGATGGAGTTGCGCCGCTTCGACGGGAAGCGGGCGAGGAACGCGTCCGGCGTGGCGTACCCCGCGTTCTCCCAGTGGTACTGGAAGTCGAGCCGGAGCGCGAGGCCGAGCGCCTCGAGCGCGCGCGCCTCGTCCGGCGGGAGGAAGAGCGCGTGGACCGAGCGCAGCCCCTCCTCGGCGCAGAGGCGGCGCACGCCCTCGAGGAGGGCGGGCACGAGCGCGGCGCGGTCCTCGCCGGGCGCGACGAGGAGCCGGCGGCCGGTCGCGGGGGTGAAGGGGACGCCCAGGACGAGCTTCGGGTAGTACGGCACGCCGGCGCGCGCCGCCGCGGCCGCCCACTCCCAGTCGCGGCCGAAGTCGCCCTCCGAGCTCGTCCGGGCGTAGGCCGGCGCCGCCGCGACGACGGCGCCGCCGCGGCGGACCACGAGGTGGCGCGGGCGCCAGCCGGTGCGGGGCGAGGCCGCGCGGCTCTCCTCGGCGGCGGCCAGGAAGGCGTGACGGACGAACGGGCTCGCCTGGTCCGGCTCGTGGGCGAAGAGCCCGTCCCACGCCGCGGCGGGGAGCTCGGCGATCGAGGAGTGGACCGTCAAGGACGCGCGCGCCACGACCGGGTTCTAGCGGCCGGGCCGGCGCTCGCAACTGCAGCGCTCCGGCCTAACCGCGCGCGGGCAGCGCGGACGGCGGCAGGACGCCCACCGTCGGCGGGCGCTCGACGAGGCGGGCCGGCGGGCTCAGCGGGAGGAGCACGCGCGCCACCGTCCCCACGCCCTCGCGCGACTCGATCCGGATCTCGCCGCCCATGCGCTGGACGATGCCCTGGCAGATGTAGAGCCCGAGCCCCGTGCCCTCGCCCTGCGGCTGCGTCGTGAAGAAGGGATCGAAGATGTTCGCGAGGAGCCCCTCGGCGATCCCGACGCCCTCGTCGCGCACCGTCACCTGCACGCCGCCCGCCCCGGCCGGATCGATCGCCACGTGGATGCGCCGGCGGTCGGGGACGACGCTGCCGAGCGCCCGGCCCGCGTTGGCGAGCAGGTTCACGAACACCTGCGAGAGCAGGCCGGAGTTCGCCCGCACGAGGGGGATCCTGGTGAACGCCTCCTCGACCTTCGTCTCGGAGGGGAAGGACGGGCCCGCCATCCGCAGCGCGAACCGGACCACGTCCTCGAGCGCGACGCTCTCCACGCCCGAGCGATCCGGGCGGCTGAACGTGGTGAGGTCCTGCACGATCTGCTGGATGCGCTTCCCGCCGGCGCGCGCCTCGTCCACCACCTCGCGGAGCTCGCGGGCGAGGTCGGCCGTGCCGTGCGCGGGCGGTCCCTCCTGCGCCTCGGCGAGCTGCTCGTCGAGGTGCCCGAGGCTGGCGAGCACGTAGGAGAGCGGGTTGTTGATCTCGTGGGCCACGCCCGCGACGAGGCGGCCGAGGGCCTCCAGCTTCTGCGCGTGCTGCAGGCGGCGCTCGAGCTCCACGCGCTCGTTCATCTGCACCTCGAGCCGGGCGTTCGCCTCCTCGAGCTCGCGCGTGCGCTCCTTCACGAGCAGGTCGAGCTCGTCGCGCGATCGCTCCGCCGCGCGCGCGAGGTTCCACTTCTCGGTGAGCGCCATCGCGATCTGGCGGACGGCGGTGGACTCGAAGGGCTTGCCGAGGACGAGGAACTGCCCCGGGCGCGTCAGCTTCTCGAGCATCTGCTGCCAGGTGTAGTCGGAGTAGGCCGTGCAGATCGCGATCTCGAGGCGCGGGTCGAGGTCCCAGAGCCGGATGACCGTCTCGACGCCGTCCAGGCCCGGGGGCATCCGGACGTCGACGAACGCCATCGCGTACGGCTCGCCCTTGGCCAGGGCCTCCTTGGCCATCGCGATGCCCTCGAGCCCCTGCGCCGCGAACCCGAGCTCGAAGCGCGGGAGCGTCCGCGTCGGCGCTGCGCTTCCGAACAGGTTCTGCTCGAGCTCGGCGAGACCGCCCCCGTCGGACGTGCCGCCGATGATCTTGGCGAAGTCCGCGCGGATCGACGCCATGTCGTCGATCACCAGGATTCTGCGGTTCTCGGCGTTCACCCAGTGTTCTCCACGGACTCTCTCGTCCGCACTATCCGAGGGTAGTGCACCGGAGCGCAAGTCGCCGGGTCCGGTGCGGTGGGAGGCCTGGGTCCCCGCGAGACGCTGGGGCGGGTGGGACCCGGGAGGGGAACCCGGGGACCGAGGTCCAAGTTCCCGGAACTGCGGGCTCGAAGCCACCTGTCCAGGAAACGCCGGCCGTGCACAATGGGGGACGTGCCGCAAGGCCCGCGCCAGCGCCCGAACATCGGGTTCCTCCTCGACAACCTGTTCGACGGGTTCGAGGAGCGGCTCTGGACGAGCATCGTCGCCACGGCGCGCGAGCAGGACGCGAGCCTCGTGTGCGTCCTCGGCGGATCGTTGCGGCCGGAGGGGGATCTCAGGAACGCGTGGGCCCGCAACGCGCTCTTCGACCTCGTCACCCCGGAGAACTTCGACGGGCTCATCACGCTCTCCGCCTCGATCGGCATCTTCCTCGACGGGCCGGAGATGGAGCGCTTCCTCTCCCGGTTCGCGCCGCTGCCGCTCCTCCACCTCTGCCGCGAGATGAAGACCGCGCCGAGCGTGGTGGTGGACAACGCGGCGGGGGTCGCCGCGCTCATGGACCACCTCGTCGGGCACCACGGGCGGCAGCGGGTCGCGTTCATCCGTGGGCCCGCGACGAGCGCCGACGCGGAGGAGCGCTACGCCGCCTACCGCGCGGCCCTCGCGCGGTACCGCCTCCCGTTCGATCCGGCGTACGTGTTCGACGGCGACTACCAGCGGAGCTCCGGGATCCGCGCGATCCATGCGTTCTGGGACGAGCGCCGGATCCGGCCGGACGCGATCGTGGCCGCGAACGACCTCATGGCGCTCTTCGCCATCGCGGAGCTCGGCCGCCGCGGCGTCGACGTGCCGATCGAGGTGGCGGTGACCGGCTTCGACGACGTGGCGGCCGCGAGCAGCTCGCTCCCGTCGCTGACGACCGTGCGCCAGCCGCTGGAGGAGATCGGGCGCACGGCCGTGCTCCGCATGCTCGCCATGCTCCGCGGCGATCCCGTCCCCCGGCTCGAGACGTTCCCCGCGCAGCTCGTCGTGCGCCGGTCCTGCGGGTGCCTCCCGGTCCTCGGCCGGTGGCGCGCGCAGGAGGTGCAGGGCGACGCGCGGAGCCCGCGCCCGGAGCTCGCCGCGGTGCTGGAGCAGGCCGCGCCGGAGCTCTCGCACCGGCTCGGGCGCGGGAGCTGGGCGCAGGAGCTGGCGCGGGCGTTCCACGAGAGCTCGGGCGGGGCGCCCGACGTCCTGGTCGAGGCGCTGGAGGACATCGTCCTGCGGGGCATGGACGCGGGCGTGGACCCGATGCGCTTCTACGACGTGGTCCACGCGATGTTGCACCACGCCCGGTCGCAGGACGGCCGGCGGGAGCACCTCGCCATCCTGGCCGAGTCGTGCGCGCAGCTCGTCGGCACCATGGCCTCCCAGGCCCGGACCGGCGAGCGCATCCAGGCGACGGAGGAGACCAAGATCCTCCAGCACATCTTCCTGCCGGTCTACCTCACCGGGGAGAGCTTCCTGCAGGTCCTCCACGACGAGCTGCCGACGCTCGGCGTCCGCAGGTTCTTCCTCTGCGTCTTCACCGATCCCGAGGGGCGCGAGGCCGAGCTCGGGATGCACTACGACCTCGAGCACGATCTGCCCCTGGCGCCCCCGGACGGCCGCTTCCCTTCGACGCGCCTCCTCCCCGGCGGACTCCGCCCCGACGTCCGCCACGCCCACGTCGTCCTCCCGCTCCACCACAACCGGGAGCGGATCGGCTACGCGCTCTGCGACATCGGGCCGATGAGCCCCGGCGTGTACGAGTCGCTCTCCACGCAGGTGAGCTCGGTCCTCAAGTTCGCCTCGCTGGTCAAGGAGGTCCGCCGGCAGGCGACGGTGCTCGAGGAGAAGGTCGAGGAGCGCACGCGCGAGCTGCGCGAGGCCCAGCGCCAGCTCCTCGAGACGGCCCACCAGGCCGGCATGGCCGAGGTGGCCGTCGGCGTGCTCCACAACGTCGGCAACCTCCTCAACAGCGTGAGCGTGTGCGCCGAGGAGATCGCCTCGCGCGTGGACAGCTCGCACGCGGAGGGGCTGCGCAAGGGGCTGGAGCTCCTGGTCGAGCACCGGGCCGACCTGGCCGGCTTCTTCACCGCCGATCCGCGCGCGACGCTCCTCCCCGATTACCTGGACCGGGTCTCCGACGGGCTGGCGCAGGACCGGCTCCGGTCGCGCGAGGAGGCGCAGCAGCTCCTGGAGAAGATCGCCGTCATCCGCGACACCATCCGCGCCCTCCAGGACCTCGCCCGCCACGGCCGGCAGGCGGTCCTGCGCGAGCACGTCGAGATCGCCGGGCTGGTCGAGGCCGCGATCGAGATCCAGCGGCCGCTGCTGCTCCGCCACGGCATCCGCCTCCGCCACGACTTCGAGCGGCCGTTGCCCGGGGTGGTGACCGAGCGCGCGAAGCTGATACACGTGCTCGTCAACCTGGTGAAGAACGCGGTGGAGGCGATGCGGAGCAAGCCCGAGGGGGAGCGCGTGCTCACGGTCGGCGGCCGGCTCGACGAGGGCGGCTGGGTGCGCATCACGGTGTCCGACTCGGGCGAGGGGATCGCCCCCGAGAACCTCGACCGCATCTTCTCGTTCGGCTTCACCACCAAGGCCGACGGCCACGGGTTCGGGCTCCACTCCTGCGCCCTGCACGCCCGGCAGCTCGGCGGCGCGCTGCGCGCCTCGAGCGAGGGCGTGGGCCGGGGCGCCACCTTCGCCCTCGTCCTCCCGCAGGAGCCGACGGCCGGATGACCGCGACGCCCCAGCGCCCCACGGTCGGGCTCCTCCTGAACAGCCTGTTCGACGGCTTCGAGGAGACGATCTGGACGAGCGTCGTGGACTCCGCGGCGGAGTTCGACGCGAACCTCGTCTGCTTCCTCGGTGGGGCGCTGGGCGCGCGCTCTCCGAGCATCGACATCGTCGAGCTCATCGACCGCCGCAACATCGACGGGCTGGTCGTGGTCTCGGGATCGGTCGGCTGGATCTCCGGGACCGAGCACGTGGCGGAGCGGATCCGGCGGGAGCGCGGGATCCCCACGGTCAGCCTGAGCGAGCGGGCGGGCCAGGTCCCGACCCTGCTCGTGGACAACGCGGCGGGGATCGCCGCCGTGCTCGAGCACCTCGTCCGGGACCACGGGCGGCGGCGCGTGGCCTTCGTCGCCGGACCGCCCGCGAACTCCGACGCCGCCGCCCGCCTCGCGGCGTACCAGGAGACGCTCGCCCACCTCGGGCTCGAGCGCGATCCGCGGCTCGTGCTCGAGGGCGACTTCGGCCGCGACTCCGGCTTCCGCGCCGCGCGGAGGCTCCTCGCGTCGGGGATCGCGTTCGACGCGCTCGTCGGCGCCAACGACGCGATGGCGCTCGCGGCGATGGAGGAGCTGCAGCGAAGCGGCCGCGCGGTCCCCGGCGACGTCGCGGTGGCCGGCTTCGACGACATCATCGACGCCCCGAGCAGCGGCCTCACCACCATCCGCCAGCCGCTCCGCGAGATGTCGCGGGAGGCGGTCCGGACGGTGCTCGCCCAGCTCCGGGGCGAGCGGGTGCCCGCGGAGGCCTCGTTCCCCGCGCGCATGGTGGTCCGGCGTACCTGCGGGTGCGCGACCGCCGACGCCGTGACCTGGTTCCCCGCCCCCGCGGCCGAGCTCACGGCCGGGCCCGCGCCGCTGGCGGCCGAGCTGGAGCTGCGCTTCCCCGACCTCGGCGCCCGCGTCGGCTTCCCCGCGTGGGCGACCGAGCTCGCCGCGGCCGCGGCGGTGGACGGGCCCATCACCCCGGAGCACCCCTTCCTCGCCGCGCTCGGGCGGCTGCTCGGGCGCGGCCTCCCGCACGTCCCCGATCCCGTGGACTGGTACCAGGTGGTGCGGGCCGCGCTCGCGCCGGCCCGCCGCGCCGGCAGCGAGCCCGCGCAGCACGCGGTCCACCTCACCGAGGCGGCGCTCGCGCTCGTCGGCTCCCGGGCGGCGGGGCTCGAGATGCAGCGCCGGGTACGGACGGACGAGGAGATCCGCGTCTTCCGGCGGCTCGTCTACCCGATCCCGACCCCGGAGGAGGGGTTCCTCCAGAACCTCGCGGGGGGCCTGCCGGTGCTCGGCATGCGCAGCTTCTTCCTCTCGCGCTTCCTCGGCCCCGACCAGGAGCGCGCGCGCCTCATCGCCCACTTCGACCTGAACGGCGCCGCCGCGCTCGAGGGCGACCCGCGGACGTTCCCCGCGGCGCAGCTCATCCCCGGCCGGTTCGCGGCCGACCGCCGGCGCGCGCACGCCGTGCTGCCCATCCACTCGCCCACCGAGCTCATCGGGTTCGCGGTCTGCGACATCGGCCCGATGGGCACCTCCGGCTACGAGCTGCTGATGCACCAGATCTCGACGGTGCTCTCGGTCAACGGGCTGATGGCGGAGGTGCGCGATCAGAACCGCCGCCTGCTCGAGACCGCGCGCCAGGCCGGCATGGCGGAGGTGGCGGTCGGCGCCCTGCACAACGTCGGGAACCTGCTGAACAGCGTGAGCGTCTCGGCCGAGGAGATCCGGAGCGCCGCCGACGCCGCCGCCGCGTCCGGCTTCCCGCGCGCGAGCGCGCTGCTCAGCGAGCACGCCGCCGATCTCCCCGGCTTCTTCGCGCGCGACCCGCGCTCCGCGCTGCTCCCCGACTACTTCGCCAAGACGAGCGCCGTGCTGTCCCAGGAGCTCGAGCGGGTGCAGGCCGAGGCCTCGGAGCTCCTCGACCGCACCTCGCTCATCCGCGACAGCATCCGGGCGCTCCAGGACCACGCGCGCGGCGGCCACGACCAGCTCCTCCGCGAGCGGTTCGACCTCTCGGACCTCGTGCTCGCGGCCATCGAGATCCAGCGGCCCCACCTCGAGCGCAACCGGGTGCAGCTCCGGCAGGAGCTCGGCGCGCTGCCCGCCGTCGTCGCGCCGCGCTCGAAGCTCGTGCACGTCCTCGTCAACCTGATCAAGAACGCCGTCGAGGCGATGGCCGGCGTCCCCGAGGACGCGCGCCACCTCACGCTGCGCGCCGTCCACGAGCCCGAGGGCAGCATCCGCCTCGACGTGATCGACGCGGGCGAGGGGATCGCCCCCGAGCACCTGCCGCAGATCTTCTCGTACGGCTTCACCACCAAGCGCGAGGGCCACGGCTTCGGCCTGCACACCTGCGCGAACTACATGAAGCAGCTCGGCGGCTCGATCGCGGTGCACAGCGCCGGGAAGGGCGCCGGCACCACGTTCACGCTGCGGCTGCCGGCGGCGAGGTAGACCGCGACCGCACGGAGTCGCCGCGCGCGCCTGTGGCCCGACGTACGCGCCGGGCGCCCGCGCAGGCGCGCACGCCCTGCCACACCACGTCCGAGCGACTTGCTCCGCCGCGCGCCGCCGTGCAATACCGCGAGTGCTCCCACCCGGACGTCACTCCTCGTGCTCCCTTCCGCCCCAGCCGACGATTCCCCCGCGCTGCCGCTCGCGATCTCCGGCGTGGCCAAGCGGTTCGGCGAGCTGCGCGCGCTCGACGGCGTCTCGCTCCAGCTCGCGCCGGGCGAGTGCCTGGGCCTGCTCGGACCGAACGGCGCGGGGAAGACCACGCTCCTCCGGGCGATCGCCGGCCGGGTCCGCCCGGACGCGGGGTCGATCACGGTCCTGGGCGCCCCGGCGGGATCGGCGGCCGCCCGGCGCGCGCTGGGCTGGATCCCCCAGGAGCTGGCGCTCTACCCGCGGCTCACCTGCGTCGAGAACCTCGAGGCGTTCGGCCGGTACTTCGGCCTGCGCGGCGCGGCGCTCGCGTCCGCGGTGGAGCGGTGTCTCCGCTGGTCGGCGCTCGCCGACCGCGCGGACGACGCGGTCCAGCACCTCTCCGGCGGGATGAAGCGGCGGCTCAACATGGCGGCCGGGCTCGTCCACGCGCCGCGGGTCGTCCTCATGGACGAGCCCACGGTGGGGGTGGACCCGCAGTCGCGGAACCGCATCTTCGACATGATCGAGGCGCTCGGGAGCGAGGGCACCTCCGTCGTCTACACGACGCACCACATGGCGGAGGCCGAGCGGCTCTGCGACCGGATCGCGATCGTGGACCACGGCCGGGTGATCGCCCTCGGCACGCGCGACGCGCTCGTGGAGGCGGCGTTCGGCGCGCGCAGCGAGGTGGTCGCCCGGTTCGAGCGGATGGACGAGGGCGCCGCGGCCTGGACCCGCCTGCGGGGCGGACGGTTCGACGGGGCCGCGGCCCGGTTCGAGGTCGAGCAGCCCACCGCGATGGTGGCGCTGCTCGAGGCCGCCGCGCGCGCGGGGCACACCCTCGTGGACGTCTCGTTGCGCCGGCCCGATCTCGAGTCGGTCTTCCTGAGCCTCACGGGAAGGGAGCTGCGCGAGTGATCCTCCCGGTCGCCCGCACCGCGCTCACCTCGCTCCGGCGCGACCGGGGCGCGCTGGCGCTCACGTTCCTCCTGCCGATCGCGTTCTTCACCATCTTCGCCGTCATCTTCGGCGCCCGGCGCGGCGCCACCCCCCCGGTGACGGTGATCGTCGTGGACGAGGACCAGAGCCGCGCCTCGCGCGCGCTCGTCGAGGGGCTCGCCCGCGCGTCGTTGAACGTCCGGACCCGCCCCGCGCCGCGGCACGGCGTGGAGCAGGCGGAGTACACGCAGGACACCGCGGAGCTGGCGGTCCGGGCGGGCGACGCGCCGCTGGCGCTCGTGATCCCCGCGGGGTTCGCGGAGCGCGCCCTCGCCGCCGCGGACGAGTACGCGAGCGTGACGCTGGTCCGGGACCCGAGCGATCCCGTCGCCGCGCAGATCGTCGAGGGGTCGCTCCAGCGCGTGGCGATGACCTCGCTCCCCGAGGTGATGGCCGGGCGCGGCGTCCGGCTCATGGACCCGTTCGTCGGCGGGTTCACCGCGGAGCAGCGGCGCCGGGTGCGGGAGGGGCTCGCGGCGCTGCGCGATCGGCCGTCGAAGGACACCGCGGGGCCCGAGGGCGGGATGCTCGTGCCGGTGGCGGTGCGCGACGTGGTCGGGCCCGCCCGGAACGACTCGATGATCGAGTTCTACGCCGCGGCCATCGCGGTGATGTTCCTCCTGTTCACCGCGAGCGCCGCCGCCGGATCGCTCCTCGACGAGTCCGAGAGCGGCACCCTCGACCGCGTGCTCGGGTCGCACGTCACCATGGGCGCGCTGCTCGGCGGGAAGCTCCTCTACTGCACGGCGCTCGCGTTCGGGCAGCTCGTGCTCATGTTCGTCTGGGCCTGGCTCGTCTTCGGCGTCGATCTCCCCGGCCACCTCGGGGGCTTCGCCGTCATGGGGCTCGTGACCAGCTTCGCCGTCGCCGCGTTCGGGCTGCTCGTGGCGAGCGCCTGCCGGACCCGGGCGCAGCTCGGCGCGGTCTCGATGCTGCTCGTCCTGGTCATGTCCGCCGTCGGCGGCAGCATGTTCCCCCGTTACCTGATGCCCGCGGCGATGCAGCACGCCGGGCTGGCCACGCTCAACGCCTGGGCGATCGACGGGTTCACCAAGGTCTTCTGGCGCGACGAGCCCGTCTGGCGCCTCTGGCCGCAGGTCCTCGTCCTCGCGGCCGCGGGCGCGGCGATGGCCGCGCTCGCCCAGCGGCTGGCGCGCCGCTGGGAGCGGAGCTAGTGGGTCCCGGACGCGGGCCCCGTTATCATGCGGCCATGTCCTTCCAACCTCGCCAGTGGGGCGGGCGCCCGGTGTGGGCGGAGATCGACCTCGACGCCGTCGCCCATAACCTGAAGCTCCTCGCCGCGCGCGTCCGCCCGGCCCGCGTCTATGCGGTCGTGAAGGCGAACGCGTACGGCCACGGCGCGATCGCGGTCGCGCGGGCCGCGCTCGACGCCGGCGCCGACGCCCTGGCGGTCGCCGCCGTGGACGAGGGGGAGGAGCTGCGCCGGGCCGGGGTCGCCGCCCCGCTCCTGGTGCTGGGCCACACCCCGGCGAGCGACGCCGCGCGCGTGGTGGCCCACGGCCTCGAGCCCGCCGTGGGCGGGCCGGAGCTCGTCGAGGCGCTCTCGGCGGCGGCCAGCGCCCGCGGGGCCGAGGTCCCGGTGCACCTGGAGCTCGAGACCGGCTTCGGGCGCCACGGCCTGCTGCCCGACGCCGCGGTGGCCCTGGCGGAGCGCGCCCGCGCGCTGCCGGGCGTCCGCGTCCGCGCGCTCTTCACGCACTTCGCCACGGCCGACGAGGACGAGCAGGAGTTCACCTATGCTCAGTACGAGGTCCTGGCCGAGGTCGCGCGCCGCCTGCCCTGGATCTCCGAGCGCCACTGCTCCGCCTCGGCGAGCGTGCTCCGCCGCCCGTGGGCCGGGGGCGGGAGGCCGCTCGCGCTCGACGCCGTCCGCGTCGGCATCTCGCTCTACGGCTACCGGCCCGGCGCCGCCTGCGGGCCGGACGCCGACCTCCGCCCGGTCCTCGCGCTCCGCAGCCGCGTGGCGCGCGTGGCCGACCTCGCGCCGGGCGGCGCGGTGGGCTACGGCCGGACCTGGGTGGCGCGCCGGCCCTCGCGCATCGCGCTCGTGATGGCCGGGTACGCCGACGGGTACCGGCGCTCGCTGGGGAACCAGGCGCACGCCCTCGTGCGCGGGCAGCGCGCGCCCGTGGTCGGACGGGTGTCCATGGACATGATCGTGCTCGACGTGACCGACGTCCCCGGGGTGACGCCGGGCGACGTCGCCACCCTGCTCGGCGCCGACGGCCCGGAGCGCGTGGACGCGGACGAGCTGGCCGGCCTCGCCGGGACGATCTCGTACGAGCTCCTCGCGGGCATCTCCGCGCGCGTGCCGCGGCTCTACGTGCGCGGGGGCGAGGTCGTGGAGACCTCCACGCTCAACCAGCGCGCGCCGCGCCCCGCCTGACGCGCTACACCGCCTCCAGCCACCCGAACGCGTCCGGGGCCTCGCCGCGCTGGATGGCGGTGAGCTCGTCGCGGAGCGCAAGGCTCACGCGGGGCGCCGGAAGGCGGAGCGACTCCTCGTCCCACGCGAGCTCGCCGATCGGCGAGACGACGGCGGCGGTGCCGGTCCCGAACAGCTCCTCGAGCCGGCCGGCCCGGTGGGCGGAGGCGAGCTCGTCGAGCGCGACCGGCCGCTCCTCCACGGGCAGGCCGCGGCGGCGGGCCAGGGTGAGCACCGAGTCCCGGGTCACGCCGGCGAGGATCGTCCCGCCGAGCGGCGGCGTGACGAGCGTGCCTCCGAGGCGCGCGAAGAAGTTCATGGTCCCGATCTCCTCCACCCAGCGCCGCTCCGCGGCGTCGAGCCAGAGCACCTGATCGAACCCCCGCGCCTTCGCCTCCTCGGCCGGCAGCAGGCTCGCCACGTAGTTGGCGGCGGTCTTCGCGGCGCCGATCCCGCCGGGCGCGGCGCGCGCGCGGCTCCGCTCGGCCCAGATGCGGAGCGGCTTCTCGCCGGAGAAGTACGCCCCCACGGGCGAGAGGAACACGAGGAGCGTGTAGCTGCGCGAGGCGCGCACGCCCAGGAACGCCTCCGAGGCGAAGAGGAGCGGGCGCACGTAGAACGCCGTCCCCGGCGCGCGCGGCATCCAGTCGGCGTCCTCGCGGACGAGGGCGCGGACACCGGCGAGGAGGAGCGCGGGCTCGACCACGGGCATCGCCAGCCGCCGGGCGCTCCGGGCGAACCGCTCCGCGTGGGCGCGCGGCCGGAACAGCGCCAGCCCGCCGTCGGGCCGCCGGAACACCTTGAGCCCCTCGAAGATCGACTGTCCGTAGTGCAGGGCGGAGACGGCCGGATCGACGGAGAGCGCCGCGTACGGCACGACGCCCGCGCCGTGCCAGCCCGCCTCGGCGGTCCAGTCGGACCGGAAGAGGTGGTCGGTGAAGTGGCGCCCGAACCCGAGCGCGCCGTCGGCCGGCCGCGGCCGGGGGGCGCGCGTGCGCTGGACGGGGATGGCGGTCATGTCCTCTTCCTCCCGCGCGGCCCGTGTGCGAGAGTGCGCGCGCGGGCCGGGCATCGGTCAAGCCTGTTGACCCATGAAACCGCAGCCCACGGGAAACGTCAACATGGTTGACCAGCGCGACGGCGTGCTCGACGAGGCGCAGGAGCTCCTCTTCTTCGCCTTCCGGAACCTGACGGCGGAGCCCGATCGGGTGCTGGCCGAGCGCCGCCTCTCCCGCGTCCACCACCGGATCCTCTACTTCGTCCGGCGGAACCCCGGCCTCGGCCCCGGGGACCTCCTCCGCATCCTGCGCGTCTCGAAGCAGGCCCTGGCGCGCCCGCTCCGCGAGCTCACCGCGCAGGGGCTCCTCGTGGGCGAGGCCGTCCCCGAGAACCGCCGGCGCAAGCGGCTCGCCCTCACGCCCGCCGGCGTCCGGTTCGAGCGCCGCCTCTCGGAGCTCCAGCGCCGCCGCTTCGCCGCGGCCTTCGAGGCGGCGGGCCCCAACGCCGCCGCGTCGTGGCGCGGGGTGATGAAGCTGCTCGGCGGGAGCTGACCGCGCGCTCCGCGCGGGGCCCCTGCGATCCCATGTACCGCTCTCCGATCGCTCGGGGCGACCCTCGGCGCGGTATATTCGGGAGCCCATGTCCGTCACCGTCGAGACCGGCTCCACCCTCACCTTCGACAAGTTCTGGCGCTGGCTGAAGCGCCACCCGAACTGCATCCTCCGCGCGGGCACGCCGGACACCACGCTCTTCGACCAGGACGACCTGCACTGGCACCTCGAGGAGGACGAGGACCGCGTGCCGCTCGTGCAGCTCCTGCGCGGGAAGCAGCTCCTCGGCGAGATCGCCATCGAGGTCCGCGAGGTGCTGTTCGTGCAAGCGATGCCCGAGCCGGGCGGGGAGGCAGGCCACTTCCTGTTCGAGCTGTGGGGCGGCGGGGGCGAGGAGCCCTTCGCCGTCTACCACTTCGCGATGGCCCACGCCCTCGACGAGGACGGCGGCCACCGGACGCAGCTCAAGCAGTAGGGGCCCCGCGACGGTCCGTGCCCTTGCCGGGCGCGCGGCCGCTCCCGTATGCTCGCTCCGTGGTCCTGACGCACGTGCGCGCCCGTCGATTTTCGAGCCCCCCGCCCCGGTCCGGGCGCGGGGTGGGCTCGTGCGCGGGTCGCGCGTAGCGGGGCCGCTCCAGCACCACCGCACGGACCAGGGACGGGGGGATTCCCGCGCGTGAATCCACCTGCGTCCACCCGCTCGTCCCGGAGATCCGTCCATGTCCCCCAAGCTCCTCTCGAAGGAGGCCCTCGCGCACGCCCTGGCGCTGCGCGATCTCACCGATCCGTCGCTCGGTCGCCACGCGATGCAGGACCTGCTCCGCGCGCTCGCGCAGGCGCTCGGCGGCGCCTGGCGCTGCCCCGTGCGCGTGGAGCGCGCTCCGCCGATCGTCTCCGTCGCGGACAACTACGACCGGCTCCACTACCCCGCGGACGGCGCCGCGCGAGACGCGCGGTACACCCGCTACGTCACGCCCGACACCCTGCTGCGCACCCAGACCTCGGCGATGATCCCTCCGCTCCTCCGACGGCTCGCCGCGGAGCCGCGCCCGCCGCAGGACGTGCTCCTCGTCTGTCCGGGCCTCGTCTACCGTCGAGACGTCATCGACCGGCTGCACACCGGCGAGCCCCACCAGGTGGACCTGTGGCGCGTCCGCCTCGGCCCGCCGCTCGGCCCCGAGGACCTCGACGCCATGATCGCGGAGGTGACCGCCGCCGTGGCGCCGGGGCGGCCGGTCCGCGTGCACCCTGCGTCGCATCCGTACACCGTGGGTGGAAGGCAGATCGACGTGGCGGACGGCGGCGGCTGGGTCGAGATCGGCGAGTGCGGGCGCGCCCTCCCTGCCCTGCTCCGGGAGGCCGGCTTGCCGGACGGGGCGACCGGGCTCGCGATGGGGCTCGGGCTCGACCGGCTGCTCATGCTGCGCAAGGGGATCGACGACATCCGGCTGCTCCGCTCCGAGGATCCGCGGGTCGCCGGTCAGCTCCGCGACCTGGCGCCGTACCGCCCCGTGTCGCGGCAGCCGCCGGTCCGGCGCGACCTCTCCATCGCGGTGCCCGACGCGACCTCGGCCGAGGAGCTGGGCGATCGGGTGCGCGAGGCCCTCGGCGCCCGCGCGCGGGACGTGGAGGCGGTCGAGGTGCTCGGCGAGACCCCGGGGGCGTTGCTCCCCGCCGCCGCCCGGGCGCGGCTCGGCCTCCGACCGGGGCAGAGGAACGTGCTCCTCCGCGTGGTGCTCCGCTCCCCCGAGCGCACCTTGACCGACCCCGAGGCGAACGCCCTCCGCGACGACATCTATGCCGCGGTGCACGAGGGGATCGCGCACCAATGGGCGCGTGGTCCGAGGTGAGGAGCTGCCGGTCGGGCCGTCACCGCGTTTCGTGCCCGCCCCCGTGCCCCTCCCCGTCCCCGTCAACGCACCCGCTCCCGGTCCCGCACCCGGTCTCTCTCCCGGCGAAACCGAACGCCCCCGCCTCTGCTAAGCTCCCCGTCGTGCGCTTCCCCGAGTACGACCGGCTCGACGCCCTGGGCCTCGCGGAGCTCGTCGCGCGCGGCGCCGTCAGCGCCGCCGAGGTCCTCGAGGCCGCGCTCGAGCGCGCCGACGTCCGCAACCCGCCGATCAACGCCCTCGTCTCGCGCTTCGACGCCGAGGCGAGGGTCCGCGCGCGCGCCCCGCTCCCGCGCGGGCCCCTCGCGGGCGTACCGTTCCTGCTCAAGGATCTCGCGACCGCGTGGGCCGGGCACCCGCTCACGGACGGCTCGCGCGCCCTCCGCGACGTCGTGGCCGCCGACGACAGCGGCGTCGTGCAGCGGCTCAAGGCCGCCGGCCTCGTCCTGTTCGGCCAGACCAGCACGCCCGAGTTCGGCATCCGGCCGGTGACCGAGCCGCAGCTCCGCGGCCCCTCCCGGAACCCCTGGAGCCTCGCGCACACGCCGGGCGGCTCGTCCGGCGGGTCGGGCGCCGCGGTCGCCGCGCGGATCGTGCCGGCCGCCCACGGCAACGACGGCGGCGGCTCGCTCCGGATCCCCGCGTCCTGCTGCGGGGTCTTCGCCCTCAAGGCGAGCCGCGGGCGCGTGAGCTGGGGGCCGCTCCAGGGCGCCGTGCTCTCGGGCCTCGCGACCCAGGGCGTCCTCACCCGCTCCGTCCGCGACTCGGCCGCCTTCCTCGACGTGCTCGCCGGGCCCTGCCCCGGCGATCCGTACGGCGCGCCGCCGCCGGCGCGACCGTTCCTCGCGGAGGTCGGCGTCCCGCCCGGCAGGCTGCGCGTCGCGGTCACGCGGCGGTCGCTGTTCGGGCGGTTCACGAACCGCGAGTGCGAGGAGGCCGTGGAGCGCGCCGCGCGCCTGCTCACCGACCTCGGCCACGACGTCGAGGAGGCGCACCCCGACATCGCGCGCGAGCCGCTCATCCGGGCGTACCTCACCACCTCGGCGGCGCAGACGGCGGCGGACGTCGCCCACGCGACGGCGGCTGTGGGCCGCCGGCCGCGCCGGGGCGAGCTCGAGCCCGAGACCCGCCTCCTCGCCGCCGCGGGCCGGCACCTCTCCGCGTGCGCGCTCGTCGTCGCCGAGGCCGAGATGCACCGGGCAGCGCGGGCGATGGCGGCATTCCACGCGGCGTACGACGTCCTCGTCACCCCGACGCTCGCCCAGCCGCCGCAGCGCGTCGGCGGCCTCGACCTCACGCGCGGGGAGCGGCTCGGGATCCGCCTGGCGGCCGGCGTGCCGCTCCGGCGTGTGCTCGACTACATCTTCGACGAGCTGTCGCCCCGGTCGTTCGACGCGACCGGGAACACCATGCTCTTCAACCAGACCGGCCAGCCCGCGATGAGCGTGCCGCTCCACTTCTCCGCGGACGGCCTCCCCATCGGCGTACAGGTCGTGGGTCGCTTCGGCGAGGAGACGACGCTCTTCCGCCTCGCCGCGCAGCTCGAGGAGGCCCAGCCGTGGGCCGGGCGGCTGCCGCCGCTGGTCGAGGCCGCGCCTCCGCTCCCGTGAACGAGCCCGCGCCCCGGGCGGTCGAGCCACCCTCGGCCCGGCCGGGGAGTGTACGGCCCCCGGGACCCGGAGTACGAAGACGCCGTCCCCTCTCCAGGGAGCCCACGTGATCGACCATCTGACGCTCAAGGTGAAGGACGTCCGCACGGCGCGCGCGTTCTACGCCGCCGCCCTCGCGCCGCTCGGCTACGAGGTCCTCGTGGAGCACGAGGGCGTCGTGGGGATGGGCGCCGACAAGCATCCGGACCTCTGGATCGGGCAGGACCCCGAGAACGCGCGCCCCGCGCACGTCGCGTTCACCGCGCCCAGCCGGAAGGCCGTGGACGCGTTCCACGCCGCGGCGCTCGCCGCCGGCGCGAAGGACAACGGCAGGCCGGGCGTGCGGCCGGAGTACCACCCGACGTACTACGCCGCGTTCGTGCTCGACGAGGACGGGCACAACATCGAGGCCGTGGTCCACCGTCCGGAGTGAGCCGCCGGGCGCCGGCCCCTGCGCCTCCGCGTGCCATCCCGCGCCGAGCTGCCCAGCTTGTGCCTGGCGAGGGAGGGCGCGATGGAAAGCAAGGCGAAGGCGTTCGGGCATCCGGTCCACCCGATGTTGATCGTGTTCCCGCTGGGGCTCCTGGCGACGTCGTTTTTCTTCGACCTCATCCGTGCGGCCGGCGGAGGCGCGAGCTTCTCGCGGGCCGCCTTCTACATGATCGCGGCCGGCATCATCGGCGGGCTGCTCGCGGCGGTGTTCGGGCTCGTCGACTGGCTCGCCATCCCCAAGGGCACCCGGGCGAAGCGCATCGGCGCGCTCCACGGCCTGGCCAACGTGGCGGTGGTGGCGCTCTTCATCTTCTCGTGGGGGGCCCGGTACGCGGACCCGGACGAGCAGAGCACACCGGCGGTGATCCTCTCCGCGGTGGCGGTGCTCCTCGCGCTCGTGTCGGGGTGGCTCGGCGGCGAGCTCGTCGATCGACTCGGCGTCGGCGTGGACGACGGCGCGCACGTGGACGCGCCGAGCTCGCTGTCCGGCAGGCCCGCGTCCGAGCGCCACTCCGAGGGGCGCCCGCTCGTCCCGCGGCGCGTGACGTGATCGGGCGGGGCTGCCCCGCCGGGAGCGCGCACACGCTCCCACTGCCAGTCCTACGAGGTCCTTGCCCGCGGCGCGGCTGCCTGGCATGACCTCGCCATGCACCCGCTCCTCAGGCTCTCGGCCCTGCTCTCGCTCGCCCTCGGCGCCGCCTGTTACACGGTGGAGACCGAGGTCCGCGAGCTGCCGCCCCGCACCGCCCAGGGCCCCGCGCCGCGCCGCATGCCGCCCCGGGCGC
>JAEYZK010000351.1 GCA_023428085.1 Pseudomonadota bacterium
CCGGCCGCCCGGACGCCGAAGGCGCCGTAGGCGACCGCGGCGACGACGACGAGGACGGACGCGGCGCGTCGGAGCAAGCGGCTCACCCGTGGACGGCGCGCGCGCCGGCGCGGTCGGAGCCGTCGAAGGCGCGGTAGAGGCGCGCGTACTCGCCGCCGCGCGCGAGGAGCTCGTCGTGCCGCCCCGCCTCGACCACCCGGCCCGCGGAGATGACGAGGATCCGGTCCGCGTCGCGGATGGTGGACAGGCGGTGGGCGATGACGAGCGTGGTCGGGCGGTGGCCGGACTCCCCGCGCATCAGCGCGTCGAGCGCGCGCTGCACCTCGCGCTCGCTCTCCGCGTCGAGCGCGCTCATCGCCTCGTCGAGGATGAGGAGCGGGGCCTGCTTCAGGAAGGCGCGCGCGATGGTGATCCGCTGCCGCTGACCGCCGGAGAGGAGCGCGCCGCGCTCGCCCACCTTGGTGTCGTAGCCCTCCGGGAGCGACTGGATGAAGTCGTGCGCCTGGGCGAGCCGCGCCGCCCGCTCGACCTCGGCCAGCGCGAGGTCGGGGCGGCCGTACGCGATGTTCGCCCGCACGGTGTCGTTGAAGAGCACCGTCTCCTGGGTGACGAGCGCGATCTGGCTGCGCAGGCTCGCCAGCGTCGCCTCGCGGACGTCGATCCCGTCGATGGTGATCCGGCCCTCGGTCGGGTCCCAGAACCGCGGGAGCAGGTTCGCGACGGTGGTCTTCCCGCCGCCCGAGGAGCCGACGAGCGCCACCACCTCGCCCCGCCGCAGCTCGAGCGAGACGTCGGTGAGGACCTGGGGGAGGTCCGGCCCGTACCGGAACGAGACGCCCTCGTACCGCACCGCCTCCCGGAACGGCGGGAGCGTGCGCGCGCCCGTGTCGGCGACCTGGCTGGGCGTGTCGAGCAGCTCGAAGATCCGCTCCGCCGAGACCGCGCCGTGGAGGATCGTCTGGCCCTGGCGCCCGAGCTGCTTCACCGGCGTGTAGAGGAGGAGCACCGCCGCGATGAAGGACAGGAACTGGTCGGCGGGGAGCGCCCCCCGCACGATCAGCCCGCCGACCCACCAGATCGCCGCCGCGAGCCCGCTCGCCGCCATGACCTCCATGAGCGGAGAGGAGAAGCCGGTCGCCACGACGCCGCGCCGGAGGATCTTGAGCAGCCGGGAGTTGGCGTCGCCATACCGCTTCGCCTCCCAGCTCTCCATCCCGTACGCCTGGACGACGCGGATCCCGGAGACGGCCTCCTGGACCATCTCCAGGAGCTCGCCGCCCGTCTTGCGCGCGTGGCCCGTCACCTTCTTGAGCCGCTTCGCGAGCCGGACGATCGGGAACAGCGTGACCGGGATCGCGCCGAAGGCGATGAGCGACATCTTCCAGTTCATCACGAAGCACGTCGCGAGCATCAGGACGACGGTGATGCCGTCGCGCAGGTACGCGACGACGGCGTTCGTGACCGCGGACTCGATCACGTTCACGTCGGCCGAGAACCGCTGGAGGAGGTCGCCGGAGTGCCGGCGCGTGTAGAACGCCGGCGAGAGCCGGAGCAGGTGGGCGAAGAGGGCCTTGCGGACGTCCGCGACGACCCGCTGGCCGGTCGTGGACATGAGGAAATGCTGGCCGAAGTAGGCGAGGCCCTTCAGGAGCGTGACCGCGAGGATCGCGATGGGGAGGGCGGCGAGCGCCTGCTGCCGATCGAGCTGGAGCAGGCCGCCGGGCGCCCGCGCCGTGTCGAGGAACGGGATCCGGACCTGCAGCCCCCCCTCCCCGCCGCCGATGAGGAACTTGAGGGCGGGGCCGAGCAGGTACGCGTACGCGGCCGTGCCGGCGCCGAACACCAGCATGCAGCCCACGGCCGCGAGGATCCGCCAGCGGTAGGGGGCGGCGAAGCGGAGCAGGCGAAGGTAGGTGCGCAAGGGAGCAGGATTCTAGGCGAAGTCGCCCCCGGGCGCGACCCACACGTCAGCCCCGCTCACCCTGAGCCTGTCGAAGGGGGCCTACTCCTCGACCCCCTTCACCTTCCCCTCGGCCCGGCGCTTGTCGATGATCTTCTGCGCGATGGGCGGCGGCACCGGGTCGTAGTGCGACGGCTCCATGGTGAAGTAGCCGACGCCCTGGGTGAGGGAGCGGAGGTCGGCGTCGTAGCTCATCGCCTCGGCGTGCGGGCAGAGCGCGCGGACGAGGACGCCGCGGGCGAGCGGCTCCATCCCCTGGACCTTGGCGCGCCGGCTGTTGAGGTCGCCCATCACCGCGCCCACGTACTCCTCGGGGACGCGCACCTCGAGCTTCATCACCGGCTCGAGGAGGATCGGGCGGGCCTCCAGGACGGCCTTCTTGAAGGCCATGGAGCCGGCCACCTGGAACGCCATGTCGGAGCTGTCCACGTCGTGGTAGCTGCCGAAGACGAGCTTCGCCTTGAAGTCCACCACCGGGTACCCTGCGAGCGGCCCCGAGCCGATCGCGCCGCGGATGCCCTTCTCGACCGAGGGGATGAACTGGCGCGGGATGACGCCGCCCACGATCGCGTCCTCGAACTCGAAGCCCTCGCCGCGCGCCTTCGGGGAGAGCTCGACGTGGCAGTCCCCGTACTGGCCGTGCCCGCCCGTCTGGCGCTTGAACTTGCCCTGGGCCTTGGAGGTCGTCGTGATGGTCTCGAGGTAGGCCGGCGTCGGAGGCGCGAGGGTGATCTCGACGCCGTGCTTGCGCTTCACGCGCTCGACGGTCACCTCGATGTGCGCCTGGCCCATGCCCTGGAGGAGCATCTCGCCGGTGTCGGGCGAGCGGGCGAGCTCGAGCGACGGGTCCTCCTCGATGAGCTTGTGGAGCGCCGCCGACGCCTTGTCGTCGCCGCCCTTCGCGTGCACCGCGTACGAGACCGGCCGCGTGTGCTGCCGGAACTCGGGCAGCGTCACCGCGGCGCCCGCGTCCGCGAGGGTGTCGCCCGTCCGCGCGTCCTTGAGCTTGAGCAGCACCACGAAGTCGCCCGGGCCGGCCTCGTCGATCTCGATGTTCTGCGCCCCGTCGGTCCGGAAGAAGTGCGCGATGCGCTCCTCGGTCCGGGTGCGCGGGTTGACGAGCGTCGCGTCCTTCTTGAGCGTGCCCGAGAAGATGCGCACGTAGTCGATGCGGCCTGCGAAGTGATCGATGGTGGTCTTGAACACCTGGCCGACGAGCGGGGCGCCGGCGTCGGGCTTGCGCTCGACGGCCGCGCCGTGCGCGTCCTTCGCCGCGATCGGGCCCGGGGGTGGGAGGACCGCCACGGCGAGGTCGAGCAGCTCGCGCACCCCGACGCCCGTCTTGGCGCAGGCGCAGGCGACCGGCAGGAACCGCTGGGCCTTCGCCCCGGCGGCGACGCCGCGGATGATCTCCGCCTCGGAGAGCGAGCCGCCCTCGAGGTACTTGCCGAGGAGCTCGTCGTCGCCCTCGGCCGCCGCCTCGACGAGCGCCGTCCGGAGCCGTTCGACCTCCTCCGCGAGCTCCGCGGGGACGCCGGCCTCGGTCCACCTCGCGAAGTTCTTGCCGTCCCAGAGGTGCGCCTTCTGCGTGACGAGGTCCACGAGCCCCTTCACGCTCCCGCCGGCGCCGATCGGGAGCTGCAGCGGGATGGCCTTCACCTTGAGCGACGACTCCATGTCGGCGAGCGCCTTCGCGAAGTCGGCCTGCTCGTGGTCGAGGCGGTTGACGACCGCGATCGCGGGGCGGCCGGACTCGGCGAGGACGTCGTACGTGCGCTCGGTGCGGTTGTGGGCGCCGTCGGCGGCGGAGACGGCGAGGAAGGCGCCGTCGGTGACCTGGAGGGCCCACTCGACCTCGGTCAGGAAGGCGGCGAAGCCGGGGCAGTCGATGACGTGGAACGCGCGCCCGCCCTCCTCGAAGCTCTGGGGGTGGAGCGACAGCGTGAAGTTGCGCTTCTTCTCCTCCGGCTCGGCGTCGAGGCGCCCGGTCGAGCCGTCGGGGCTGGCCTTCTTCGCGTCGGCGACCCGGAGCAGCGCCTCGACGAGCGCGGTCTTGCCCGCGCCGTCGGCGCCGAGCATCGAGAAGGTGCGGATCACCTTTGCGTTGGCCATGGTGTCGTCTCTCCCAGAGCCCGCGCCGCCGGCGCGGGGCGACAGGTGAAAGTCGTCTGGACCTTGCCCCGCCTAGCATGCAACGGTTCACCCCGGGAGCGCCACGCCTTCTTTGCGGCTCCGCCGCGCCAGGCGGTCGAGCGCACCGCTCGGGCCCAAGGCAGGTCCCGCGATCCGGGCGCGGGCTCGTTCACGGGAGGGCTCACCCCCGCCAGAGCGAGGGCAACGCCTCGCCCACCCCATCCAGCATGAACTGGACCGCGACCGCCACGAGGAGCAGGCCCGCGGCGCGCTCCAGGATGGCGAGGCCGCTCCGCCCGAGCATCCGCTCGGTGCGGGCCGCGCTGGCGAGGATGAAGTAGGTCGCCACGGCGGTGACGAGGATCGCGCCCAGGACGGGCGCCTTGTGCCACCACGGCCCGGCGCGCGTGCGCGCCATGAGGACGATCACGGTCGCGATCGAGCCCGGACCGGCGAGGAGCGGCATCGCCAGCGGGACGACGGCGATGTCCTCCTTGTCCGACCCCGCCTGCACCTCACCCCGGGTGATCCGGGTCCGGGAGGGCTGGGTCCGGATCATGTCGAGCGCCAGCAGGAGCAGCACCACCCCGCCCGCCACCTTGAACGCCGCCATGCTGATCCCGAGCAGCCGGAACACGAGCTCCCCGGCGAGGCCGAAGAAGGTGAGCACGAGGAAGGTGGCGACGGCCGCGCGGAGCGCGGTCTCGCGCCGGCGGGCCGGGCTGTCGCCCCGGGTCCACGCCAGGAAGTACGGCGTCGCCGCGATCGGATCGACGACGAAGAAGATCGCCGAGAGCGCGACGACGCTGAGGCTGAGGAGCTCGGAGGCGACCGCCATGCGGATCGGAGGATAGCACGCAGGGTCCGGGGAGGGGGCCCGGGGGCACGCGCCGGGCGCGGGCCTCACGGGGTCGGGCGTGGATCGGGATGCCGGAGCGACCGGGCGAACGGCGAGCTCCGGATGGCCCACACCTTGCGGAGCGCCTCGAACACGATCTTCTTCGACATCTTCGACTGCCCGACGCGGCGGTCGGCGAACACGATCGGGACCTCGACCACCCGGAAGCCGCGCTTGACGGCGCGGTAGGTGAGCTCGATCTGGAAGGCGTACCCGGTGCAGGCCACGGACCCGAGATCGATCGCCTCGAGCACCTCGCGGCGGAAGCACTTGAACCCGCCGGTGAGGTCGCGGATCGGCAGCCCGAGGATGGTGCGCGCGTACAGGCTCCCGCCGCGCGAGAGGAGCCGCCGCCCGACCCCCCAGTTCACGGTGCCGCCGCCCGGGACGTACCGCGAGCCGAGCGCGAGGTCGGCGTCGCCCGCGGCGGCGAGCAGCGCGGGCAGGTGCTTCGGGTCGTGCGAGAAGTCGGCGTCCATCTCGAGCACGAGCCGGTATCCGCGCTCCAGCGCCCAGGCGAAGCCCGCGAGGTAGGCCTTCCCGAGGCCCTCCTTCCCGGCGCGGTGGAGCACGTGCACGCGCGGCTCCCCGGCCGCGATCCGGTCCGCGATGGCGCCCGTCCCGTCGGGCGAGTTGTCGTCGATCACCAGGACCTCCAGCGCCGGCGAGGCCGCCAGGATGGCCCTGCAGATCGGCTCGACGTTCTCCGCCTCGTCGTACGTCGGCAAGCAGACCAGCGCCTCTCTCGTCCCCGTCATCCGCCCCCCCTCATCGCCCGCGCCACCTCCGCCGCGACCCGCTCCGGCGCGCCCGGCTCACCCAGCGACGCCCGCACCTCGCGAAGCCCCGCGAGCTGCGCCTCGCGGGCCGTGCGGTCGGTGAGCAGGCGCTCGACCTCGGCCGCCATCCGCGCCGGGCTCGCCTCGCCCTGGAGCAGCTCGGGCACGATCCCCCTCCCCGCCAGGATGTTCACCAGCGCGAAATGGGCAATCCGCACGAGGAGGCGCCCCACCCAGTACGAGAGCCACGAGAGCTTGTAGACCACCACCATCGGCCGGAGCATGAGCGCCGTCTCGAGCGTGGACGTGCCGCTCTTCACGATCGCCGCGTCGCTCGCCCCGACGGCCTGCTCGGCCTGCCCGTCCACGAGCGTCACGTCGAGCGCCTGGTGCTTCGCGAGGTACGGGGCGAGCGCGTCGCGCTGGAGCGTCGGCGCGATCGGCACGACGAACTGGGCGTCCGGGTGCGCGGCGCGGATGCGCTCGGCCGCCTGGAGCATGGGCGGGAGGAGCCGCTTGAGCTCGGCGTGCCGGCTCCCCGGCATGATCGCGATGGTCGTGCGGCCGGCGGCGAGGCCCAGCTCGGCCCGGTACCGCGCGGTGGGTCCGGGGGGCGGGCGCTCGGCGAACGGGTGGCCGACGAACCGCGCGGACACGCCCGTTCCCTCGTAGAACCGCTCCTCGAACGGCAGGATGCAGAGCATCCGATCCACGATGCGCGCGATCTTCTTCGCGCGCCCCTGCCGCCACGCCCAGATCATCGGCGAGACGTAGTAGACGACGGGGATCCCGAGCCGCTTGAGCTTGGCCGCGAGCCGGAGGTTGAAGTCGGGGAGGTCCACGAGCAGCGCCGCCCGCGGCCGGCGGGCCTCCGCGGCGCGCGCGAGCTGGCGGAGGATGCCGAGGATGCGCGGGATGCGCGGCAGCACCTCGGCGATCCCCATGACCGAGATGTCCTCCGCGGGCGCGACCACCTCGAGCCCCGCCTCCCGGAGCCGCGCGCTACCCACCCCGAACGCGTGAACGCCGGGCCGGAGCCTGCGCAGCTCATGCAGCGCACGGGCCGCGTGCAGATCGGCGCTGGCCTCGCCGGCCACGATCAGGATCTCGTCCGCCAAGCAGGCTGGCTTATAGCACGCGGCGCCCCCGGAGGGCCTCGCGCGGACCCTCGGCGGGCCCCCCGCCGGGGTCCGGCCGGGGGTCCGGATGATCTTCGCTGAGCGTGAATCCCACGCTCGACAAGGTCCGGGAGGAGGGATAGAGGTGAGCCGTGGAGCCGCCCGCGCTGGCTTCAGTCCCCACGAGCGTCACGCCGCAAGGCCGGCGCAGCCACACCGTGCGCTCCCGCTGGTTCCGCGGCGTGTCGTGGACGCCCCTCCGCGTGATGCTCGTCTACGCCGCCGTGGGCGGGCTCTGGATCCTGTTCTCCGACCGCACCCTCGAGCTCCTGGTCCCCGACCCGGCGGACCGCGATCAGCTCCAGACCTTCAAGGGCTGGTTCTTCGTCGTCGTCACCTCGGGGCTCGTGTACGCGCTCGTCCGCCGCGCGCATTCCCGGCTCCGGAGCTTCGGCGCGGAGATCCGCGCCGCGGTCGAGTCGATGGTGGACGGCGTGCTGATCACCGGCACGACGGGCATCCTCGAGGCGAACCGCGCCGCGCTCGAGCTGCTCGGGGTGAAGAGCAAGGCGGAGGTGCTGGGGACGCTCGAGGAGTTCGCCCGGCGGTTCCAGCCCCGCAACCCCGACGGCTCGCCCATCCCCCTGGGCGAGCTCGCGAGCGCCCGCGCGTTCCACGGCGAGCGCAGCACGCGCGCGACGTTGCTCCGGCGGGCGGACGGCCGCGAGGTGGTGCTGAGCGTCTCGGCCGCGCCCTTCACGGAGTCGGGCGCGCCGCGGGGCGCGACCCTCAGCATCGTCGTCTTCCGCGACGTGTCCGCGGCCCACCACCTCGAGGCGATGCGCGACGAGTTCCTCGCCACCGCCGCGCACGAGCTCAAGACCCCGCTGGCGGTGGTGAAGGCCTACGCCCAGCTCGTGCAGCGGCGGGCGCCCGCCGAGGCGCCCGCGCTCATGGTCGTGCAGCGCCAGGTCGATCGCATGACCCGGCTCGTGCAGCACCTGCTCGACGCCTCGCGGCTCCGGCTCGACCTGGGCGACGGCGCGCCCGAGCGGTTCGACCTCGCCCGCCTGGCCGCCGAGGTGGTGGAGCGGCTGCGGACCGCCGACGGCGCCCACACGTTCCAGTGCGTGGCGCCGGGGCCGGTGCCGGTCGAGGGGGACCGGGATCGGATCGCGCGCGTGCTCCAGAGCCTGCTCGACAACGCCGTCCGCTTCTCGCCCGGCGGCGGCGCGGTGGAGGCCCGCGTCCTCCTCGCGGACGGCGAGGCCCGGGTGTCCGTCGCCGACCACGGGGTGGGCATCCCCCTCGAGCGGCAGCCCCGCATCTTCGAGCGCTACTACCGGGCCCACGCCGGCACGCCGGAGGACTACGGCGGGCTCGGGCTCTCGCTCGATCTCTCCCGCGAGATCGTCACCCGCCACGGCGGGAAGATCTGGTTCGAGAGCACGCCCGGCCAGGGCTCGACCTTCCACTTCACCCTGCCCGCGGCGCCGGAGGGGCGGGCATGAGGGACGTGCTCGTCGTCGAGGACGATCTGGATCTCCTCCAGCTCGAGGAGATGGTCCTCCAGGAGGCGGGCCACCGCGTCCGGACCGCGAGCGACGGGCAGCGGGCGCTGGAGCGCGTCGCCGAGGAGATGCCCGGCCTCATCCTGCTGGACATGCGGATGCCGGTGATGAACGGGTGGGACTTCGCGCGCGAGTTCCGGCGCCGGTACGGCCGCGCCTGCCCGATCGTGGTGGTCACGGCCGCCGAGAACGCGCAGCTCCGCGCGGCCGAGGTCGAGGCGGACGGCTGGCTGGCGAAGCCCTTCGACATCGACGACGTGCTCCGCCTGGTGGCGCGCTTCGTCGCGCCGCCGCAGAACGTGCGGCTCTGACGGGTCGCCGGACCGACGGGCCCCGGCAGGCGCGCAACGCTATCTCTCCGCCCGACCCCATGACCAGCTCCCCTCCCACGACCGCCGCCGCCCCGACGCGCGATCCCGTCTGCGGGATGGACGTCGATCCCGCCGCCCCGCCGGGCGGCACCGTCGAGCGCGGCCGCTACCGCTACCACTTCTGCAGCGCCGGTTGCCGCGCCCGGTTCGAGGCCGCGCCGGCGTCGTTCATCGCCATCGATCCCGTCTGCGGCATGGAGGTGAACCCCAAGGCGCCGAAGGGCGGGCAGCTCGAGCACGCCGGCCGGCGGTACTCCTTCTGCAGCCCGAAGTGCCTCGCGAAGTTCACCGCGGATCCGGGCGGCCACCTGTCGCGCAGGCCGGGGGGCATGCCCGACGCGGCGCCGGCGGTGCCGGCGGGCGCCGAGGTCGTCTGGGTCTGCCCGATGGATCCGGAGGTCCGGGAGCGTTCGCCGGTCCCCTGCCCGATCTGCGGCATGGCGCTCGAGCCGCTGGTCGTGGGCGGCGTCCCGTCGATGGAGGAGCCCGACAACCCGGAGCTCCGCTCGATGCGCCGGCGCTTCTGGTGGGGGCTCGCGCCGGCGGCGGCGGTGCTGGTGCTCGCCATGGGGGACATGGTCCTCGGCGACATGCCCTTCCGGCGCGCGCTGGGGGGGAGGGGGTTCGCCCTGCTCCAGTGGGCCCTCGCGACGCCGGTGGTGATCTGGGGCGGGTGGCCGTTCTTCGAGCGCGCGTGGGTCTCGCTGCGGACGCGGCGGCTCAACATGTTCACGCTCATCGGGCTCGGGACCGCGACGGCCTACGCCTGGAGCGCGGCGGCGACGGTCCTCCCGGCGAGCGCCTTCCCGGCCGCGCTCGTCGATCAGATCGGGCACGGGGCGCCGCCGCTCTACTTCGAGTCCGCGGCGGTGATCGTCGAGCTCGTCCTGCTCGGCCAGGTCCTGGAGCTCCGCGCGCGGGGGCGCGTGTCGGGCGCGGTCCGGGCGCTCCTCCGGCTCGCGCCGCGCACCGCCCGCCGCCTCGAGGCGGGCGACGAGCGCGACGTGGACGTGGACGCCCTGCGGGCCGGCGATCGCCTCCGGGTGCGGCCCGGCGAGAAGATCCCGGTGGACGGACGGGTCGAGGCGGGCGCGTCGGCGGTGGACGAGTCGATGGTCACCGGCGAGGCGATCCCCGTCGAGAAGCGGGCCGGGGATCCCGTCACCGGGGCGACGCTCAACGGCAACGGGACGCTGGTGATCGTCGCCGAGCGCGTCGGGAAGGACACGCTCCTCTCCCAGATCGTGCGGATGGTGATGGACGCGCAGCGGAGCCGCGCGCCGATCCAGCGGCTCGCGGACGCGGTCTCGGCGTGGTTCGTGCCGGCGGTGGTCGGGGTGGCCCTCCTCGCCGCGGCGGCGTGGATGGCGCTCGGGCCCGAGCCGCGGCTCGCGCACGCGCTGGTGGCGGCGGTGTCGGTCCTCATCATCGCCTGCCCGTGCGCGCTGGGGCTCGCGACGCCGATGGCGATCATGGTCGGGACGGGCCGCGGCGCGGCCGCGGGCGTGCTCGTGCGCAGCGCGGAGGCGCTCGAGCGGTTCGAGAAGGTGGACACGCTGCTGCTCGACAAGACCGGGACCCTCACGCGCGGGACGCCCGTCCTCGCGGCCGCCGAGCCCGCCCCCGGCTTCGACGTGGACGCGCTCGTCCAGCTCGCGGCCGGCGCGGAGCGCGGCTCGGAGCACCCCCTGGCGGCGGCGATCGTCGCGGGCGCGCGGGCGCGCGGCCTGGCCGTCCCCGAGGCGACCGCGTTCCAGGCGGTGCCGGGCCACGGGATCACGGCCTCGGTCGAGGGGCGCCAGGTGGCGCTCGGCAACGCCGCGCTCCTCGCCCGCGTGGGCGTGGACGCGGGGCCGCTCGCGCTCCGCGCCGAGGAGCTCGCGGGCGGGGGGAACACGGTCGTCCTCGTCGCCGTGGACGGCGCCCTCGCCGGGCTCCTCGCCGCGCGCGATCCGCTGAAGCCCGGGGCGGCCGCGGCGATCCGCGCGCTCCACGCGGAGGGGATCCGCACGATCGCGATGATCACCGGGGACGGCTGGACCACGGCGCGCGCGGTCGCGCGCGAGCTGGGGATCGACGCGGTCGAGGCGGAGGTGAAGCCCGAGGGGAAGGCCGCCGCGGTGGAGCGGTTCCGCGGGCGCGCCCGGGCCATCGCCTTCGCGGGCGACGGCATCAACGACGCGCCCGCGCTCGCCGCCGCCGACGTCGGCGTCGCCATGGGCACCGGGACCGACGTCGCGATCGAGTCGGCCGGGCTCACGCTCGTCTCGGGCGAGCTCGCCGCCCTCGTCCGGGCGCGGCGGCTCTCCCGCGCGACGCTCCGCAACATCCGGCAGAACCTCTGGTGGGCCTTCGCGTACAACGTGCTCGGCGTGCCCATCGCGGCGGGGGCGCTCTACCCGGCGTTCGGGTGGCTGCTCTCGCCGATGCTGGCGGCGGCGGCGATGAGCTTCAGCTCGGTGACGGTGATCGCGAACGCGCTCCGGCTGAGGAACGCCCGTTTATGAGGGGACCGGGCGCGCCGCCTGCCCGGCTGCGCACCCAGATCGGTCTCGCGGGGCCCGGGCGGTACCGTTAGTCAAGGCGCCATGGCCACGGCGGTGAAGGATCTGACCGCGCCGGCGCCGCGGCGGATCTCGCGCCTCGGCCTGCTCTGGCGCAGCACCATCGGCAAGAAGATCATCATGGCGGTCACGGGCCTCCTGCTCGTGCTCTACGTCTTCGTCCACATGCTCGGGAACCTGCAGGTGTTCGCCGGGCCGGAGAAGATCGACGCGTACGGCCGCCTGCTCCGCGCCGCGCCGGCCCTCCTCTGGACGGCGCGGATCGTGCTCCTCGTCGCGGTGGTGGCGCACGCGTGGGCGGGGATCGAGCTGCAGCTCCGGGCGCGGCAGGCGCGCGGCGTGGCCTACGCCGACTACCGGCCGGACGCGTCGTCGGCGGCGTCGCGCACGATGCTCTGGAGCGGGCTGCTCATCCTGCTCTTCGTCGTCTACCACGTGCTCGACCTCACGGTCGGCGTCGCGCACCCGGACTTCCGCGAGGGCGAGATCTACCGGAACGTGGTGATCCGCTTCGGGCAGCTCGCGGGCGTGCTCGCGTACGTCCTCGCGATGGTCGCCCTCGCCTTCCACCTCTGGCACGGCGTCTACTCGATGTTCCAGTCGCTCGGCCTCTCCAACCGGCGCCTCACGCCCCAGGTGCAGAGGTTCGCGGCCGGCCTCGCCACCGTGCTGGCGATCGGCTTCTCCGCCATCCCGCTCGCCGTGATCCTCGGCGTGGTGAAGGTGTAGCCCATGGCGACCGACCTGCGCACCGCGCCCCCTGCCCCCGCCGCGCCCGCCCGCGCCCGCCTGGACGCCCGCGTCCCGGGCGGCCCGCTCGGCTCGAAGTGGGAGCAGCGGAAGTTCGAGATGAAGCTCGTGAACCCCGCCAACAAGCGGCGGTACACGATCATCGTGGTCGGCACCGGCCTCGCGGGCGGCGCCTGCGCCGCGTCGCTCGGCGAGCTCGGCTACAACGTCGTCAACTTCTGCATCCAGGACAGCCCGCGCCGCGCGCACTCCATCGCGGCCCAGGGCGGGATCAACGCGGCGAAGAACTACACGAACGACGGCGACTCGGTCGAGCGGCTCTTCTACGACACGATCAAGGGCGGCGACTTCCGCGCCCGCGAGGCCAACGTCTACCGGCTCGCCGAGCTCTCCACCGCGATCATCGACCAGTGCACGGCGCAGGGCGTCCCCTTCGCCCGCGAGTACGGCGGCACGCTCGCGAACCGCTCGTTCGGGGGCGCGCTGGTGTCCCGCACCTTCTACGCGCGCGGGCAGACGGGGCAGCAGCTCCTGCTCGGCGCGTACCAGGCGCTGCTGCGCCAGGTCGCGGCCGGGACGGTGAAGCTCCACCCGCGCCACGAGATGCTCGAGCTCGTCGTCGTGGACGGGCGCGCCCGCGGGATCGTCACCCGCGACCTCGTCACCGGGGCGATCCGCTCCTGGGCGGCCGACGCGGTGGTGCTCGCCACGGGCGGCTACGGCAACGTCTTCTACCTCTCCACCAACGCGCGCGGCTCCAACGCCACCGCCATCTGGCGCGCGCACCGCAAGGGCGCCTTCTTCGCGAACCCCTGCTACACGCAGATCCACCCGACGTGCATCCCGCGCTCCGGCGAGTACCAGTCGAAGCTCACGCTGATGAGCGAGTCGCTCCGGAACGACGGCCGCGTCTGGGTGCCGAAGGCGAAGGGCGACGCCCGCCCGCCGGGCGACATCCCCGACGCCGACCGCGACTACTACCTGGAGCGGATGTACCCGACCTACGGCAACCTCGCCCCGCGCGACATCGCCTCGCGGGCCGCGAAGGCGGTCTGCGACCAGGGCCGCGGCGTCGGGCCGGGCGGCCTCGGCGTCTACCTCGACTTCCGCGACGCGTTCCAGCGGCTCGGCCGCCGCGTCCTCGACGAGCGCTACGGCAACCTGTTCGAGATGTACGAGCGGATCACCGGCGAGGACCCGCACGACGTCCCGATGCGGATCTACCCGGCGGTCCACTACACGATGGGCGGGCTCTGGGTGGACTACGACCTCATGAGCACGGTGCCGGGCCTCTTCGTCGGGGGCGAGGCGAACTTCTCCGACCACGGCGCGAACCGCCTGGGGGCGAGCGCGCTGATGCAGGGGCTGGCGGACGGCTACTTCATCCTGCCCTACACGATCGGCGACTACCTCGCCCGCGGCGGCCTCGCGAAGCTCGACACCGGGCACGCCGCGTTCCGCGACGCCGAGGCGGACGTCCTGGCGCGCGCGCGGCGGCTCCTCGGGAACGGCGGCACGAAGCCGGTGGAGCACTTCCACCGCGCGCTCGGCGAGATCCTGTGGAACGACTGCGGGATGGCCCGCTCGCGCGAGAGCCTCACCCGCGCGCTCGCCGCCCTGCCGGGGCTCGAGGAGCAGTTCTGGCGCGACCTCAAGGTCACCGGGACCGGCGAGGAGCTGAACCAGGAGCTCGAGCGCGCCGGCCGCATCGCCGACTACTTCGAGCTCGCGACGCTCATGTGCCAGGACGCGCTCGTGCGCGAGGAGTCGTGCGGCGGGCACTTCCGCGTCGAGCACCAGACCGAGGACGGAGAGGCGAGGCGCGACGACGCCCGGTTCACGCACGTCGCCGCGTGGGAGTGGCGCGGCCACGGGCCGGGCGCCGAGCGCCCGATCCGCCACGAGGAGCCGCTCGTCTTCGAGACGGTGCCGCTCCAGCAGCGCAGCTACAAGTGAGGTCCGTTGCGACCAGGAGGCACCACGTGCGGCTCGTCCTCGAGATCTGGCGGCAGAAGGGCCCGGAGGCGCCCGGCGCGTTCGTGCGCTACGAGGTGCCCGACGCCTCGGAGCACATGTCCTTCCTCGAGATGCTCGACGTGCTGAACGCGCGCCTCGTCGAGCGGGGCGAGGACCCGGTGGCGTTCGACTCGGACTGCCGCGAAGGCATCTGCGGGACCTGCGGGTTCCTCGTGAACGGCGCGGCCCACGGGCCGCTGCCCAACGCGACCATCTGCCAGACGCACATGCGCCACTTCCAGGACGGCGACGTGCTCCGGCTCGAGCCGTGGCGCGCCCGGGCCTTCCCGGTCCAGAAGGACCTCGTCGTGGACCGCGGCGCCTTCGATCGGATCATCGCCGCCGGCGGCTACGCGTCCGTCCGCACCGGCAGCGCGCCCGAGGCCAACGCGATCCTCGTCCCGAAGCCCGCCGCCGACCGCGCGATGGAGGCCGCCGCCTGCATCGGCTGCGGCGCGTGCGTGGCCGTGTGCCCGAACGCCTCGGCGGCCCTCTTCACCGGCGCGAAGATCACGCACCTCGGCCTCCTGCCCCAGGGCCAGCCCGAGCGCCCGCTCCGGGTCCTCGCGATGAACGCCCAGGCCGTCGAGGAGGGGTTCGGCCACTGCACGTCGATCGGCGAGTGCGCCGCCGCGTGCCCCGCGGGGATCCAGCTCGAGGTGATCGGCCGGATGAACCGCGACTTCTTCGCCGCCGCGCTCTCCCGGCGCGACGAGCTCGAGCCCATGGCGGTGCTGCCGCGGGAGGCGGCGCTGCGGAAGTACGTGGCGGAGCCGCGCGACGGGGAGAAGTAGTTTCACGACCCCGGCGCCCCGGCACGTACACACACCCGGGGTGCGGGGCACCCGCCCCGAGCCAGTGGACTCGCGCGGGATCCGGCGAGCCGGTACGGTTCCAGGGCGTGCGACGACTCCTCCGCCCCCTCGACCTCGTGAAGAGCTCCACCCGGTTGACCACCCGCGTCCGGTTGGCGATGGGCCTCGCGCTCCTGCTCGTCGCCGTGGTCGCGCTCGTCGGCGTGTTCAGCGCGCGCTCGCTCTCCGCCCGGCTCCGCGCCGTGGCCAGCGCCCAGCTGCCGGCCCAGGCGAAGCTGGCCGCGCTCGACGAGTGGGTGACCCACATCGAGGGCGCGTTCGCCGTGCTGGTGAACGAGGAGGCGCAGGGGCAGGTCCGCGTGGATTCGCTCACGCGCATCGAGGAGGCGAGCGACGAGCTCGGGCGGGTGACCCAGGAGTACGACGCGCTCGCGCTGGACGGCGTGAGCGAGCAGCTGTGGGCCGCGGCCGTCGAGGACGTGCGCGCGCTCCCGGCGAAGGCCCGGGCCGCCGCCCACGCCGCCGACGCGCTC
>JAEYZK010000356.1 GCA_023428085.1 Pseudomonadota bacterium
GCGGCCGCCCGCGCGGCCTCGACCGCCGCAGGCGGCGCGAACCCGTCCACCCAGGCCGGGTCGTCGAAGAGCTGCCGGCGCACGTGCTCCATCGCCAGCGCGCCGGCGGCGGCCCGCGCCTCCTCGCGCGAGTCGTCGTCCTCGGCCTCGATCTCCGCGGACGCGGCGAGCTCCTCGGCCGCCTGCCGCGCGCGCTCCGCCTCCTCCTCGCGCAGCTCCGCCATCGCCTCGCGGTGCTCGTCCACCGCGGCCGCGAGCCGCCGCGAGCCGAAGGCGACGAGGCCCCACGTGCCCGCCCAGATCGCGCGCAGCACCGGCCACAGCGAGATGCCCGTCGCCACGACGAGGGCGATGGCCGCGACCGCGGTCAGCGCAATGGCGCTCCCCCAGGTCGAGACGAACCGCGCCGAGAGCCGCGCGAGGCCGGCCCCCGCCGCGCCCCCCGCCGGGAACGGGAGCGCCACCGTGCCCGCCAGCGCGAGGTGCGCGAGGGCGGCCACCGCCACGATCAGCACCGCGTACGCGGCGGTGCCCACGGCGGTGATGCGGGAGGGGACGCCCCGCAGCATCCGCCAGCCGAGCGCGCCGAGACCGATCGCGAGCACGGGCGCGGCGACGCCCAGCCCGCGGAAGAGGAAGGACGCGGTGCGGTGGCCCACGGGGCCGACGAGGTTCTGCGTGGGGAGCCCGCGGCCGACGAGGTCCCCGTCGAGCGGATGGAAGGTCGCGAGCGCCAGGGCGCCGGCCAGGGTGAGCGCCAGGATCACGATCGCCGTGATCTCGCGCGCCATGCCGGTGCGGCGGGGCTTCGAGGAGTCCGGGCGGCCCTTGGGCGCGCGCTCCTTTCCGACACGGCGGTTCGGCTTGGGCTTTGCCATGGCTGCGGGGGCCCCCTCGGGAAGGTGGAACAAAGCAGACGCGCGGGCGAGGGCCCGACGGGACGAGAATATCGGGGGGCGGGGAGAAGTCCACTTACCGGCCGACAGCTATCCTGCCGTCACAACAGGACAATTCCTTTGAGCGCGCGCCGGAGACCGAGCCGAAGCCCCGCGCCGTCCAAACGCTGCGGAAGACCCCCCGGAAGGACCACTCCGGCCACCCCGCGCGGCCTGGGAAACCCTGGCCCCGGAGCGTACCTTTCAATCGGAGCGCTGACCGCGACCTCTGGAAGCTCGGCCGGACCCCACGCTCCAGGGGAGGAAGGCCATGAAGGCGCCGTTCGAGAACGAGTACTTCGCCCGCGAGGACGCGGAGCGGATCCGGAAGCTCGCCCAGGCCATGCGCAGGCAGCTCGAGGCGGCGGAGCGCGAACGCGCGCGCGCGCTCCACTGGATGCGTTGCCCGCGGTGTGGGTCCGAGATGCACGAGGTCACGCACGAGGGCGTGGCCATCGACCTCTGCATCGGCTGCCACGGGATCTTCCTCGACGAGCACGACCTCGTGCACGCCGCCGCCCAGCGGCCGGTCCCCGGCGGCGTGATGAGCGCGATCCTCAACTGGTTCCGGGGCGAGCTGAAGGGTTGAGGACAGCGGCCCAGGCCGGGCCGTGCTAGTAATCTGCCCTCCGACCGCATGGAGGGTTCACGTGTCGCTCTCGCTCGATGAGGTCCGGCGCATCGCGTCGCTGGCCCGGCTCAAGCTCACGCCGGAGGAGGAGGCCCGGTTCGCGGGCCAGCTCTCCGGCATCCTCGGCTACGTCGAGGAGCTCAAGGCGCTCGACGTGAGCGGGGTCGAGCCGATGACCCACGCGCTCGCCGACGCGGCGCCCGTGCGGCCGGACGAGGCGCGGCCGGGGCTGGGCGCGGAGGTGGCCGTGGCCGAGGCGCCGGCCCGCGCCGGGACGCACTTCCAGGTGCCGAGGATCATCGAGTGAGCGCCGCCGAGCGGAAGGGCGACCTGACGGCGCTGGGGATCCGGGAGGCCGGCGCGCAGCTCGCGGCGCGCACGGTTTCGTCCGCGGAGCTGACCGAGGCCGCGCTGACGCGGATCGCGGCCGTGGACGGGAAGGTCGGGGCGTACCTCGCGGTGACGGCGGACGAGGCGCGCGCCGCGGCGAAGGAGGCCGACGCGCGCGCGGCGCGGGGCGAACGCCGCTCGCCGCTCGACGGCGTTCCGCTCGCGGTGAAGGACCTCTTCCTGACGAAGGCCGTCGCGACCACCGCGGGCTCGCGCATCCTCGAGGGCTGGCGCCCGCCGTACAGCGCGACCGCGGTGGAGCGGCTGACGGCCGCCGGCGCGGTCCCGCTCGGCAAGCTCAACCTGGACGAGTTCGCGATGGGCTCGTCCAACGAGAACGTCGGGTTCAAGCCCTGCCGCAACCCGTGGGATCTCGCGCGCACGCCCGGCGGCTCCTCGGGTGGGAGCGCGGCCGCGGTCGCGGCGCGGACCGCGCACGGGACGCTCGGGACCGACACCGGCGGCTCGATCCGCCTGCCGGCCGCGTTCTGCGGCGTGGTCGGGATGAAGCCGACCTACGGCCGGGTCTCGCGGTACGGGGTCGTCGCCTTCGCCTCGTCGCTCGACCAGGTCGGCCCGCTGGCGCGGAGCGTCGAGGACGTCGCGCTCCTGCTCCGCACGGTCGCGGGGCACGACCCGCGCGACATGACCTCCTCGACGCGGCCCGTCGAGGACTACCTCGCGAGCCTCGAGGGCGGCGCGAAGGGGCTCCGGATCGGCGTGCCCAGGGAGTGGCTCGCGGGCGGGCTCGAGCCGGGGACGACGGCCGCGGTGCAGGCCGCGCTCGAGGTGTACCGGAGGCTGGGCGCGACGCTCGTCGAGGTCTCGCTCCCGCACTCGCGGTACGGCATCGCGGCGTACTACCTCATCGCCACCGCCGAGGCGTCCTCGAACCTGGGCCGCTACGACGGCGTGCGGTTCGGCCTCCGGGCGGGCGACGGCGGCCTGCGCGAGATGTACGAGCAGACGCGCGCGCGCGGCTTCGGCGCGGAGGTGAAGCGCCGGATCATGCTCGGGACCTACGCGCTCTCCTCGGGCTACTACGAGGCGTACTACCTCCGGGCGCAGAAGGTCCGCACCCTCATCCGGCGGGATCTCGACCGGGCGTTCGAGCAGTGCGACGTCGTCGCAGGCCCGGTCTCGCCCAGCGTCGCGTTCAAGCTCGGCGAGAAGGTGGAGGACCCGCTCCAGATGTACCTCGCGGACGTCTTCACCATCACTTCCAACCTCGCCGCGCTCCCGGCGCTGTCCTTGCCGTGCGGGAAGGACGGTCCCACGGGCCTGCCCATCGGGCTCCAGCTCGTCGGCCGGCCGTTCGACGAGGCGACGCTCCTCCGCGCCGCGCGCGCGCTCGAGCGCGAGCTCGGGACCTGGCCTACTCCGGAGATCGCCTGACATGCCTCTCGCCGACTTCCAACTCGTCATCGGCCTCGAGGTCCACGCTCAGTTGATGACGCGGAGCAAGATCTTCTGCTCCTGCTCGACGGAGTTCGGGGGCGAGCCCAACGCGCACACCTGCCCGGTCTGCCTCGGGCTCCCCGGCGCCCTGCCCGTGCTCAACGAGCGCGTGGTCGAGATGGCGGTCACGGCCGGCCTCGCGCTCGGGTGCGACGTGCGGCCGAAGAGCGTCTTCGCGCGGAAGAACTACTTCTACCCGGACCTCCCGAAGGCCTACCAGATCTCGCAGTACGAGCTGCCGATCTGCCTCGGCGGCGTCGTGCCGTACACCCTCGACGGCGTCGAGAAGACGGCCCGGCTCACCCGGATCCACATGGAGGAGGACGCGGGCAAGAACGTCCACGGCGTGGCCGCCGACGGCAGCTCCGGCGTGGACCTCAACCGCGCCGGCGTCCCGCTCCTGGAGATCGTCTCCGAGCCCGACCTCCGCTCCGCCGACGAGGCGGTCGAGTACCTCCGCTCGCTCCGCGCCATCCTCATGGCGCTCGGCGTGAACGACGGGAACATGCAGGAGGGGTCGCTCCGCTGCGACGCCAACGTCTCGGTGATGCGCCGGGGCGCCGAGAAGTACGGCACCCGGTGCGAGATCAAGAACATGAACTCCTTCCGGTTCCTCAAGGCCGCGATCGAGTACGAGGCCCGGCGCCAGGTGGAGGTCGTGGAGGGCGGCGGGACCGTCCAGCAGGAGACGCGCCTGTTCGACCCCGACCGCGGCGAGACCCGCTCGATGCGCTCCAAGGAGGAGGCGCACGACTACCGCTACTTCCCCGAGCCCGACCTGCCGCCGGTGGTCGTCGCCCCGGCGCTCGTCGAGCGGCTCCGGGCCTCGCTCCCCGAGCTGCCGCGGGCGCGCGCGCAGCGGTACACGACCGCGCTCGGGCTCTCCGCGTACGACGCGGGCGTCCTCGTCTCGGACGCGCAGGTGGCGGCGTACTTCGACCGCGCGGTCGCCGCCTACGGCGCCGGCCCGGAGAAGGCGAAGAAGATCGCGAACTGGGTGAACGGCGAGGTGGCGAAGCTCGCGAACGAGGCCGGCACCGGCCCGGCCGCGTGGAGGCTCACGCCCGAGAAGCTCGCGGCGGTCCTGCAGCTGCTCGACGCCGGCACGATCGGCGGCCCCGGCGCGAAGCAGGTCGTCGAGGAGGTCTTCCGGACCGGCGCGGAGCCCGCGGGGGTCGTCCAGGCGAAGGGGCTCGCGCAGGTCTCGGACGAGGGCGCGATCGAGGCGGTGGTGGACCGCGTGCTCGCCGCGAGCCCCGCCGAGGTGGAGAAGCACCGGAGCGGCAAGAAGAACCTGACCGGCTTCTTCGTGGGCGCGGTGATGAAGGAGCTGCGCGGCAAGGGCAACCCGGCCGTCGTGAACGCGCTCCTCAAGAAGAAGCTCGACGGAGGGGGCTGACCATGGCGTGGGCAGGCTGGGGCGCGGGCCCCGCGGGCGCCGGCGCCGCCGGCGGGCCGAGCCGGTGGTTCCTGGCCGCGGCGCTCGTCGCCACCGTGGTCGTCGCCGGGATCCTCGCGGCGCGCGGCCGCTGGGCGCTGGCGGGCGTCGCCGGGGTGGCGGCGGTCTACTACGTCGCCCGCCTGTTCCTCGGGCTGGGACGCCGGCGCGAGTAGCCGCGCGCGCGGCGCCCTCCTCGCGCGCGCGATCCCGGTTTCCGGAGATTCGCCCCGAACGCCGGGGGTTCACGCGGGGTCGTGGAAAGGGGCATTGACCCTCCGTGTCCCGGCTGGCACGGTCGCGACCCTCGCAATGTGCGCGCTCACACCGCCCGGAGTCGCGGTGGGAGCGCCGTCGCAACCCCCGATCCACGGGCGGCCCCGTGTCCGCCCAGGAGACACCATGCGTCACGATCGAAGGATCCCCCGGAGCCCGCGCGCCCTGCTCGCGTGCGTCGGCGCCACCCTCGCCTTCGCCGCCGGCGACGCGGCCGCCCAGACGTTCACCAGCTCGCCGATCGTCGGCGTCCAGTCGAACCGGTGCGTGGACATCCCCAACCGCTCGACCACCAACGGCACCCAGGCCCAGCTCTGGGACTGCAACAGCGGCACCAACCAGGCCTTCACCTACGGCTCCGCCCGGACCCTCGTCGTGTACGGGAACAAGTGCCTGCAGCCGTTGAACGGCGCCACCTCCGCCGGGACGGCCGTGGTCATCGGCGACTGCTCGGGCCAGCCGGGCCAGCAGTGGAACGTGAACGCCGACGGGACCATCTCCAACGTCCAGTCCGGCCTGTGCATGGACGCCAACGGCGCCGCGACGGCCAACGGCACCCGGATCATCGTCTGGGGCTGCGGGTCGGGCGCCAACCAGCGGTGGACCGTCCAGGGCGGCGTCACCACGTATGCGCTCACCGTCGCCCGGGGCGGGACGGGCGGCGGGACCGTGACCTCCGCGCCCGCGGGGATCAGCTGCGGCTCGACCTGCAGCGCGAGCTACGCGAGCGGCACGGCCGTGACGCTGTCGGCGTCGCCGGCGGCGGGCTCGACCTTCGCGGGCTGGAGCGGCGCCTGCGCGGGCACCGGCTCCTGCACCGTGACGATGACGGCCGCGCGCAGCGTGACGGCGGCCTTCGAGACCAGCGCGGTGGTGGACGCGACGGTGTCCGTGAACGCGGGCGGCGCGGCCGCCGGGTCGTTCGGCGCCGACGCCGGGTTCTCCGGCGGGAACACGTACGCGACGACGGCCGCGATCGACACCGCGCTCGTGCCCGCGCCGGTCCCGCCGGCCGCCGTCTTCCAGACCGAGCGGTACGGGGAGTTCACGTACACGTTCGCGAACCGGACGCCCGGCACGGCGCAGGCGGTGACGCTGTACTTCGCCGAGACCTACTGGACGGCGGCCGGGCAGCGGACCTTCAACGTGGCCGTGAACGGCGCGACCGTGCTGACGGCGTTCGACATCTTCGCCGCCGCGGGCGGCGGGAACCGGGGGATCGCGCGGACGTTCGAGACGACGGCGAACGCGAGCGGGCAGGTGGTCGTCCAGTTCACGCGGGCCGGCGGCCCGGACAACCCGAAGGTCACGGGGATCACGGTCGCGGCCGGCGGGACGAACGGCACGACCTACGCGCTCTCCGTCACCCGCGCGGGCATCGGGACCGGCACGGTGACCTCGACCCCGGCGGGCATCAGCTGCGGCGCGGCCTGCAGCGCCAGCTTCGCGAGCGGGACGACCGTGACCCTGACCGCGGCGCCGGCCTCCGGCTCCGTCTTCACGGGGTGGAGCGGCGCGTGCACCGGCACCGGCGCGTGCGTCGCCTCGATGACGGCGGCGCGGAGCGTGACCGCCACCTTCGACCTGGCCGGCGGGGACGTGGTGCGGAGCGCCGGCTGCGGCAAGGCGCCGACGCTGACGAGCGGCACGCGGACGATCCAGAGCGGCGGCCAGAGCCGCAGCTTCATGATCCGGATCCCCGACGGCTACGACCGGAACCGCGCGTACCGGGTGGTCTTCGCGTTCCACTGGAACGGGGGCACGGCCAACGACGTCGACTCCGGCGGGACCAGCGGCTACACGTGGTCGTACTACGGCCTCCGCGCGCAGGCGAACAACAGCACGATCTTCGTCGCGCCGCAGGGCATCGGCAACGGCTGGGCCAACAGCGGCGGCCGGGACCTGACCTTCGTGGACGACATGGTCCGGCTCATCGACAACGACCTCTGCGTGGACACGACGCGCCGGTTCGCGATGGGGTTCAGCTACGGCGGCGGCATGAGCTACGCCATCGCCTGCGCCCGCGCGAAGAGCTTCCGCGCGGTCGCCGTCTACGCCGGCGCGCAGCTCAGCGGCTGCGAGGGCGGCAACGATCCCATCGCGTACATCGGCTTCCACAGCATCACCGACCCGGTGTGCAGCATCGCGGGCGGGCGGTCGCTGCGCGACCGGTTCGTCCGGAACAACGGCTGCACGGCCCAGAACCCGCCCGAACCGCCGCAAGGTACGGCGACGCACATCGTGACGAGCTACTCCGGCTGCAGGCCGGGGTACCCGGTCGTCTGGGCCGCGTTCAGCGGCGCCGGCCACACCCCCGCGCCGGTGGACGGCTCCACCTCCGACAGCGGCGGTGGCGACCGGACCTGGACCAAGGCCGAGGCCTGGAAGTTCTTCACGCAGTTCTGACGCCTCGCGGCGGCTGCGCGATCGGCACGGGGCTGACGGGGGTACGCCGTCGGCCCCGTGCCATTTCACGTCGTCCGGGTGCGCCCGCCGGCCGGGCGGTCAGGGCTTGCGGACCGCGGCGAGCGCGTCGAGCGCGATCGTCGCGTGCGCGAACGCGCCGCCGGCGCGCATCTCGGCCGCGACCCAGATCGCCTCCATGACCTCCTGCTCGCTCGCGCCGTCGCGGACCGCGGCGAGGGTGTGGCCGCGGATGCAGTACGGGCACTGGGTCGTGTGGGCCACCGCCACGGCGATGAGCTGCTTCAGCTTGCGCGGCAGGGCGCCGTCCGCGAACACCGCCTTGCTGAAGGCCTGGAAGGCGTCGTCGATCTCCGGCGCGAGCGCGTGCCGGTGCTGCGAGAGCTCGCGCGACGGGGGCGGGTACGGGTGGTGTTCCATGGAGCTGGCTTAACGAGCGCCGCCCGGGATCGAAAGGCGATCGCTCCCGGCGCGCCCGCCGAAGCGACCGCGCGCCGCGGCGCGATGGGGGCCCGCTGGAATAATCGGCGCGCGGGAGGTATTGTGGAGACGTGACGACGCGCCTGCTCCAGCTCCGCCGCCCCGACCGCCCTTCGCGGCCGAGCCGTCTGCGCTCCGCGCTCGTCCGCCCGCCCGCGGGCCGCCGCCCCGGCGGTCGCAGCGTCATCTGCCTTGGCGCGCGCGCCCCGGCGCGGACCTCGTAGCTCCCGCGCCGAGGCGCATCCCTCCGATCCGCTCAGTCCCGGCGCCCGTGCGCGCGGCGTGAACCGCGTCGCGCGCGCGGTGCGCCCGGCGTCGCCCCCACTCCACGAGGAGGAAGTAGTGACGAGGCGTCTGCTCGTCCTCAACGGCTCGATCCGGGGCCGCGAGGGCAACACCGCGGAGCTGCTCGACATCGCCGTGCGGCGCGCGCCGCCCGGGACCGAGGCGCACACGGTCGAGCTCGCGACGTACGGCGGGACCGTCGAGGCGCTCGCGGACGAGCTCCGCGCGGCCCGTGGGTTCCTCGTCGGCACGGGCGTGTACTGGGGCTCCTGGGGCTCTCCGCTCCAGCGGTTCCTCGAGGTGATGACCGCCTTCGAGAGCTCCGAGCTGTTCGTGGGGAAGCCGGTCGGGGTCGCCGTCACGATGGACTCGGTCGGGGGCTTCGACGTGGCCGAGCGGCTCCTCGGCGTGTTCTCGACGCTCGGCTGCTTCGTCCCGCCGCTCACCATGATCGTCGTCTCGCGGCTCGCGACGGAGCTGGGCGGCGTCGCCGGCCACGAGGACGTCTGGCAGGCGGAGGACGCGGACACGCTGATCCACAACCTGGCGCTGGCCATGGACGCCGCGGCGGTGCCGTGGCGCTCGTGGCCCATCGAGCGGGCCCGGACGGTCGCGGGGCCGTACCCCGCGGCCGGCCTCCTGCACCTCGGCGCCCCGAACTTTCTCCGGCGCTTCGCCGGCACCAGAGGGAGGTATTCATGATCGACGTTCAGCGAAGGTTCTCCAGGGTCGACGGGACCGCGGCGCGGCCGCGCGGGCGGCCCGCTGGAGCGGTGGTGCGACCGGAGGGGCCGCTCGACGCCGCGGCCGCCCGGCGCGTCGCCGCCCAGGTGCGGGCGCGCGGCTGGGGGCCGGTCACGATCGACCTGCGCCGGGCGCTCGTCGAGGACGTGGGCCTCGCCGCGCTGACCCGCGCGCTCGCGGACCGGCCGGTCGCGGTGCTCGGGCTCACGCGACACCACGAGCGGCTGCTCCGGTACCTGGACCACGGCCGCGAGGAGCCCGTGGAGGCGGAGGCGCGATGAGGACCCGGGCGCCGCGCCGCGCCGCCCGCGCGCGCCCGCCGACGCGCTCCTCGGCCCCCGTGACAGATCACCGCCACGCACGGAGGGACCCCACCCGGCGGTCCGGAGGTTCACATGTTCGACGTCCACCCTCGCGCCGGCGCGCCGGACGCGGTGCCGCCCTCGAGACACCTGGACCTCGCCGACGGCCTCACCCGCGAGCTCATGCCCGCGGTGTGGGCCCTCGGCGTGAGCTGCAGCGCGCTGCGGCTCCCCACCGACCTGACCCGCCGGGAGCGCGCGCTCCTCGGCGCCGTCGAGCAGGGGCTGGGACGCATCGTCCGCGCCCTCTCCGCCGCGCACGAGCTGATCGTGGCCGAGCGCGACGGCGCGCTCCCGCTCGATCGCGGCCCCGCGCGCCTGGCGCAGGTCTGCGACGACGCGGTCGCCCAGCTCCAGGAGGCGGGGATCGCCCTCGCGCTGCGCCGGACGCACGACGGGGACGGCGACGGGACCTGGGACGGGGAGCGGCTCGCGCACGCGGTCTCCCACCTCCTGGAGTGCGCGGCGGCCGCCGCGCCGCCCGAGGCCCCCGAGGTCCGCCTGCACGCGACCGACAGCGGGGGCGACGTGCGTCTCGTGATCGAGCGGGCGATGGAGCCCGCCGGCGAGGAGGCCGGCGTCGACGTCGAGTGGGGAGAGCTCGACGGCGCCCGGGAGGGCGGCGTCGGGGCGGCGCTCGCGCGCGCCGTCGTCGTCGGGCACGGAGGGACCCTGGCGCGCTTCGCGGCGGGGGGCACCGTCGCGTACGTCGCCGTCCTCCCTCGTCAGCCCAGGTGACCGGCGCCGGGCCCACCACTCACCCATCCCTCGAGGAGGTTCGACATGAAGAAGCACGTCGGTCCAGCGGGGACCGTCCTCATCATCGGCGCCGGCGGCGGCGTCGCGCGCGCCGTCCTGGCGCTGCTCTCGCGGACCCGCCTCGGCCGGTCCCTCGCGGCGCGGATCGGGGAGCTCCTGCTCCTCGACGCCGAGCCCGTGAAGGGGGAGATCCTCGCGGGCGCGCGGGAGCTCATGCCCGCGCGGATCCGGAGCGCGCCGCAGCTCGCGCGCGTGCTCGACGCGTACGGGGTGGATCAGCTCGTCGATCTGTCCAGCCTCGACACCGTCGCGTCGGCGCGGGTGTGCGACGCCGCCGGGGCGGCCTACCTGGACACCAGCATCGAGCACTGGCCGGACGCTCCCCCCCGCCCCTGGCTGGAGCAGGTGCGCGCCGCCCTGCCGCCCGCCCGGCCGGCGCTCGGCCGCACGAGCGCCCTCGTCGGGAGCGGGATGAACCCGGGCATCGTCAACGCGCTCGTCTTCGCGGGGATGGAGGAGCTCGCGCGCCGCGCCGGGGTCGCGCCGGATCCCGCCGCGCTGGCCCTCCACACGGTGCTCGTGACCGAGGACGACACCACGTTCGAGGAGACGCTGCCGCCGCCCGGCGTCTTCCCGATGACCTGGAACCCCGTGCTCTGCCTCGAGGAGCTCCTGCTCCCGGAGGCGATCCACGCCGCGCGCGGGCGGATCGCGGGCCTCGGCCACGCGCCGGCGGAGGCCTGGTACCGGGCCCGGTGCGGGGATCGCGTCATCGAGGGGTTCGTCGTGCCGCACGAGGAGGTGCTGACGCTCGCGGCGCGGCTGCCGGACGTGGAGCTCGGGTTCGTGTACCGCCTGCCGCCGGCGGCCCGGATGGCGCTCGCGGCCGCGCCGGCGCGGCGCCGCCCCGGCGACTGGCGCGTCCACCGCATGTTCCCGCCGCACGGCACCGGCCAGCGCGGCGGGGATCGCGTCGGCGTCCTCCTCGGGAGCCGGCGGTTCGGCGAGCTCTGGATCGGCTACGACGTGGACGCGCGCGCCGCGGCCCCCTTCGGCACCAACGCCACGCAGCTCCAGGTCGCCGCCGGCGTGATCGCCGGGTGGGCCCAGCTCGGCCGCAGGCGCGGGATCCACTTCGTGGAGGATCTCGACTGGCGCGAGCACCTCGCGCACGTCGAGGCGATCCTCGGTCCGCCGATCGTCGTGCACGACCCGCGCGCCGAGCCCCTCTCGCTGCCCGCGCGCAGGGTCGCCGCCCGCCCGCAGCTCGAGCTCGTGCGCGACCGCCCGGCGGCGTCGCTCATGCCCTCGTGAGCGGTCCCCGACGCGCCGCGGCGCGGGGTGGGTGCAGGTGAGCGGCGCGCGCGCGACACGGAGCGTGATCCCGGGCGCATGGCGGGCGTAAGATCGCCCGCCATGGGCGACCTCGGGCAGACGCGGGTCTTCGGCCGCGTGGGGCAGGAGACGGTGGTGCGGGGCTTCCGCCGGAGCGCCGCCTCGGACCTGTACCACCGCCTCGTCACGGGGTCCTGGCGCCAGCTCCTCCTCGTCTACGCGGCGGTGTACTTCCTGACCCGCGTGGCCTTCGAGGTCGCCCACTGGAGCCTCCAGGGCGCCGGCAGCGTCCCGCCCGGCACGGTGATGGAGGCGCTCGTGGCGTGGGTGAGGGGCGCAGGCCCCGAGGCGGTGGCCGTCGAACCGTGGGCGCTCCTCCGGCGGTTCGTCAGCTCGCTGGACGGCTTCGTGCGCTGGGCGGAGATGGTCGTCGGGGCCGGCATCGTGGTCGCCAAGTTCTCCATGCTGAAGGCGCTCGTCCTGTTCAGCGACGTCGCCGCCATCGCGCCGCAGGGCCGTGGCGTCAAGGTCCTGCACTTCCGGATGGCCAACAAGCGCGGCGGCCACGTCGTGGACGCCCGCACCTCGCTCCTCCTCGTCCGCAACGAGCGGGACCAGGACGGCGAGCTCGTCCGCCGCGCGCACGACCTGCCGCTCGTGCGCGCGGAGACGCCGATCTTCGAGCACGCCTGGACCGTCGCCCACGAGATCGACCGCCGCAGCCCGCTGTGGGGCGAGACCGCGGAGTCGCTCGCCGCCGCGGACGCCGAGCTCCTCGTGATCTTCAGCGGCACCGACGAGCAGCTCCTCCGCGCGATCCACGCGCGCCACGTCTATCCGGCAAAGCGGCTCCGCTGGGGCTCCCGGTTCGCGCCCATCGCCGCCGTCCTCCCGGACGGGCGGCGTGTCCTCGACTACCGCCGGTTCCACGAGGTGGTCGGCGCCGAGGCCGACACCGAGGACGCCGTCCGGGGCCGCGCGGGGTGAGAGGGGGACGGGCCTCCAGAGGTCCCCTGGCCCGGGCCGCCCCGGCCCCCGAAGTCGCCTCGCCCCGGCGCGCGCGCGTGGCAAGATCGGGGACGTATGGGACCGAGACGCTGCCCCGCCTGTGGCCGCCTGCAGGGCTCGAACGCCGGGTGCCTCTCCTGCCGCGACGCCGCGGCGCGCGAGCTCGCGGCGGCGGCGCGGGACATCACGCCCGAGACGCTGCCGGAGCGCGCGTCGCGCCTCGGCGCGTTCCTGCACCGGCCCCCGTGGTGGGCGCGCGCCAGCCCCGGGAGGTTGCGCGCCCGGCTGCGCCTCTTCTGGATGGTGCTACGCGACGCGGCCGACGGGAGCTACCGGCGCGTGTCCCCCAAGGCGCTCGCCGCCCTGCTCGCCGCGGGCGCCTACGTCGTCTCGCCGCTGGACCTCGTCCCCGACTTCCTCGTGCCCGCCGGGTGGGCCGACGACCTCCTGCTGATCGCGGTGGCGTGGTCCATGGTGAAGCGCGAGCTGCGCAGGTACTGCGCGTGGAAGGGGCTCGCGCCGACCCACTTTGGGTTGTGACGGCCGGGAGACCGGGCTAGCTTCCGGGATCGTGCCTCCCCGTCACCTTCGCGCCCTGATGCTCACCGCGCTGCCCCTCCTGGCCGCCGCCTGCGGCAGGGGAGAGGCGAAGGCGCCGGCCGCGCGCCCACCCACGCCCGTGCGCGTCGCGACCGCCGAGGTCCGCGACGTCGCGCGCGCGCTCCCGGCCGTGGGCACGGTCCTCCCGGACGCGACGGTGTCGCTGCGGCCGCTCGTGACCGGCCAGATCGTGGACGTCTTCTTCGAGCCCGGGGCCGAGGTCCGCGCCGGCCAGCGCCTGTTCCGGATCGACCCGCGGCCGTACGAGGCGGCGCTCGCGCAGGCCCGCGCCGCGCGCTCCCGCGCGCGCCAGCTCTCCGCCAACGCCCAGGAGGACGCCCGCCGGTACGACACGCTGCGGGAGGGCGGCTTCGTGTCGGCGCAGCAGCGCGACACCGCCACGGCCAACGCGCGGTCGCTCGCCAGCGAGGTCGAGGCGCAGGAGGCGGCGGTGCAGCGCGCCGCGCTCGACCTCGCGCGGTGCCTCGTCACCTCCCCGATCGACGGCCGCACGGGGGCGATCCTCGTGCAGCGCGGGAACGTCGTGCAGGCGAACCAGGCCGACCCGCTCGTCGTGATCACGCGCGTCCGCCCGGTGCTCGTCTCCTTCCGCGTCCCCGAGGCGCACGTCGGAGATCTCCGCGCGGGGCTCGGGCACATGGCGGTGACGGCCGAGGCGGGCGGCATCGCGCGCCAGGGCACGCTCACCTTCCTCGACAACACCGTCGATCCCGCCGCGGGGACGATCGAGGCCCGCGCCAGGTTCGCGAACGAGGACCAGGCGCTCTGGCCCGGGCAGTTCGTGAACGTGCGGCTCGAGCTCTCCGTCCAGCGCGGCGCGGTCGTGGTGCCGAGCGCGGCCGTGGTCACGGCGCAGGACGGGGCGTCGGTGTTCGTCGTCGGCGAGGACGAGAAGGTCGCGCTGCGCACGGTCGAGCTCGGCCAGGCGGACGCGCGCGACACCGTGATCGCGCGCGGCGTCGCGGCCGGCGAGGTCGTCGTCGTGGACGGTCAGCTCAACCTGGCGCCGGGCGCGCGCGTGGCCGTGGCCGGCGC
>JAEYZK010000142.1 GCA_023428085.1 Pseudomonadota bacterium
CGGCCAGGCGGCGCGAGGCGAGCGCGGCGGCGGGGAGCCCGAGCGCCGCGAGCCGCGCCAGGACGCGCTCGACGGCGGCGGCGCTGGCGAACGCCACCCACTCGAACCGCTCCAGGGACCCGAGCGCCGCGTCGAGGGGGCCGAGCTCCCGCGGCGGCGCGAGGTCGATGGCCGGGAGCTCGCGGACGACGGCGCCGAGCTCCCGCAGCCGCTCCGAGAGGCCGTCCGGCCCGCCGGCGGGGCGGGTGACCACGACGGTCCGGCCATGGAGCGGTCCGCTCATCCCCGGCCCCCGTGAACGAGCCCGCGCCCCCCTTCGACTCCGTTCACCCTGAGCGCAATCCCGCGCGAGCAGGCCGGAGTCGAAGCCCTCGGGGTGAACGGCCGATCTCTCACCGATCCGGCGCCTTCATCGCCGCGACCTGCCCCGCCGCCTCGCGCAGCAGCTCGTCGGCGCCGTGCGCGAGGAGCTCCTCCGCGACCGCCTCCCCGACCGCGCGCGCCGCGCCGGCCGGGCCGCTCCGTTCGCCGCGCACGATGCGGGCGCCGTCCACGGAGGCGACGAGCGCCCGCAGCCGCACGGTCCCGCCCGCGATCGAGGCGTGCGCCGCGACCGGGATCTGGCAGCTCCCCTGGATGCGCGCCAGGAACCCGCGCTCCGCCTCGACCTGCACCCGCGTCGTCCCGTCGTCGAGGGCCGCGAGGCGGCCCAGCGTGGCCGCGTCGTCCGTGCGCGCCTCGAGCGCGAGCGCGCCCTGCGCCACCGCGGGCAGCATCTCCTCGGGCGGGAACAGGTAGGTGATCCGGTCGGCGAGCCCGAGCCGCAGGAGCCCCGCGTGCGCGAGCACGACGGCGTCGAGCTCCTCCGACGCCTTCCGCAGCCGCGTCTCGACGTTTCCGCGCACGACCTCGATCCGGAGATCCGGCCGGAGCGCGCGGAGCTGGGCGGCGCGGCGGAGGCTCGCGGTGCCCACGCGCGCCCCGCGCGGCAGCGCCGCCAGGGACCCGTGCCGCGGCGCGACCAGGGCGTCGCGCGGGTCCTCCCGCTCCGGCACCGCCCCCACGGTCAACCCGGACGCGAGCTCCGCGGGCAGGTCCTTCATCGAGTGGACCGCGATCTGCGCCTCGCCGGCGAGCAGCGCGTCCTCGATCTCCTTCACGAACAGGCCCTTCCCGCCGACCTGCGCGAGGGGGCGATCCTGGATCCGGTCGCCGCGCGTCACGACCTCGTGCATCCCGATCTCGAGGCCCGGCTCGCGCGCGCGGAGCAGGCCGGCGACGTGATTGGCCTGCCAGCGGGCGAGCGGGCTGCGGCGGGTGGCGATGCGGAGCATGAGGCGATCCTAGCTCGTCAGCCGCGCCGCGTCCGGCGGACCGGCGGGGGGCTTCGACGCGTCGTCCGGCTCCGACCGCCTGGCCGCCTCCGGCGCGGAGGGCGCGGCCTCCGGGGTGTCGGGATCGATCCCGAAGAGCTGGGCCGCCGCGGCCGGCAGCTCGGCGTCGCCGGACGCGGCGGCCTTCTTGAGCCGCGCGGTCGGCGCGTGCAGGAGCTTGTTCACGATCGCCTGCGCCATCGCCTCGACGCTCCGGCGACCCCGCTCGTCCAGCCCGCCGAGCTGCGCCAGCGTCCGCTCGGCCTCCGCCCGGGCGAGCTGCTCGGCGTGCTTGCGGAGCTTCCCGAGCACCGGCAGCGCGGCGCGGGCCCGCCGCTCCTGCGCGAAGGCGAGCACGTCGGCCTCGACGAGCCGCTCGGCCCGCGTCGCCTCCTCCTGGCGCGCCTCGCGGGTCGAGGCCACCACCTTCTCGAGGTCGTCCACGTCGTAGGCGTAGACGTCCATGACCTCCGCGCAGGCGGGATCGACGTTGCGCGGCACCGAGAGGTCGATGAGGCACATCGACCGATCGCGGCGCGCCCGCATCGCGGCCTGGACCATCTCCTTGGTGATGACGTACCGCTCGGCGCCGGTCGAGACGAGGATCACGTCCGCCTCGACGAGCAGCCGCGGCAGCTCCTCCCAGCCGCGGAACGCGCCGTGCACCTGCGCCGCCAGCGCCAGCCCGCGCTCGGGCGAGCGGTTCGCGACGAGGAGGCGGTCCGCGCCGAGCCCGGCGAGCGCCTTCGCGGAGAGCGCGCCCATCTTGCCCGCCCCGGCGAGCAGGATGGCGCGGCCGCCGAGGTCGCCGAAGACCTTCTCCACGAGCTCCACCGCCACCTGCGAGAGGCTGGTGATCCCGCGGCCGATCTCCGTCTCCGTCCGGACCCGCTTGGCCGTGGCGAACGCGTGGTTGCAGAGGCGCGAGAGGAAGGCGCCCGCCGTCCCCGCCGCGCACGCCACGCCGTACGCTTCCTTCACCTGGCCGAGGATCTGCTGCTCGCCCACCACCATCGAGTCGAGGCTCGCCGTCACGCGGAAGAAGTGGCGGACCGCTTCGACGCCGCGCTTCGCGTACAGGTGCCCGTCCGCTCCCGGCGCGCGCGCCGTGAAGAAGCCGCGCGCCGCGGCGTCGGAGGACGCGTGCACGAGCACCTCGACCCGGTTGCAGGTGGAGACGAGCAGCGCCTCCGCCGCGGCCTCGCCGCGGACGAGCTCCTGCAGCGCCGCCTTGCGCGCGTCGCCCGAGAGCGCCACCCGCTCGCGCACCTCGATCGGCGCGCTGTGGTGCGAGAGGCCGACGAGGAAGAGCTCGCGGTCGCTCACGGCGCGAGCTCCGTGGGCGCGCCCGCGCCCATCCCGTAGTCGCCCGTGTGCCGGGTGGCGCCGGGGAACGACTGCACCGCGCCCATGGCGCCGGCGAGCACGAGGAACCCGGCCACCGTGAGCACGGCGTAGCGGCGCCCGTGCCACCCCCGGTGCCCGAGCTGCACCAGCGCGGCGTAGAGGGCCCAGATCGCCACCGACGAGACCTGCTGCGGGTCCCACGACCAGTAGCTCTTCCACACGGCCGCGGCGTTGAGCGTCCCGGCGAGCAGGGCGAGCGTGAACGCGACGAACCCCGCCCGCACGAGCCGCAGGTTCAGCCGGTCGAGGGTGCCGAGCGACGGGAGCCGCGAGAAGAGGGCCCCGAACCGCTTCCCCTTCACCTCGCGCTCCTGCAGGAGGTACATGAGCGCCACGCCGAAGGCGATCGCGAAGAGCGCCACGGCGAGCACGGCCGCGGTCACGTGGAACGCGGCGTTGCGCACGAGCTCCGCCGGGACGTCCGGGTGCGAGGGATCCGTCAGCGCCGTGGGGATGAGGGCGACGAGCGCGAGCGGCACGACGAAGGCCCCGATCGACGGGAGCCGGTAGAGCTTGTGCAGCACGAGGCAGGCGCCCGCCGCGAGCCACACGGCCAGGATCATCCCGCCGCGGACGGTGAAGAACTCCTTGCCGCCGAACTCGCTGCACCCGGCGCCGATCGCCACGGCGTGGACCACGAACGCGGCCGAGAGGACCCAGAGGCCGGCGGTGGCGAGGCGCGCGTGGCGCGGTCGGGCGAAGTACGCGACGTAGAGCGCGGCCGCGAGGGCGTACAGGATCGTCGCGATGCGGAGGATGATGATGCTCATGGAAGGTCCGCGGCCCGGGCGGCGCTCGTCAGGACAGGTTCTCCAGGAGGTACCGCGCGAGCGCCTCGGCCTCCTTGCGCCGCTCCTCCAGATCGCGCGGCAGGGGCGCGCCCGCCGGCCCGGCGGCGGGCGCCGGCGCGCCAGGGGCCGGCGAGGCGATCGCCGGGGCGGCGCCTGGGATGGGTGGGGGCGTCAGCGGGCGGGCGCTCGCCGCGGCCTGCAGCGCCGCGCCCTCGGCGAGGAAGCCGGGCTGCACCTCGTAGGCCGTGTCCCCCAGGATGCACGAGTCGTCCACCGGCTCCGCGCCCATCTCCCGCAGCTGCGCGACGCTCTTCACCTTGTGGACGAGCGAGTGGGGGTCTCCGTCACCGCCCACCACCTTCAGGAAGCGCACCGCGGGATCGAGGGCGTACTTGCGCCCCCTGCCGTCGCCCGCGAGCAACGTCATGACGTTCCCCGCGAACTCGATCTTGCCCTGCTCCGCCCAGGTCTCGAGCATGGCCTGGGAGACGAAGAGCAGCCCGCTCATGTGGCCTTTCGCGCACCGCGCGGCCGCGCCAAGCGCGCGGCACCCTGCGCAGTTTCCCTCGATCGTAACACGCCCGCCGAGCCGCTTGCCAGGGTGGGCCGCCGCAGCTAGAAAAGCGCCCTCCCCTCCGCGACCCTGGAAGGAGCAGCGATGGCCGGCGACGTGATCACCCTCGAGGACGGGACCTTCGACCAGGAGGTCCTGAAGAGCGACACCCCCGTGCTGGTGGATTTCTGGGCCGGGTGGTGTGTGCCCTGCAAGGCGATCGCGCCCGTGGTGGACGCCCTGGCCACCAGGTACAAGGGCAAGCTCAAGGTCGCCAAGCTGGACGTCGATCAGCACCAGATGGTGCCCCAGCAGTTCGGCATCCGCTCGATCCCCACCCTGCTGCTGTTCAAGGGCGGCCGCGTGGTGGACACGGTCGTCGGCGGCGACAAGGCACGGCTCGAGGAGAGCGTCCGCAAGCTCGTCGGGTGACGCTCCGCCCGCGCGCGGCTCAGTTCACGAACCGTCGCATCCCGATGTTCGCGAGGAGCCCGATCGCCGAGAACACGGCGATCACGCTCGAGCCGCCGTAGCTCATGAGCGGGAGGGTCACGCCCACGACGGGCAGGATCCCGATCACCATCCCGACGTTGATGAAGACGTGCCAGAAGAGCATGCCCGTCATGCCGATGGCGAGGAACTGGCCGAACCGGTCGCGCGCGGAGCCCGCCACGTCCACCGCGCTCGCGAGGAGCGCGAAGTAGAGCAGGAGCAGGAGCAGGCACCCCACGAACCCGTGCTCCTCGGCCCAGACCGAGAAGATGAAGTCCGTGTGCTGCTCGGGGAGGAACGAGAGGTAGGTCTGGGTCCCCTGCCCCCACCCCTTGCCCGTGCCCTGCCCCGAGCCGATCGCGATGATCGACTGGGACGAGTGGTACCCCGCACCCTTCACGTCGGCGTCCGGGTTGATGAAGACCGCGATCCGCTTCTTCTGGTAGTCCTTCAGGTGGCCGTACGCGAACACGCTGCCGCCGAGCCCCAGCACCGCCAGGATGACGATGGCCCGCTTCCGGACGCGGGCGAAGAGGAGCTGCGTCGCGCCCACCGAGGTGATGATCAGCGCCGTCCCGAGGTCGGGCTGCTTGAGGGTGAGCGCCGCGGGCAGCGCGATGAGCCCGAGGGGGAAGAGCAGGCCGAAGAGGCCGTAGGGCTCGCGGCGGCGGTCGGCGTCGGCCGCGAGCACGTTCGCCATCGCCAGGCCCACCGCGATCTTGGCCAGCTCGGACGGCTGGAGGTTCACGCCGCCGAAGCTGATCCAGCGCCGGGCGCCCATCACGTACTTGCCCTTGAAGTGGACGTAGACGAGCAGGACGACGACGGCCGCGTAGAACACCCAGGACAGCCGCTGGAACGCGCGGTGATCGACGAGCGTGATGCCGAGCGCGATCAGCGCTCCGAAGCCCATCCACCAGGCCTGGGGGATCCAGACCTCCGAGTGCGCGCTCCGCGAGGCGGACGCCAGGTTCCACACCCCGATGGCCGAGATGGCGAGCACCAGGAACGCCATGTGCCACGGGAAGCGCGCGAAGAGGCGCCGGTGCGGCGCAGCCGCGAGCGTGACGTCAGCCAAGGGGACCTCGATCTTCGTGCGGCGCCGCGCCGTTCGCGCGCGCGTCGGTGGACGCCTCGGTCTCCGGCTTCGCCGGCTCTGCCGGCTCTGCCGGCTCGGGCGGCTCGGGCGGCTCGGCCGGCGGCGGCGGGACGGCCGGCGCGGGATCCGGCGCGGGGGGAGGC
>JAEYZK010000071.1 GCA_023428085.1 Pseudomonadota bacterium
TCGACGAGCTGCTCGTGAAGGTCGCGCGCGGGAGCGGAGCGATCGCGGTCGCGATGGGCGAGTGCCTCGACGCGCTCTGCACGGGCGCCGGGCCGATCCGGCTCGGGTACACGAACCTGGGCGACTACGTGCGCGAGGAGCTCTCGCTCGCGCCGCGGACGGCGAAGGAATGGGCGAAGCTGGCGCGCGATCTCCGGACGCGACCGGTCCTGAAGGCGGCGGTGCGGGCAGGCGAGGTGGACCTCAAGAAGGCGATCGCGATCGTAGACGTGGCGGTGGGGGACTCCGAGGCCGAGTGGGTGGAGCGCGCGAAGCGGGACACGGTGCGCGGGCTTCGGGCTGCTGCGCGGGGGGACTCCGCAGCGGTCGCGGCGGCGGCCGAGGAGGAAGGGGAGAAGCGCTGGCACCGGATCGTGATCGACCTCGAGCCGGAGGACCGCAAGGTCGTGGATCGGGCGCTCGAGGTCGCGGGGAAGGTGCTCCGCGCGAACACGCCGAAGTGGCAGCGGGTGGAGGCGATCGCGCAGGAGTACCTTGGGAGTCATCCGGATCCACTTCCCCCGGCCGAGGTCGCGGGCGACGGCGCGGGCGCGAGCTCGTCCGCTCCGGGCCACGACATCTACGCGCTCCTCGGGATCGGTCCTTCGAAGCCCTCGCCCGAGCTCCGCGAGTGGCTCGAGCGGGAGTACGACCGCTGGAGCTACCTCCACTCCGCGGACCCGGTGCATGCGCCGGACGCGGGCGTGGACGATCACGATCACGCCCTCCGGATCCACGAGCGGCTCCTGGAGCTCGCCTCCATGCGCCGGGGCTGGGACGAGCTCGTCGGCCACCTCTCGATGCTCCTCATCAACACGGGGCTCTGGCGCGACATGAAGTTCCTCGACGTCGACCACTACGCGACGGAGCGGCTCGGGATGTCCGGCCGGGCGGTCGAGCAGCGGGCCTGGCTGGAGAGGCGCCTCTGGGACTTTCCCGCCCTCCGCCGCGCCATGCGCGACGGGCGGCTCGGGTACGAGCAGGCGCGGCTGGTCGCGCGGGCCCTGTCCAATCGGGCCGACCACCCTGAGCGTAGGGCCAGCGAAGCTGGCCCGGAGTCGAAGGGTGACGCCTGGATCGCCAAGGCGGAGAAGATGACGGTCGTCGAGCTCGCACGCGCAATCGAGGCCGACGAGGAAGCGCAGATGTGCGCACGGAAGGAGTGGGCGGTGCGGCTGCCCGCCGACGTTCGCCAGGTCTTCAGCGCGGCCTGCCGGGCGGTCCGCGCGGCGGCGCAGGGGTGGATCGGGGCATCGAAGTGCCTCGTCGTCATGTGCCAGCACTTCATCGACACCTACGAGGCGGAGACGCGGCGGCCCAACACGCCCGCGTCACGTGCCATGGAGCGCGACCGCGGCCTCTGCACGTGCCCGGGATGTAGCAAGGCGGCGGACCACGTCCACCACATCAAGTACCGCTCCAAGGGCGGGGGCGACGAGCAGGAGAACCTCACCTCTCTCTGCGCAGCGCACCACCTGCACGGCGTGCACGAGGGCCACGTCCGCGTCCGCGGGGCGGCGCCGGAAGGGCTCGAGTGGGGGCTGGGAGAACGGCGTTGAAGTGAGCCGCGTCACGGCGCGTCGTACGCGCGCCGGACCTCCTCGGTCCCGTACTTCCGCTCGAGCCGGCGGATCGTGAAGTGGCCGCGCGCGGTCTCCTGGAAGTGCCGCATGAACACCTCGTTCACCAGCGCGCCGCCCACCGCCCCGGCCACGGGGACGAGCTGGGCGAGGAGCTTCTGCTGCACGGCCACGCCGAACCGCGCCGCGATCTTGGTGACGAGCCGGACCAGCACCGGGGCGGCGCGCTCGGCGGCCTGCTTCGCGGCCATCGTGCTGGCGAGGTACTCCGCCGCCTCCGCCACGGTCCGCGCGAACGCGACGCGCACGGCGAAGTAGCCGGTCTCGGCCGCGTCGTCGCTCTTCGCCCTCCCTCCGAGCGCGAAGACCAGGAGGCAGTTGAGGCGCGCCTCCGCGTCCCGGAGGTCCTCGCCCTGGGCGCGCGCGTTCTCGGCGATGGACCGGAGCATGAGCGTCGTCGAGATGGGCAGCTCGAGCGGAAGCCCCGCGAGGCCGAACGCCCCGCCCGCCGCCCCCGAGGCCCACGCCGCCGCGCGGTGGCGCCAGTCCCTGGGCGCCCGATCGGCGCGCGCGTCGAGCGTGGAGAGCGCGAGGCCCAGCGCCTTGTCGAGCGCGACGCGCGTGGACGTGGCGACGATGCGGCCGGCGCGCTCCGGGAGGCGCGCCAGCGCCCACTCCACCGGCTGCCCGACGGCGTTGGCGAGCTCGATCGCCAGCCCGGGGTCCTCGAGCAGGCGTCTGGCCTCGCGGAGCGCGGCGAGATCCTCGTTCTCCATGCGGGCGATTGTGTCCCGGCGCGCGCCGGAGATCACGCGGATCGGCGAGGGGGCCGCCGCGCTCCGCGTCCTGTCCGGGGCGCCGGGATCCGCGGCCGTCCTCCGCCCGGCGGCCGCTGTAGGATCCGGCCCATGCTCACACGCTCCGTCCCCCGCGTCCGCCTCGCGTACCTCCCCACGCCCATCGAGGAGCTCCCGCGGCTCTCGGCGGCGCTCGGCGGCCCGCGGCTCCTCGTGAAGCGCGACGATCTCACGGGCCTCGCCGGCGGCGGGAACAAGACCCGCAAGCTCGAGTTCAGCGTCGGCGAGGCGCTGCGACAGGGCGCAGACACGCTGGTGACGCTGGGCGCCGTCCAGTCGAACCACGCCCGCCAGACGGCCGCGGCGGCGGCGCGCTGCGGCCTGCGCTGCGTCCTCGTCCTCGGCGGCACGCCGCCGGCGGCCGCGACCGGCAACCTGCTCCTCGATCGGCTCCTCGGGGCGGAGGTCGTCTTCGCCGGCGCCCGCACGCGCGAGGAGGCCGCGGCGGAGGTGATCGCCGCCGCCCGCGCCGCCGGGCAGCGCCCCTTCCTCATCCCGGTGGGCGCGTCGGACGAGATCGGCGCCGCCGGGTTCGTCGCGGCGGCGGAGGAGCTCGCGGCCCAGCTCGAGGCGCAGCGCCTCGCCGTCGATCGGATCGTCGTGGCGAGCAGCTCGTTCGGCACGCAGGCCGGGCTGTGCGTCGGCGCCCGGGCCCTCGGGCTGCGCGCGCAGATCGCCGGGATCGCCATCGACGCGCCCGGCGCCGAGCTGCAGGCCGGCGTCGCCGACCTCGCGGCGCGCACCGCCCGGCGCCTCGGGCTCGACGTGCGGATCGCGGCGAGCGAGGTGATCGGGTTCGACGGCTACCTCGGCGGCGGCTATGCGGTCCTGGGCGACCCGGAGCGCGAGGCGATCCTCCTCGGGGCGCGCCACGAGGGTCTCCTCCTCGACCCGGTGTACACGGGCCGTGCGATGGCCGGGCTCCTCGATCTCGTCCGCCGCGGGACCTTCGGGAAGGACGAGACGATCCTGTTCTGGCACACGGGGGGCACGCCCGCCCTGCACGCCTACGGCGACGCGCTCCTGCGCGGCGGCGCGGCCGGCGCCGGGTAGCCGCGCCCCTCGCGCACCCGCCCGCGCGACCCGGGTGCGGCGCGCCATGGACGCAGGAAGGCCGCCCATCCGGCGCGCGACCGGCTAGAGTGGGCCGCCGTTTCCCGGACCGCCGCCCCTGCCTCGGCGCCGGCGGCGCTCCTCGAGGGATCCATGGCTCCTGGCGAGTACACGACCGAGGGGTCCACGCCGGAGCGCCGGCGCGTCATCCGGATCGTGGGGACGATCAACCTCCTGTTCCTCGCCCTCGACGTCGTCCTCTACGGACCCGTGGCCGTGGTGCTGGCGGGGCGGCTCCTCATCTCGGCCGTCCTGGCGGCGGTGGAGGTGGCGCTCGCCCGCGTGGCGCACCCCACGGCGCTGCGCCTCGCGCTCTGCGCGGGGAGCGTGCTGATCGTGGCCGGGTTCGGGCTCCTCGCGCTCGGCTCCGGCGCCGCCAAGAGCCCCTACCTCGCCTTCCTCGCGTTCGTGCCGATCGTCGTCGGCATCTGCATCCCCGACGACCCGGCCGTGAACGTCACGACCGGCCTCGCCGCGCTGGCGGTCGCGATGGGGCTCTCGCTCCACGCGGACGCGCCGCCGGTGCAGCTCGGGTTCGTCGTGCTGGGCGTCGGGAGCTGCACGTTCTACGGCGCCGCGAGCGCGGCGCTCTACCGCCGCATGCGCCGCCGCGAGCGCGCGGCGTGGACCGCGCAGGCCGAGTCCGCCGCCGCCCTCACGCGCAGCGAGCTGCGCCGCGCTGCGGCCGAGCGCACCGCGGCGGTCGGACGGATCGCGGCCGAGCTCGGGCACGAGCTGTCGAACCCGGTGGCCTCGGCCGCCGCCAACCTCCGGTTCGTCGAGGAGGAGCTGCGGCGCGCGGGACGGGACGGCGAGCTCCTCGCGGCGATCCGGGAGACGGACGAGGCGCTCGAGCGGGTGAGCCGCGTCGTCGCCGATCTCCGGGTGCTCACGCCGGACGCCGGCCTGGAGGGGGCCGAGGTGGATCTCCGGAGGGCGATCGAATTCGGGCTCGAGCTCGCCGCCCTGCGGCTGGGCGGCCCGGCGGCGGTCGGGAAGCTCCCGGCGAACCTCCCGCAGGTGCAGGCGAGCCCGCGGAGCCTCTCGCAGGTCGTCTCCATCCTCGTGAGCCTGCTCTCCGACCCCGAGCCGCGGGGCGAGCGTCCCATCACCGTGGACGTCGTCCAGACGGGGGGCGCGGTCACGATCGCGTTCACGGGCAGTCGCGGGAGCGAGGCGGAGCCGAGCCCGGACCGCACCGGCGTCGGCCTCGCGCTCTGCCGCGAGCTCGCCGAGCCCTGGGGCGGGCGGATCGAGGCGCGGCCCGCGGTCGGCGGCAAGCTCGAGCTGGCGCTGACGCTCCGGCCGGCGCGGGCGGCGTAGCGCGCGGGGCGAGCG
>JAEYZK010000458.1 GCA_023428085.1 Pseudomonadota bacterium
CGGCACCCAGCGAGGAGGGGCGCTGCCCCTCCCCCGCGCCGGAGCGCGGGACCCCCACCCCACCGATGTTTCCGAATCACGATCCGCCGTCTACACTCGCAGGATGGCTCCTCTCGTTTTCCTCCCCGGCGCGGGCGGACGCACCGCGTTCTGGGCGCCGGTCGCGGCGCGGCTCGAGGAGCTCGGGCCGCGCGTCCTGCTCGCCTATCCGGGGTTCGGCGACGCGCCGCCGGCGCGGGAGGTGCGATCGCTCGACGACCTGTTCGGCTGGCTCCTCGCCCGCCTGCCGGCGGGCCCGTGCCACGTCGTCGCGCACTCGATGGGCGGCGTGCTCGCGGTCCGGCTCGCGCTCGAGCACCCCGACCGCGTGGCGAGCCTCACGCTCGGGGCCACGTCGGGCGGGATCGACGTGGCGGCGCTCGGCGGCGCCGACTGGCGGGCGCAGTTCCGGGCCGAGCACCCGGGCGTGCCGGACTGGTTCGAGCGGGATCGGACGGACTTCACGGCGCGGCTGGGCGAGATCCGGGCGCCTACCCTCGTGCTCCACGGCGACGACGATCCGCTCTGCCCGCCGGCCGTCCCCGCGCTGCTCGCCGCGCGCATCCCCGGAGCGCGGAGCGTCCTCGTGCGCGGCGGATCGCACGCGTTCGCCCACGAGCGGCCGGACGAGGTCGCCGCCGCGGTGCGGGAGCACCTCCGCGCGGCGGGCGCCGGGGTCCGCGCGGCCGCGACGTGGCGCGGGTTCGAGACGCTGCGCCTCGACGGCGCGCGCGGGGTGCTCCGCGTCCTCGACCAGACGCTCCTCCCGGGCACGGTCCGCACGCTCGAGCTCCGCACCAAGGAGGAGGTCTGGGAGGCGATCCGCGAGCTGCGGGTGCGCGGCGCGCCGGCCATCGGCGTCGCGGCGGCGGCGGGGCTCTACCTCGCCGTGCGCGACTCCCGGGCGGAGACGTGGGCGGCCCTCGCCGAGGAGGTCCGGGCCGCGAAGCGGTACCTGGCGAGCGCGCGGCCGACGGCGGTGAACCTCTTCTGGGCGCTCGACCGGATGGAGCGTCGGCTCGTCGCGGAGGAGGGCCGGCCGCCCGAGGTCGTCAAGGCGGCGCTCCGGGCGGAGGCCGAGGCCATCCGCGACGAGGACGAGGCGGTCTGCCGGAGCCTCGGCGCGCACGGGCTGTCGCTGCTCGCGCCGGGCATGGGCCTCCTCACGCACTGCAACGCGGGCGCGCTCGCGACGGCGCGGTTCGGGACCGCGCTCGCGCCGATCTACCTCGGCGCGGAGCGCGGGTACGGCTTCAAGGTCTTCGCCGACGAGACGCGGCCGCTGCTCCAGGGCGCGCGCCTGACCGCGTGGGAGCTGATGGCGGCGGGCGTCGACGTGACGCTCCTCTGCGACAACATGGCGTCGTACCTCCTGCGGCAGGGGAAGGTGCAGGCGGTGCTCGTGGGCTGCGACCGCGTGGCGGCGAACGGCGACGTGGCCAACAAGATCGGGACCTCGGGCGTCGCGATCCTCGCCCGCCACTACGGGGTCCCGTTCTACGTCGTCGCGCCGCTCTCGACCGTGGACCTCGCCTGCCCGACGGGCGCGGACATCCACATCGAGGAGCGCCCCGCGGCCGAGGTGACGGAGAGGTGGTACGCGCAGCGGATGGCGCCCGAGGGGGTGAAGGTGCTCAATCCGGCCTTCGACGTGACCGACGCCGCGCTCGTGACCGCGATCGTCACGGAGCGCGGGGTGGTCCGGCCGCCGTATGTCGAGGGGCTGCGGGCGGTGCGCGCGGGCCCGTGAGCGGCCCGCCTCACGCGCTCCGCACCTGCCGCTTCACCGCCGCGACGAAGGTTTCGAACCCCGCGGCGTCGGGGCCGGCCTGCGCGATGTCGAGCCCCGGGCGCCCATCGGGCCGGAGGAGCCGGACGAACCGGACCTTGCGGAAGCTGAGCGCCGCGGCCGCGGCGCACAGCCCGGCCACCACCCAGCACGCGAGGCTCACCCGCTGCGCCCACGGCCCATACCCGGGACGGCCGAGGACCACCGCGGAGGCGACCGCCAGCGAGCCGATCAGGACGGCGCGCTTGAGCCAGCGGTTGCGCACGAAGATCTCGTTCGTGCGCGGGGTGAGGGCCGCGAGCCGCACGGTGGTGTGGCGCCGCGAACCGAACAGCCACGAGGCGTCCACCTCGACGCGGTCGGCGTACAGCGCGAGCCGGCGGCGCACCTGGAGGAGGCGCTCGGTGTAGACCGCGATCGGTGGCTCGGGGCGGTCCTGGGGGCTCAATGCAGCTCCACCTCGAACCCGAGCCGCCGCGCGGATTCGATGAGGTCGTCGGTGGGCTGCACCTTGATCGGCACGGCGAGCGTGGTCTCGGACTGCGCCGGGATCACCGCGCGGACGGAGACGGCGCAGCTCCCCGGGTGCTTGCCGAGGAGGGCGCGGAGGTCCGTCGCGCGCTCGCGGGAGAGCTTGTCGGCGTCGATCCGCATCGCGACCTCGGAGGTCTTCTGGTTGCGGACGGCGGCGAGCGGGAGGACGTCGATCGCGGTGAGCTCCGCGCGCGGGGTCTCCTCCTCCCGGTTGTTCATCTTCACCTCGCCGTGCACGACCACTGGCTCGTCCGCCTTGAGGAGGTGCTCCCAGTCGGCCCAGCCCTTCTGCGCCGGGCGCCCGTTCTGCGAGGCGCGCGACGCCCAGCAGATCACCTCGACGGTGCCGGTGAGGTCCTCGAGGGTCACGAAGCCGAAGCGCGTGCCCTTCTCCTTGTTCATGCGCTCGCGGAGGCTGGCCACGATGCCGACCACCGTCACCTTGTCGCCCGGGCGCTTCTGGGCGACGGCGGCGCAGGACGTCGAGCCGTAGCGCTTCACCTCGCGCGCGTGGCTCTGGAGCGGGTGGCCGGTGAGGTAGAAGCCGAGCGCCTCCTTCTCGAGCGCGAGCCGGACCCGCTCCGGCCACTCCTCGACGGTGATCTCGCCGAGCACCTCGCCCGGCTTCGGGTAGCGCGGCTTCACCTCGACCGCGGGTCCGCCGAAGAGGCTCGCCTGGCCGCTCATGCGATCGGCCTGCGCCGACGCGCCCGCGTTGAACGCGGCCTCGATCCCGAAGAAGAGCTGCCAGCGCGGGACCCCCTCGAAGTCGAACGCGCCGCTCTTCACGAGCGCCTCGACGACCTTCTTGTTGATGCGGCGGGCGTCCACGCGCGTCGCGAACTCGAACAGGCTCTTGAACGGCCCGCCCTCCTCGCGCGCCTGGAGGATGGCCTCGACCGCGGACTCGCCGACGCCGCGCACGGCGCCGAGGCCGAACCGGATACGGCCCTTGGATGCGGAACGTTCGCCCTTCGACTCCGCGCCTGCGGCGCTACGCTCAGGGCGAACGGGAAGGGAGGTCCGCTCGTCCTGAGCGTAGGGCGCGGTACCGGATACACCGAGCTGGACGCCCGCGCCCGGAGTCGAAGGACGAGCGGGGGGAAACGCCCCGAAGTCCTTCCCCGACTCGTTCACGTCCGGTGAAAGAACCTCGATCCCGTCCGCGCGCGCCTCGGAGATGTGGAGCACCACCTTGTCGGTGTTCGAGGCCTCGCTCGAGATGAGCGCGGCCATGAACTCGACGGGGTAGTGCGCCTTGAGCCAGGCGGTCTGGACGGTGAGGAGGCCGTACGCCGCGGAGTGCGACTTGTTGAAGCCGTACGCCGCGAACTTCTCCATCAGGTCGAAGACGTAGGTGGCGATCTTCTCGTCCACCCCCTTCTCCAGCGCGCCCTTCATGAAGATGGCCCGCTGCTTCGCCATCTCCTCGGCCTTCTTCTTGCCCATCGCGCGCCGGAGCAGGTCGGCGCCGCCGAGCGAGTAGCCGCCCAGGACCTGGGCGATCTGCATCACCTGCTCCTGGTAGACGATGACGCCGTAGGTCGGCTCGAGCACCGGCTCGAGGAGCGGGTGCGGGTACTGGACCTTCTCGCGGCCGTGCTTGCGGTCGATGTACACGTCCACCATCGTCCGCCCGTCCTCGAGCTTCTGGTCGAGCGGGCCGGGGCGGTAGAGCGCGCCGGCGGCGATGACGTCCTCGAACCGCGAGGGCTTCATCTTGATGACCATCTCGGTGAAGCCCGAGGACTCCATCTGGAACACGCCGGCGGTGTCGCCGCGGCCGATGAGCTCGTAGACGGCCGGATCGTCGAGCGGGATGTCCGACGCCTCGAAGTCCTTCCGCTCCGGGTGGTTCTGCTTCACGAGGCGCAGGGCGTCGTCGATGACGGTCAGCGTCTTGAGGCCGAGGAAGTCGAACTTCACGAGGCCCGCGGCCTCGACCTCGTCCTTCGCGAACTGCGACACCAGCATCTCGGACTTGTCGTCCTTGTACGCCGGCACGTAGTCCCAGAGCGGCTTGTCGGCGATGACGACGCCCGCGGCGTGCAGGCCCGCCTGGCGGTTCAGCCCCTCGAGCGCCATGCAGACGTCGAGGAGGTCCTTGGTGGTGACGGTCTGCTGGACGCCGTTCGTGTCCACCCACTGCGAGATGACGGCCGGCTTCTTGTACAGCTCCTCGAGGCGCGGCTCGGGCTGCGCCTTCTCGCTCCCGAAGACGAGCTCCTTGAGCGGCGGCGTCTTGCCCTGCACCGGGTCGGGGACGAGCTTCGCGATGCGGTCGCCCTCGGCGAAGGGGAGGCCCATGACGCGGACCACGTCGCGGATGACCGAGCGCGCCTTGAGCGAGCCGAAGGTGATGATCTGGCCGACGTTGTCCTTGCCGTACTTCTCGCGGACGTAGCTGATCACCTCGTCGCGCCGGTTCTGGCAGAAGTCGACGTCGAAGTCGGGCATCGACACGCGCTCGGGGTTCAGGAACCGCTCGAAGAGGAGGTGCCAGCGGAGCGGATCGAGATCGGTGATCCGGAGCGACCAGGCGACGATCGACCCCGCGCCCGAGCCGCGCCCCGGGCCGACCGGCACCTTGTGCCGCTTCGCCCAGTTGATGAAGTCCTGCACGATGAGGAAGTAGCCGGCGAACCCCATCTTCTTGATGACGCCGAGCTCCATCTCCAGCCGCTGGCGGTAGAGGTCGCGGTCGTGGGGGTAGCGCCCGTCGATCTCGCGGAAGCGGGCGTCGAGCCCCTCCTTCGCGAGCTTCTCGATGAACTCCTCCTCGCTCGTGCCCTCGGGGAGCGAGAAGCGCGGGAGGAAGGACTTCCCGAGCTTCAGCTCCACGTTGCACATCTCGGCGATGCGGAGCGTGTTGTCGAGCGCCTCCTTGTACTGCGGGAGCGCTGCGTCCATCTCCGCCCGGGAGGTGATGAAGAGGCCGTCGGTGTCGTGGCGGAGCCGCTTCGGATCCTGGAAGGTCTTGTTGGACGCGATGCACATCAGCACCTCGTGCGCCTTCGCGTCCTCGCGGCGCACGTAGTGGGCGTCGGCGGTGGCGACGAGCGGGATGTCCTCGTCGCGGCCGAGCTGCGCCAGCTTCGCGTTCACGTCCACCTGCTCGGCGAGCCCGTTCGACTGCACCTCGAGGAAGAAGGAGCCCGGCTCGAAGATCTCCTTGTACTCGCGGGCGACCGCGCGGGCGCCGTCCATGTCGCCCTGCCGGCAGAGGCGGGGGACCTCGCCGCCGAGGCAGGCCGTCATCCCGACGAGCCCCTTCGAGTGCTCGCGCAGGAGCTGCTTGTCGATGCGCGGGTCGTAGTAGAAGCCCTCGGTGAAGGCCTTGGAGGAGAGCAGGCGCAGGTTGGCCCAGCCCTCGGCGTCCTTCGCGAGGAGGATGAGGTGGCGGCCGATCCGCTCCGTCCGGTCGTGGCGCCCCTTCTCGCCGGCGACGTACGCCTCCATGCCGAGGATGGGCTTCACCCCGGCCTCCTTCGCCTTCTTGTAGAAGTCGATGGCGCCGAAGAGGTTGCCGTGGTCCGTCACCGCGACGGTGTTCTGGCCCTTGGCCTGGACCGTCTTGACGAGATCCTTGATGCGGATCGCGCCGTCGAGGAGCGAGTAGAGCGTGTGGAGATGGAGGTGCGCGAAGTCGCCGGACATGTGAGACCGATTCTTAGCAAGGCGGTCTGACGTCGGCCACCGGTCGCTCGCCCAGCTCCCACTGGAGCCCGTCCGGCGCCGACCCCTGGACGCGGACGTGGCCTTCGTGGACGCCGTGCAGGTGGTGCGACTGGCAGAGGGACGTGAGGTTCTCCTCCTCGTCGCCGCCGCCGCGCGAGCGGTACTTGATGTGGTGCACGTGGTCCGCCGCCTTGCTGCACCCCGGGCACGTGCAGAGGCCGCGGTCCCGCTCCATCGCGCGGCTCGCGGGCGTGTTGGGCCGCCTGGTCTCGGCCTCGTACGTGTCGATGAAGTGCTGGCACATGACGACGAGGCACTTCGACGCGCCGATCCACTCCTGGGCGGCCGCGCGGACCGCTTCTTCCTGGTCCTCTCGAACACGGTGGCGCTCCCGCAAGGAGGTTTCGGGCGGGACCGGCGCTGGTCGCCCTTTGCGCGGAGGGCCACTGCACACGGCAGGCCAGCAGCGCGTCACGTCCCTGACGCCCGGGCGGCGCATTCCGGAAACAGTCGCCAGCGCACCCGGGGGCGGGCAGGATGCGGCCATGGTCACCCGCTCGCCCGCCCTGCGCGCTGCCCGGTCCGCCGTCCTCCTCGCCGCGCTCTTCGTCTCCAGGCTGGCCTCGGCCCAGCCGGTCGTGCCGCGCGCGGACTACGGCGCCTTCCTCGAGCCGAAGGATCGCGTCCTCCACGGCGGCGGTCAGGATCCGGCCGGGTTCGCGCAGTACTGGCAGGTGATGGGCGATGGGGCTCGCCCCGCGTTCCTCATGCACTACCTCCAGCTCAAGTCGGTGCGGGAAGGCAGCCTCGCCGGGCTGGCGAGCGAGCTGGCCGGCTACGAGCGCGACGGCGTGCACCTCGTCGTGCAGATCGGCCTCGCGATGACGCAGGACGGGACGCCGTCGTCCCATTACGAGGGGAAGGTCGCCGCGGGAGAGCTCGACGTCGCCGTCGACGCCCTCTGCGACGAGCTGGAGCTGCTCGGGCACCCGGTCCTGCTGCGCATCGGCTACGAGTTCAACGGGACGGCCTGGAACGGCTACAAGCCGAGGACCTACGTCGAGGCGTTCCGGCGGATCACCGCCAAGCTCCGCGCGCGCAAGCTCGAGGTCGCGACCGTCTGGGACGCGGCGGGCGAGCTCGACTACCTGCCGGGCTTCATGGACTACTACCCGGGAGACGAGTTCGTCGACTGGTGGGGGCTCAACCTCTTCTCGGGCCCGAAGGGCTCGGACGCCAGCGCCTTCCTGTTCAGCAAGCCGATCGCGCGGTTCCTGGACGCGGCCGAGCAGCACCGCAAGCCCGTGCTGATCGGCGAGGCGACGCCGCGGTACACCGGCGTCGGCGCCGGCCAGAAGAGCTGGGACCGCTGGTTCGGAGAGCTCTTCGAGCTCATCGCCCGCCGGCCCGGGATCAAGGCGCTCAGCTACATCAACTGGGACTGGTCGAGGTATCCGCAGTGGGGCGACTGGGGCGACGCGCGCCTGGAGCGCGACCCGGTGGTGGCGGGGCGCTTCCGCGCGATCGTCTCGGCCCCGCCGTACATGTCCGGCGGAGCGGAGCAGGTCGTCCGCGCGGCGCTGCGCCTCCCGCGGCGTGATCCTCGCGCAGCGACGCCTGCCGAGCCCGCGCCGGAGACCCCGGCCGCCGCCCCGGCTGCGCCCGCGGCCGGGCCGGCGCCCGTCGAGCGGCTCGTGAACGGAGGGTTCGAGGCGCGCGGGGGCTGGCACGTCGAGCTGTACCAGGGCGGCGCGGGCACGCTGGAGCTCGAGAGGGACCGCCCCATCGCGGGCTCGAAGAGCGGCGCGCTCGCCATCCGCCGCGGCGGCGGGACGAACTGGTTCGTGCAGCTCGTGCAGCCGCTCACCATTCACGCGGGCAAGAAGTACCGTCTGACCGCCAAGCTGCGCGGGAGCGAGCCCGGGATGAACGTGGACGTGTGGATCCAGCAGACCCACCAGCCGTACGACGGTGTGCACAAGGAGGTCGTCGTCGGGCCGGAGGGGCTGACGCTCCATGGCGAGGACCTCGTGTGGACGGCGGCGACGACGGACGCGATGAAGGTCGCGTTCATGGTGGGGGAGGTGAAGTCGGGGACGCTCTACGTCGACGAGGTGTCGCTCACCGAGGAGTAGGCTGACGTTTGCCAGCCTCCGACCGGCCCGTCGGTCCGGCCGGGGTGCCGTCCGGCGCCTGCGACTCGCGGCACACCCACCCGGCCGCTGGTCGCGCACCTCGCGCTGCGCGACCGTCGTGGCGTTGACGGGGTGACCGATGAGCGAGGCCGCCTCCTCCTGGACCGGGCGGTCGGCCGCGGCGTGGACGGGGGTCGTCGCCGCGGCCTGCGCCGTCTCCGACTACGGCGCCGATGATTGCGCCGGCGGTTGTCTGCTCGCGCAAGGCGTTGCATACGCGGAGGCGCTCTCCGCACGACTCGCCATGCTCGATGTCCCCTTTCGAATTGTGCTGAGTCGTCAGCCGGAGGGCGGCCACGTCACGGTGCGGTTCTTCGTGAGGCGAACCGGAACCCCGTACTTCTCCGAAGAGCCCGATGACTACCCGCAACAAGAGGTCGCGTACTGGGACGTGTAGGGGCTTGCTCGAAGTTCCGGCGGACGGCGTGCCGCTCGGACCCACCCCGGGGCTTCTTCGCGAGCGACGCTTCCTCGTGCGAGCCGCTCGTCAGCGCCGACAACCTGCTCGAGCTCCAGAGATCAGCTGATCGCTCTGCTCGGCGGATCCGTCCGGATCTGAAGCGCCGCACCGAGCCGCGCGCCGGCGCGTCCTCCCCTCGACGCCCCGATCCGCCCCACGCTACAGTCGCGGTCGGAGGATGCGCGATGCGGTCGATCCCGGGCGGAGGAGTGCTGTGCGCAGTCGCGGTCGCGGCGGCCCTGGGCTGCGCCGGCGCGGAGGTGGCGCGCGGGGAGCGGAAGGGCGCCCCCTGGCGCGAGCTCGCGACCGAGCACTTCGTCCTCCGGACCGACATCTCCTCCGACAGCGCTCGGCGGCTCGTGGAGCAGCTCGAGGTCCAGCGGGCGCTCCTCGTCCAGGCCCTGCCCGCGCTCGCGGCCGTCGAGGGCCGGCTGGACGTGTACGCGCTCTCGTCGCGCGAGGAGTACTGGGAGGCCACCGGCCAGCGCAGCGACTACATCGGGCACGCCCACCTGCGCGAGGGCGGCCAGCGGTACGTGGTCCTCTTCGTGAGCCCGAGCGGTGTCGCGGAGGACCAGACCTCCACGGTGGCGCACGAGCTCGCCCACGCGTTGCTCTGGCAGGTCGTCCCCTCCCAGCCCCGCTGGTTCAGCGAGGGGTTCGCGGGGTACCTCGAGTCCGTCGCCCGGGAGCGCGGCGGCAAGCGCTGGGTCGGGCTCCGCGCCAACCACTACGAGGAGATCGACCCGCTGCCCGTCCGCGAGCTCTTCTCCTGGCGACAGGCGGCGCACCGCCGGGAGTGGCGCTACTACCAGTCGGCGTTCGTCCTCGTGCGCTACCTGGACGCCGAGCAGCCGGCCGGCTTCGCCGAGCTCCAGCGCCGGCTCGCGGCAGGGGAGGACGGCGAGGCGGCGTGGAACGCCGCGTTCCCGCGCTGGAGCCTGACGGACGGCGCCCCCGCCGAGCTCGATCGCATCCTCCGCGCCCGGGCCCAGGACAAGGCGGGGACACGGGAGGTCTCGGCCGCCGTGGCGGTGACGCCCTCCGAGCGGCTCCTCTCGGCTTCCGAGGAGCACACCGTCCGGCTGACGCTCCCGGTGCGCTGGACGCCGGCGCTCGTGAAGGAGCGCACCGAGGCCGCGCTGGCCGTCGATCCCCGCCACCCGCGGGCGCTCCAGGTCATCGCCGACGCAGCGGAGGGCGACGGCGTCGCGCTCGCCCTCGCGCGCTCGGCGGTGGCTGCCCACCCGGAGGATCCGCGCTCCTGGGTCTACCTCGCCTGGTATCTGCCCGCCGAACGCAGCGCCGAGCGGGAGGCGGCGCTGCGGCGCGCCCTGGAGCTCGCGCCGGACGACCCGCTCCCGCTGGCCCGCCTCTCCTCGGAGATCGTGCTGGAGAACCCGGAGGAGGCCTCGCGCCTCGCGGTCCGGGCCCGCGATCTCGCGCCGTGGAGCACCCTCTTCCACGCCGTCGCCGCGGCGGCGCTGTCGAGGCAAGGGCGCTGCGAGGAGGCGCGGGCCGAGGTGCGGTTCGCGCGCACCCTGGCGACCGACCTCGAGCGGCTGGAGGCCATGCTGCAGGCGGCCGGGGAGCTGTGCGGAGCGCCGGGGGAGCGCGCCGGGCGGCTGGGCCTCGACGCCGGGTGGGCGATCACGCAGGGGCGGCTGCCGGCCGCGCTGCGGCTCGCGGACGCCGTCCTGGCCCGCTTCCCGGACGACCCCACGGCGTGGAACCAGCGCGGGCGGGTGCTGGATCGGACGGGTCGGCTCGCAGAGGCGGAGGAGGCCTACCGACGCGCCGTCCGGTCCGACCCGAAGCACCCGCACGCGTGGGGGAACCTCGGCCTCGTGCTGCGGGGGCGCGGGCGGCCGGCGGAGGCGATCGACGCGTTCCGCCGCCAGGCGGAGGTCGCGCCGGACCGGGCGTTCGCCCATCGAGAGCTGGGGCTCCTGCTCCTCCAGGAGGGCCGGGCCGCCGAGGCGATCTCCCCGCTGGCGCGGGCCGCGGTGCTCGAGCCCAAGGAGCCCGCGGCGCCGTTCGCGCTCGGCCGCGCCCACCTCGCGCTGGGGCAGGCGCGACGGGCGGTCGAGGCCTTCGAGCGCGGGCTCTCGCTCCGGCGCAGCCCCTACTGGCTCAACGAGGCCGCGTGGGCCCTCGCCGAGGCGAACGCCGAGCTCGATCGCGCGGCGGCCTGGGCGGAGGCCGCCGTGGCCGGACACGCCCGGCACCTCGCGGAGCTGCGGGAGTGGGGGACGTCCGAGGGCGAGGGCGAGACCACCCGGCGCCTCGGCAACGCCTGGGACACGCTGGGCTGGGTTCGCTTCCGGCAAGGCAAGCTGGCCGAGGCCGAGCGGTGGATCGCCTCCGCCGAGCGACTCCACCCGAGCGCCGTGGTCTCCGCGCACCTCGGCGAGCTCCTCGAGCGTGCGGAGCGGCGCCCGGAGGCGATCGCCGCCTACGCGCGCGCGGTCGCCCTGGACCCGAAGAGCGGCGCGCGCGCCCGGCTCGAGCAGCTCGCGGGCGCAGGCGGCGTGGTCGGGGCGACGTCCCGGGCACGGGCCGAGCTCCAGGCCAGGCGCACGCTCGCGGGCGCCGCCGCGGCTCCGGTCGACGCCGGCGCGGAGCTCGAGCTGGTCCTCGCGGCGGACGGCGCCGTCGCGCAGGCCCGGACGCGGAGCGGAGTCCCGGTGCCCGCGGTCCGCGAGGCGCTCCGGGCCGCTCGTCACGAGATCCCGTTCCCCGATCCGGCGGTGCCGTTCCTGGTGGTGAACGCCACCTGGCAGTGCGCCGGGGGGACCTGCGCGGCGGTCCTCGGCGGCGAGCCCTGAGCGCGGCCCCGAGGGGCAGGCGATCGGTCGTCCCGGCTCGGCCGCACCTGCCCTGCCTGGACGGGGCGCGGCCGGCCCTGGCCGTCACGAAGCGGGGACGCGCGCGCTCTACGCGGTCGAGGCGCCGCACCAACCTTCGTGACGCACGGCGGCGCCGGGGCGGCCCGGTGACGGCGGGCCGAGCGAGGAGCAGCCATGCACGGAGTCGTCCAGGGTGCCGCGGCGGTCCGCGCGCAGGAGGCGCCGCAGCCGATCCCCAAGGTGAAGCACCCGAGCTTCCCGTTCCTGCGCACCATCCGGGCGCGCATGCTCGAGCGCTACATCTTCAACTTCCGGATCCGGCCCGAGGAGCTGAAGAAGCGGTTGCCGGCGCCCTGGCTCGAGCCGCAGGTGGTGAACGGCTACAGCGCCGTCTCCTTCTGCATCCTCTGGCTCGATCGGCTCACGATCTTCCCCATCCCGCCGGTGCTCCGGTTCGCGACGATCTCGTGCGCCTACCGCATCGGCTTGATCGACACCTCCGAGCCCACCCCGGTCCCCTCGGTCTACGTGACCGATCGCTGGGCCGACCTCCCCCTCATCGCGCGCCTGGGCCCGCTCGTCCTCCAGGACACGATCCCGGTGATCAAGGCGGCCATCGGCCACGACAACGACCGGGGCACCCACGTCCAGATGAGCTACACCGACGGCTCCGCCCTGTTCTCCGCCTCGGTCCGGCCCGCGCAGGAGCTGGGCTCCAGGGTCTTCGGCTCCGTCCCCGAGTTCGCCCAGTTCATCAAGGGTGGGGTCTCGAGCTACGGCCCCTCGCTCGTGCCGGGGAAGCTGACCAAGGTCGATCTGTACAAGGAGGACACGACCTACGCTCCGCTCCAGGCCGAGGTCGAGTTCAGCGAGCTGAACGAGGAGAGCTGGGCGGACGCGGGCCTGGAGTTCGACAGCGCGGTGACCGCGCGCGGCGCGCAGTACACCTGGGCCTACCGCGGGCTCTACTCCGCGGCCCGCTGACGGGGGCCGGCGGTCCCCGCGGCGCCCGCGCCCCGCCGGGGGAGGCGCACGGCCAGGAAGGCGCCCCAGAGGACGTGACCGGCGGCCCAGGCCGCGAGCGCGGCGGCGAGCCGGAGCGGCGGGCGAACGGTCCACCACGCCGTCGCCGCGGCGGCGAGCGTGCCCAGCACCGCGACCGCGTTCGGCACCCACAGGGCGCGCGGCAGGGGCTCGCGGCAGACGAGCCACAGCCCCGGGGCGTGCCCGAGGAAGGCCGCGGCGCGGCGCGTGCGCTCCGTGGGGGAGCCCTGGGGGCTGGACGGCTTCAGACCCGCCAAGGATCGCACGCGCCTCCGGGCCGGACAAGCCGCGCGCCGACGCGGCGCGCCGGCCCGCAGCCCTCGGCTCAGGGCGTAGCGGGCTGCGCCGCCGGTGCGGGCGCCGACTCCCGCACCCGGATCGTCACCTTCGCGTGGAAGTGGGTGACGCGGGGCCACGCGTGCGTGGGCATCCCCTCCATGAGGCACGTGTTCCAGTCGTCCTTCACGCCGGGAACGAGCTCCTGCGGCTTCCGGCCGTTGCAGACCATGAGCGGCGTGCCCGCGGCGTCCTCCAGGATCGACTCGAGGGAGACGAGCGCGAGCGCCGTCCCGTGGTTGAAGGCGGTGATCACGGGCTTCGGATGGCTCGTGTCCGTCTTGCGCGTGTCCTCGGCGATGTCCTCCGCCGAGGGCCGGTTGCGGACGCGGACCTCCACGACCTCCACCGGGCCGGCCCGGAAGCTCACCGGGGCGATGCCGTCCGCCGGCAACGGGACGACCTCGTCGATGCGGTACTCGCTGACGCGCGTCCCCGGCGGTTCACCCAGGGTGGCGCATCCGCTCAGCAACACCGCCGCCAGGGTGGCGGCGCACGTGGTCCGGTTCATGAGGTCCCTCCTCCTGATCCGACCCTCACATCCCGCCGGCGCGGCGTCAAGCGTCGATCGCCGGAGTCCCTCGCAGTCCGCGTGCACTGTCCGGGCGCTGCCCGATCACGGGCGGGCGGCGAACGCGGCGAGCAAGCGGCCCAGGGTCTCCGGCTGGCTGACCATGGCGAGGTGACCGCCCGGTACCTCCTCGACGTCGGCATGAAGCCGCTGCGCCATGATGCGCTGCCGGGCCGGCGGGAAGTCCTTGTCGCCGCTGAACACCGCGTACAGGGCAGGCAGTTCACGCGGAGTGTATCGGATGGGCTCGCAGTACAGACGGCGTGACTCGGCGGTGAAGGCCTTCACGACGGCGTCCGCCTGCTCGCCGCTCAGATCCGCGCACAGGCCCCTGCGGATCGCCGACTCCGGCACCTTCGTCCCGGCGAGCCTGACGACGAGGGGCATGATCGTGCGCTGCGGGAACGGCAGGCACGAGAAGAAGCTCTCGTTCGGCAGCGGGATCATGGCCGCCATCGCGACCAGCCCCACGACGCGGTCGCCCAGCACCTCGCTCAGCCTCATCATCAACGTCCCGCCGAGCGAGTGGCCGACCAGCACGACCCGCGGGTGGCGCAGCCCCTTACGATGACGTGTCGGTCTGCGACATGGCGCCCGCTCCGATCCCTCGGGTCGTACGGGACCGTCGAAGGTGGACGGAGCTTGGCTCACCTCGCGAACCCGGCAACCACAGACCGCCCGAGCGGGACCTGCGGCGGTAGCCTCGAGCGCGGCGAGGCCGAACCGCGTGCCGAGGTCCGCGGCGCGCACCGTGCGGCCGCGACGAGGACGCCAATCTCCGTGCGACCGAGGGTCGCCCTCGAGGCACGACCGTTGCAACCGCGCCCATGGCCATCGACGACCAGGAGCCCTCATGCAAGTCCGACCCGCCGGTTCCGCGATCCTCCCGACCCTCGACCCGCTCGTCGCGCCGCCGCCGGCGCCGAAGTCGCGCGCCGCCGCGGCCACGCTGGACCGCCTCGAGCTCACCGCCCCGATCGCCCGGCCCGGAGCGGTCGCGCCGAAGAAGCCCGCAGACCCGCGCGCGCTCGCGGGCCTCCCCACGCTCATCGCCGACGCGCAGGCCGCGGCGCTCGGGGGCGGGGACGGCCCCCCGGACCCGGCGACGTTCGCGTCCCTGCGCGCCCGGCTCGAGAAGGCGCGCGCGGCGTTGCCGCCCGCCTATCAGCAGGCGGTCGCCGACCCTCTGCTCGCGCGGCTCGACCGCCTCGGCGCGAGCGGGTACGCCCGCGTCCTCGCCGAGGATCCCGACCGCGTGGGCGAGGCGGCGCTCCTGCTCGACGTGGCGCAGGCGGTGCTGCAGCGGGGAGAGGGGTACGAGGCGCGCGCGACGGCTGCGTTCCAGGAGGTGGTGAGCGACCTGTACGACGGCTTCCTCTCCGCGGAGGATCGCCGGGGCGTGAAGCCGCCGGATCACGGCGTCGCCGCGCCGCTGGTGCGGTGGGGCAGCGCCGACACCGGGCCGTACACCTGGCCCGCGACCGCGACCGCCCTCCTCGACGTGGACGCGGCGGTGGTGAGCCTCCCGGCGTCGAACGCCTCCGCCGGGCTCCTCGCCTGGCCGGCGCTGGCGCACGAGACCGCCGGGCACGACCTCCTCGAGGCCGACGCCGGGCTCCGCGACGAGCTCGCGGGCGTGGTGCGCGGGCGCCTGCGCGAGGAGGAGTACGGCGCCGTCGCCGACTACTTCGCGGACCGGATCGACGAGACGGCGGCGGACGTCCTCGGCGTCCTCAACATGGGTCCGGCCGCGGCGGTCGGGCTCATCGGGTACTTCCGGGCCCTCAACGGCGCCTGGGGCGCGTCCCCGTCGCTCCGCACCTCCGGCCCCGAGGACGACACGCACCCCGCCGACCTCGTGCGGGCGTACCTCGCCGCCGAGACGGTCCGGCTGCTCTCGTTCGACGGCGCCGCCGCGTGGGCGGACCGGCTCGTCGCCGAGGCCGATCGCGACCTCGGGCGGATCCGCCTCGGCGGCGTGAACGTCTCGCCCGGGGTGGCGAAGGAGGCGGCGGCCCTGGTGGCGAAGGCCATCGTGCGGACGAAGCTCGCCGCGCTGGACGGGCACGCGCTGGGCGAGATCCAGGACTGGCGGAACGAGGACGAGCGGATCGTCGCCGCGCTCCGCACGCGGATCGCCGGCACGGAGTCCGCCGGGACGGAGGGGAAGTACGTGAAGGGCGCGTACGCGGCCCACGCGGTGGCCGCGGGGGTCTACGAGGCCGTCGCCGGGAGCACCCGGCCGGCGGAGGTCCTGCCGCGGATGGTCGAGGTGCTGGCGGACATGCACGCCCGGAACCCGGCGTGGACGGCTGCCCGGCGGGGCTCCCCGGGGACGCCGAAGGCCTGACCGGCGCAGGGCCGGAGCCCTCTGCTCCGGCGACGCGCCGCGGCGCGTTCCTTCGCTCTGCGTACGAGGATTGTCCCGGTGGCACCGGGCGCTGCGGGCGCGCACGCAACCGCAGCGGCACGCGCTCTTCGCGCAAAGCTCCGCACGGGTGCATCGTTCGAGGTTCGTCCGGCTTCGCAGGCGTTGCAGGTCGCCGCGGAGCTCTGCCAGCGTGCCCTCACCACGGACGGCCCTCCTGAACCCGTGACGGATTCCGCTGCGGCCGTCCCCACCTCGCAGTGAAGGACGAAAGGACGGCACATCATGTCCCAGAGAACGCGGAGCGCCGCGCTCGTCGCCGCCACCCTGTGGCTCGCGACGGCGCCTATTGCCGCGCGCGCGGCCACGCTCGGGTACAACACGCTCTCCTGCAGCCAGGTCCAGTTCCACGCCAACGGCGTCGCCTGGGCCGACCTGCACTACAGCGTGAACGGCGGCGGGCAGCTCAACGTGCGGATGGTCCAGAGCGGCACGAACGCCACGTACACGGTGAGCGGGCTCACGAGCGGCGCCTCCATCCGCTCCTTCTTCACGTACGTGAACGCCGGGCAGGGCTGGGCCATCGACTCGCCCTGGGCCACGATGACGGTGAGCTGCGGCGGCACGGGCACCCGCTACACGCTCACCGTCACCCGCGCCGGCACGGGCAGCGGCACGGTCACGTCCAGCCCCGCGGGCATCCGCTGCGGCGCGACGTGCAGCGCGAGCTACGCGAGCGGCACGACCGTGACGCTCAGCGCAGCGCCGGCCAGCGGCTCGACCTTCGCCGGCTGGAGCGGCGCGTGCGTGGGGACCGGGGCGTGCGTCACCACGATGACCGCCGCGCGCGCCGTGACCGCGACGTTCAACACGAGCGGCGGCGGCACGGGCGACGCGTGCACCGCCTGCATGTACCACCGGCTGGTGTGGTCGGACGAGTTCGACGGCAGCGGCCAGCCCAGCGCGACCAGCTGGAACTATCACGTCGGCAACGGGTGGAACGCCGGCGCGTTCAGCGGCTGGGGCAACGGCGAGTGGGAGTGGTACCGGCCCTCCGAGTGCTACCAGGCCGGCGGCAACCTGGTGCTCCGCGCGCAGTGGCTCTCGAGCCCGCTCTCGGTGGGCGGCCGGAGCTGGTACCAGACCTCGTGCCGCATCACGACCCAGGGCAAGCGCTCCTGGAACAAGGCGCGCGTCGAGGCGCGCATCGCGATGCCGAGCGCGGCGGGGACCTGGCCGGCGTTCTGGATGATGGGGAGCTCGTACGACGGGTCGTACACGACGACGTACGCCCCGGCCGCGGGCGCCTACGACCGGATGGCGACCAACTGGGCGAGCTGTGGCGAGATCGACATCATGGAGCACAAGAACACCGACACGACCATCGTGAACAACCTGTTCTGGGACACGCGCACGGGCGTCCTGCCCTGGAGCGGCACCAACGTCGCGAACGCTCCGAGCACCGCGAGCGTCGGCAACGTCACGCAGTTCCACACCTACGCGCTCGAGTGGAACGACACGGTCATGTACTGGTACGTGGACAACGTCCGGGTGAAGACGCAGTCCATCTCGGCGAGCACGATGGAGGAGTACCGGCAGAGCTTCTTCATCCTGCTCAACCTCGCGCTCGGCGGCGCGTTCCCGGCCCAGAACCCCGTGCAAGGCGACTTCCCGATGTACATGTACGTCGACTACGTCCGCGTGTACCAGCAGTGAGGCATGGCCGAGGTGCCGCTCGCCCGCGCGCGCGGGCGGGCGGCCCCGGCCCGCCCGCGGCCACGCCGGTCCGCGGAGCCGTCGTCGCCGCCCCTTCGGGGATCCCGCGCGCCAGCGGCCGAGATTCAGGGGAGCTTCGTGGCCCGCGGCCGCGCGCGGGGCTCTCCGCGCCGCGCCCCTCGTTTGACCCTCCGGAACGGTCATGGGAGGTTTGCGCGCGACTTCGAACCGGTTCGATTGGCTTCCAACCCGACGGTCCATGGGAGCGGTCATGCGCGCGAAGGCGAATCCGAGGAGCGGTCCTGGCGGATGGGTGTGGTCCCTGATGGCGCTCGCCGGCGCGAGCCTCCTCTCGTGCGGCGTGGGCGGGGAGGGCGACCTCGCCGACGCGCCGGCCGCGGGTGGTCCGGCCGCGGTCACGTGCGCGCCGCCGCCGGCCGGGAGCGGCCCGTTCACCGTCGACGCCACGGGCGTCACGTTCACCCTGGGCTCGGGCCGCCAGCGCGTGCAGGTCTGCCAGGACGACATCGTCCGCGTGACCTACACCCCCGGCGCGTCGTTCCCGGCCAAGACGTCGCTGTCCGTGAACAAGGCCTGGCCGGCGCCGAGCTTCTGCGTCACCTACGCCGCGCCGACGGTGACCATCACGACCAACCGGATGAAGGCCAAGATCAACACGAGCACCGGCTCCATCACCTATACCGACGTCGACGACGCCGTCGTGCTGGCCGAGGACGCCACGCGGAGCAAGATCGTGACGCCGGTGACGGTCGAGGGCGTCGGCACGAACCGGATCGAGACCATCTTCGCCTCCCCGGCGAACGAGGCGCTCTTCGGCCTCGGGCAGCACCAGGACAACGTGCTGAACCGGAAGGGGACGACCCGGCGCCTCCTGAACGTCAACACCGAGATCAACGTGCCGTTGCTGGTCTCGAACCGGGGCTACGGGATCTTCTGGGACAACTACTCCACCTCCAATTTCTACGGGAACGACTCGAGCAACACCCGGTACCGGTACGTGTCCGAGGCCGGCGAGATGGTGGACTACTACTTCTTCTACGGCCCCACGCTCGACCAGGTCGTCGCCAACTACCGCGTCGCCACGGGCGCGGCGCCGCTCTTCCCGAAGTGGGCCTACGGCCTGTTCCACTCGAAGGACAAGTACGGGAGCCAGGCGGAGCTCCTGGCGGTGAAGGACGGCTACCGGAACGCCCGGATCCCGCTCGACGTCATCGTCCAGGACTGGGACTACTGGACCCCGTACTCCTGGGGCTCCCACTTCATGGACGAGGCGCGCTACCCGAGCCCGAAGGCGCTGATCGACAACCTGCACGCGGCCAACGTCCACGCGATGATCTCGATCTGGCCGGAGTACCAGTACGTCGCGAGCCCGCGCAAGGCGGGGGACCAGGACAACTACAACGCGCTGAACGCCATCGGCGCGCTCTACCCGAGCGGCGGCAGCCATCACTTCTACGACACCTTCAACGCCAGCGCCCGGAGCCTCGTCTACAGGCAGATCCACGACCGCCTGCTCGGGGCCTTCGGCTGGGACGCGATCTGGGCGGACAACACCGAGCCGCAGGCGTACCCCGACGCGCTGAACATGCGGACGGTCAACACCGCGCTCGGCAAGGGCGCGCTCTACCTCAACGCCTACCCGCTCCAGCACAGCAAGGCCCTCTACGAAGGGTGGCGCTCGATCGGGCCCGCCGGGAAGCGCGTCTACGTGCTCACCCGGAGCGCGTTCGCGGGCCAGCAGCGCTACGCGACGACGGTCTGGTCCGGCGACATCGACTGCAACTTCCCGACGTTCGCCCGGCAGATCCCCGCCGGGCTCAACCTCGCGGCGGCCGGGTTCCCGTACTGGACGACGGACATCGGCGGCTACTGGGGGCACAACCTCGACTGGAGCACGGCCGCGAACAACGAGCTGTTCACGCGCTGGTTCCAGTACGGCGCCTTCAGCCCGATCTTCCGCGTCCACGGGGGCGGCGGGCGGGAGCTCTACGGCAACCAGTGGAGCGCCACCACCAAGGCGAACCTCCTGACCATCGACAACCTGCGGTACCGCCTCATGCCGTACATCTACTCGCTCGCGTGGAGGGTCACGAGCGAGGGCTACACGATGATGCGCCCGCTCGTGTTCGACTACCCGCAGGACGCGGCCGTGTTCAACCTCAAGGACCAGTTCCTGTTCGGCCCCGCGCTCCTCGTGAACCCCGTGGTCGCCGCCGGCGTCACGAGCAGGGACGTCTACCTGCCCGCGGGCACCTGGTACGACTTCTGGACGGGGACGACCGTGAGCGGCGGCGGGACCGTGTCGGCGAGCGCGCCCCTGAGCCGGATCCCGCTCTTCGTGAAGGCGGGCTCGATCGTCCCCATGGGCCCGATGATCCAGTACGCGACCCAGAGCGTCGATCCCCTGGAGATCCGGGTCTACCGCGGGCGTGACGGTGCGTTCACGCTGTACGAGGACCAGGGCGACACCTACGGCTACGAGGGGGGCCAGTACGCCACGATCCCCATCGCCTGGAACGAGGCCGCGCAACAGCTGACCGTCGGCGCCAGGTCCGGGAGCTACGCGGGGATGCCGGCCAGCCGGACGTTCAACGTCGTCTTCGTGGGGCCCGGCCGCGGCGCCGGGGTCGAGGTGAGCGCCGCGGATCGCACGATCACGTACGCCGGCGCCGAGGTGGTGGTGACGCCGCCGGCGAGCGGCGGCGCCGTCTCGGTGAACGCGGGCGGGGCGGCCACCGGCGGCTTCGCGGCCGACGCCTACTTCTCGGGCGGGAGCACGTACGGCACCACGACCGCCATCGACACCTCGGCGATCTCCGGCGCGGCGCCGCCCCAGGCCGTCCTCCAGACGGAGCGGTACGGCGAGTTCACGTACACCATCCCGGACCGCACGCCCGGCGGCGCGCAGGCGGTGACGCTGTACTTCGCGGAGAGCTTCTGGACGGCGGCGGGGCAGCGGACGTTCGACGTGGCGATCAACGGCGCGACGGTCCTGACCGCGTTCGACATCCTCGCGGCGGCGGGCGGGGCGAACCGGGCCATCGCGCGGACGTTCACGACCACCGCGAGCGCGACGGGTCAGGTGGTGATCGCGTTCACCCGGGGAGGCGGCCCCGACAACCCGAAGATCAGCGGCATCACCGTCGCCTCGAGCGGCGGCGAGACCTCCTACCCCTTGACCGTGACGAAGGCGGGCACCGGGAGCGGCACCGTGGCCGGCGGGCCGATCGCGTGCGGCGCCACCTGCAGCGCGAGCGTCGCCGCCGGCGTCACCGTCACGCTCACCGCCACGGCGGCGAGCGGCTCGACCTTCGCCGGCTGGAGCGGCGCCTGCGTCGGCGCCGGGGCCTGTGCGGTCTCGATGACGGCGGCGCGGAGCGTGACCGCCACGTTCACGCAGAGCGCCGCGACGTTCACCAACGCCCGGATCATCGGGGTGCAGTCGCAGCGGTGCCTCGACATCAACGGCAACTCGACGGCGAACGGCACGCAGGCCCAGCTCTGGGACTGCAACGGCGGGGCGAACCAGGCGTGGACGTACGGCGCCACGCAGTCCCTGCTGGTGTACGGGACCAAGTGCCTCCAGGCGTCCGGCGGCGCCAGCGCGGCCGGGACGGCGGTGGTGATCGGGGACTGCACGGGCCAGGCGAGCCAGCGCTGGAGCGTGAACGCCGACGGCTCCATCACCAGCGGACAGTCCGGGCTGTGCATGGACGTCAACGCGGCGGGGACGGCGAACGGCTCGAAGGTCATCCTCTGGACGTGCCACGGCGGCACCAACCAGCGGTGGACCGTCTCCGCGCCCTGAGGGTCGCGGGGGGAGGGGCCCATGCCCCGCCCCCCCGCGAGCTCCTCCGCCAGGTCAGGCCCGGATCAGCACCGCCTCGAGGTACGCGCTCGGCACCGCCAGGGTCCGCGCGCCGCCGACGTTCTCCTCCTCGAGCAGCGCGGTGAGCTCTCGCTCCAGCGCCGCCGCCCCGTCCGGCGGGAGCGCCTGGAAGGCGCGGTGGATCGGTCCGTACCAGCGGCGGAACACCTCGATGAAGTGCGCCGGCGATCGGTAGCGGAACGTGAACTCCCGGCGCCGCGCCTGGATCCCCCGGACCGCGCCGCCGAACAGCTCGGCGAGGCGGGCCTCCGTCCCCCACTCCGCCGGCGAGCGGATCCCGGCGGGCGGCGGCACGTGGCGGCCGAGGACCCGGAACACCTTCCCGATGGCGCCGTCCGGCGTCCAGCTCGCGAGCGCGATCCGCCCGCCGGGGCGGCACACGCGGGCGAGCTCGCCGGCGGCGCGCGGCTGATCCGGGGTGAACATGACGCCGAACGTGGAGAGCACGGCGTCGAACGTCCCGTCCTCGAAGGGCAGATCCTCGGCGTCGGCCTCGCGGAGGTGAAGCGGCAGGCCATCGGCGGCGGCGCGGGCCCGGGCGTGCTCGAGCAGCGCGGGCACGTAGTCCACGCCCGTCACGACCGCGTGGCGGCGCGCGGCGGCGAGGGCGGCGTTGCCGTTCCCGCACGCGACGTCGAGCACGCGCTCGTCCGCGGAGACGTCGGCGGCCTCGCAGAGCGTCTCGCCGACGAGCTGCAGCGTCGTCCCGATCACGGCGTAGTCGCCGGAGCTCCAGGTGGCGCGCTGCTTCGCCTTGACCGCGGCGAGGTCGATGGGGGAGGGGGAGGGGGAGGGGACCACGGCGGTGGCAGGGACGCTCAGCATGTGTTGACTCCTCCAGAGGAGCTGGCGGGATCGCCGCCTGCGTTCTAGGAGTCTCCCGTAGCCCGCGAACTGCCCGTTCGTCCGTCTTCCTTGCCCGCGCGTCCGCGGGGCGGCCGGCGCGGGAGGGGGCCCATGGGCGTCGATCCTCTCACCGACGTGCTCCTGTCCGTCCGGCTGGGCGGCTCGGTGTTCTTCCGCCTCGAGTGCGCCGCGCCCTGGGTCGCGGAGGCGCCGCCGTCGAGCGCGATCGCCGGCCGGGTGATGCCGGGCGTGGACCACGTGATCGAGTTCCACGCGGTGACGCGGGGCGCCTGCTTCGGCGGGATCGTGGGCCTGCCGCCGGTGCGGCTCGAGGCGGGGGACGTCATCTGCTTCCCGCAGGGGGACCCGCACGTGCTCGCGAGCGCGCCGGGGATGCGCGCGGCGCCCGACGCGGCGGCGTTCGCGGGGCTCGACGGTGCGTCCCGCCCCTTCCGCCTGCGGTACGGCGATGGACCGGCGGAGGTCGAGATCCTGTGCGGGTTCCTGGGCTGCGACGCGCGGCCGTTCAACCCGCTGCTGGCGGCGCTCCCGCGGGTGCTGCGCGCGCGCGACGGCGAGGGGCGGCGCCGCGGGTGGCTGTCGCGCTTCCTCGAGGTGGCGGAGGAGGAGGCGCGGAGCCCGGGGCCCGCCGGGGCGGGCGTGCTCAGCCGGCTGTCGGAGCTCATGTTCGTCGAGATCGTGCGTCGGCACCTGGAGGCGCTGCCCCCGGATCGCACGGGCTGGCTCGCGGCGCTCGGCGATCCGCACGTGGGCCCCGCCCTCGCGGCGCTCCACGAGCGTCCCGGCGATCCGTGGACGCTGGACCGCCTGGCGCGCGCGGCCGGGCTCGCGCGCTCGTCGTTCGCGGAGCGGTTCGCCGCGCTGCTCGGCGAGCCGCCCATGCAGTACCTGACGCGGTGGAGGATGCAGGTGGCGGCCCACCTGCTCGCGACGACCCACGACGGGCTGGCCGCGATCGCGGCGCGCGTGGGCTACGCCTCGGAGGCGGCGTTCAACCGCGCGTTCAAGCGGATCGTGGGCGTCCCCCCGGCCACGTGGCGCCGGCGTCGCGCGCCGGCCCCGGCGGCGCCGCAAGGGCCGGGCGCCGCAGTCCCTGCTGCACCTCGACGGTGAACGCCCGGAGCTGAAACGTTTTCCGTGAGCGCCGTGTCCCTCCACGGAGTCATGCAACGTTAATTGACGCGGCGCGGCATCCGGCGCGGGTCCGTGGATATCCGGGGCAGGGCATCGAACTGTCGTGGAGTCGCGCGGCCTTACGATGGCTCGGTCCGTCGCCGCGCGGCCAGGTTGTCAAGGTCGCGCGAATGGGGCAGACCAGCGGGACACACACCGCGGAGCGTTCGCGCAGGGTCGATCTGCGCGGCGGGCGTCACAGCCCGACCGCCGCGGTCGCTGTTCGAGGAAGCAGTGTAGGCGCCGTCCCGTGTATCGAGGAACTCACCACCACGAGGAGTGGTCATGAAGCTCCAGATGAAGCGCCCAGCGAAGAACGCAGCGAGAGGCCTGCTCCTGGCCGCAGGGCTCCTGCTCGCCGTCCCGGTCCACGCCCAGACCGACTACTGGTCCACCTCCGGCGCGCGGATCGTGGACGCCCAGGGGAACACCGTCCACATCACCGGCGCGAACTGGTTCGGGTTCGAGACCAGCAACATGATGCCCCACGGGCTCTGGTCGGTGAACTACCGGTCGTTCCTGGACAAGGT
>JAEYZK010000459.1 GCA_023428085.1 Pseudomonadota bacterium
GGCCGCAGGGACGGGCGGCGGGACGCCGCCGGGCGGAGGAGGCAGCGGCACCCCGCCCAGCGCCGGGGCCGCCGCCGCCGGGAGCGGAACGGCGCCCGCCTCGCCGCCCTGCTTGCGGACGGGGAAGAGCTGCTGGCAGCGCGTGCACTTCACGCTGGCGCCGCGGTCCGGGATGCGCGCGTCGTCGATCTGGTACGCCGCGTTGCACTGGGGGCAGACCACCCTCATGGCGCGTTCCCTTTGGCGAGGTTCGCCCCTGCCGGGAAGTCCCGACCGTGTCCCTCGGCGGCCGACGGCTCCACGTTCATGGGCGAAAGAGCGGGGTGCCCCGCCGAGAAATCGGCAGGTGTTCAGCGACGATACCACCCCGATTCAGGGCGTCACAAGCCGCGGGCCGGGCGGGCGCCCGCGCCGCGCGGGCCTGCCCGGCGCCTGCCCGGCTGGGCCCGCGCTTCGCCGGCGGTGCGTGCTACACCGTCTCCATGCCGCCCGAATTCTCCGACGCCGTCCGGGAGCGTTTCCGGGACTGGACGTACGCGCTGGGCGGCCCCGGCACCCGCTCGCGGCTCGAGAAGCTCACCCCGCCGCGCAACGAGTACGGCGTCGATCCCTACGGCTTCGACGTGGAGTTCACGATCGCCGCGGTCGCGCCGCTGCTCTGGCTCTACAAGCGCTACTTCCGCGTCGAGACCCACGGGATCGCGAACGTGCCCTCCGAGGGCCGCGTGCTCCTCGTCTCGAACCACTCCGGGCAGCTCCCCTTCGACGGGGCGATGATCGAGATCGCGCTCCTCTTCGACCGCGACCCGCCGCGCGCCGTGCGCGCGCTCATGGACACCTGGGTGCCGACCTTGCCGTACGTCTCCACCTTCATGTCGCGGTGCGGGCAGGTGGTGGGCACGCCCGAGAACTGCCGCCGGCTGCTCGCCGCCGACGAGGCGCTCCTCGTCTTTCCCGAGGGCACGCGCGGGCTCAACAAGCTCTTCAAGGACCGCTACCGCCTCCAGCGCTTCGGGGCGGGGTTCATGCGGCTCGCCCTCGAGATGAACGCGCCGGTGGTCCCGATCGGCGTCGTCGGCGCCGAGGAGCAGGCGCCCGCGCTCTTCGACCTGAAGCCGCTCGCCAGGCTCCTCTCCTTCCCGGCGCTGCCCGTGACCCCGACCGTGGTCCCGTTCCCGCTCCCGACGCGGTACCACCTCCACTTCGGCGAGCCGCTCACGTTCCACGGTGCGCCGGACGAGGACGACGAGCAGATCGAGGCCAAGGTGGCCGAGGTGGAGGCCGCCGTCCGCGGCCTGCTGGCGCGCGGGCTCGCCGAGCGGAGGAGCGTCTTCTTCTGATGATCGTCCCCGCCCCTGCCGTCCCGACCTTCCCGGGCATGCCGCGGACCGTGCTCGTGACCGGCATCTCGGGGAACCTCGGCCGCGCCCTCGCGAAGCTGCTCCACACCGAGACGCAGGTGGTGGGCGTGGACCGCCGGCCGTTCGCCGGCAAACCCAAGGACATCGACCACCACCAGGTGGACCTGCGGAAGGCGCGGGTGGAGGAGGCGTTCCGCCGGAGGCGCATCGAGGCCGTGATCCACATGGGCATCATGCACGACCCGCGGATGCCCTTCAGCGAGGCGCACAGCTTCAACCTCGTCGGCACGCACCGGATCCTCGATCTGTGCGTGCGCCACGGGGTGAAGAAGGTCGTGGTGCTCTCGTCGGCCAACGTGTACGGCCCGCGCCCCGACAACTCGAACTTCCTCGTCGAGGAGACGCCGCTCATGGCGGCGGACCGGTACAGCGACCTGCGCGACCTCATCGAGCTCGACATGTACGCGCAGTCGTTCATGTGGAAGCACCCGGAGATCGAGACCGTGATCCTCCGCCACGTGAACATCGTCGGCCCCACGGTGCGCAACGCGCCCTCGAACTACCTGCGCCTCGAGATCCCGATCACGCTCATGGGGTTCGACCCCATGCTGCAGCTCATCCACGAGGAGGACGCCTGCCGCGCGCTGGTGCTCGCGCTCCGCCCCGGGTTGCGCGGGGTGTTCAACGTGACCGGGCCGGGCGAGGTGCCGCTCTCGTCCGTCCTCAAGGAGCTCGGGCGGCGCCCGATCGCCGCCCCGCACTTCCTCGTGCGCCCGCTCCTGCGCCGCGCCTTCGAGGCGCGGCTGACGAGCTTCCCGCCGGAGGAGATCGACCACATCCAGTACCTGTGCGTCGTGGACGGCTCGCGGTTCGCGCGCGAGGCGGGGTGGACGCCGCGGTTCTCGCTCAGGGAGACGATCCGGAGCGTGCTGTAGCCGCCGTGCTCACCGCCGTCCTCCTCCCGCTCGCCGCGCCCGCCGGGGCGCGCGCCGACGACGACGCTGGTGTTCGCCGCGTACTTGCTGCAGCGCGCCGGACGCTCAGCCGCGCCGCGCGCGCTTCTCCCGCGGCGCCTCCGCCAGGAACGCCGCCACGAGCGGGTGACCGGCGGACGTCTTGCGCCACATCGCGAACACCGGGAACTCGGTCCGCGGCTCGGTGAACCGCCAGGCGGCGACGCCGGGCTGGCCGGGTCCCGGCGCGAACGCGGGCACGAGCGAGTACCCGAGCCCGGCCGCGACGAGCGCGAGGATGCTGTCCGCCGAGCCCGCGCCGACGATGCGGGTCGGGTGGATGCCCTGGAGCTCCAGCGCGCGGAGCTGGAGCGCGCGGTGGCGGCCCTGGCCGGAGTAGGCGACGAGCGGCTCGGCGGCGAGCTCCTTCAGCTTCGGCGCGCGGCCCTTCGCGAGCCGGTGGCGCGCGGGGAGGACGAGGTACGCGTGGAGCGTCCCGATCCGGAGCGCCTCGATGCCGGGCGGCACCGACTCCGGCGCGTCGACGAAGACGTCGGTCTCGCCGCGCTGGAGCATGCCGACGTCGTTGTCCCCGAGATCGTCGAGCTCCACCTGGATGCGCGGGTTCGAGCGCTCCAGCCGCGCGAGCCACGCGGGGAGCAGCGTGCGCAGGACCTGCGAGGCCGAGCGGACCCGGATCCGGCCGCCGAGGCCCTTGCCGGACAGGAGGTCGAGCACCGCCGGCAGCCGCTCCATGAACGGCGCGACGAACTCGTACAGCTGGTTCCCCGCCGGCGTCCGCACGAGCCGCTCGCGCCCGGTCCGCTCGAAGAGGCGCACGCCCAGCTCCTGCTCGAGCTTCTTCACCTGCTGGAAGACGCCGGGCGCGGTGATCGGGTACGGGAAGGCGCGCGCGGCCCGCGCGTAGCCGCCGGCGCGCGCCACCCAGTAGAAGCCCTCGAGCCGCTGCACGTTCATCCACGACCTCCGCCGCGGCGAGCGTATCCGACCTTCCGCCGGAGCGGACCCGCCGCCCGCTCGCTCGTGCGCCGAGCCTTTCGTGGAGTTTGTCGCGGCCGTCGGGACTTTGTTCGGCCGCCGATCAAGGTGCAGGAGGGCGCGGGAAGGGCTGGGACGGCTGCTTCGGCCCTCGTTCGCGCTCGCGACTTTGTTCGCGGCCAGGGAGCTTGCGCCCTCGGCGATGGGGGTTGCGTGACCTCCGCGGAACCGGGTAAGTGCTCGCAACCATGCGCTTTGGCCACTTCGACGACGCCTCCCGCGAGTACGTCATCACCACCCCCAAGACCCCGTATCCCTGGATCAACTACCTGGGATCCGAGCAGTTCTTCGGGATCATCAGCCACATGGCGGGCGGGTACTGCTTCTACCGCGACGCGCGGCTGCGGCGCGTGCTCCGGTACCGGTACAACAACGTCCCGACCGACGCGGGCGGCCGCTACTTCTACGTGAAGGACGGCGACGACTACTGGACGCCGACCTGGGCCCCCGTGAAGCGGGACCTCGAGCAGTTCGAGTGCCGCCACGGCCTCGGCTACACGAAGATCACCGGCAAGCGCGGCGGCGTCCGGGCCGACCTCCTCTACTTCGTCCCGCTCGGCGTGAACGCCGAGATCCACCAGGTCACGCTCAAGAACGAGGGCACGGCGAAGAAGAAGCTGCGCCTCTTCTCGTTCGTCGAGTTCTGCCTGTGGAACGCGCTGGACGACATGACCAACTTCCAGCGGAACTGGTCCACGGGCGAGGTGGAGGTCGAGGGCAGCACCATCTTCCACAAGACCGAGTACCGCGAGCGCCGGGATCACTACGCGTTCTACCACGTGAACGCGAAGCTGGCCGGCTTCGACACCGACCGCGAGACCTTCTTCGGCCTCTACAACGGCATGCACGAGCCGCAGGTCGTGGCCTCCGGCGAGCCGCGCAACTCGGTGGCGAGCGGCTGGCAGCCGATCGCCTCGCACGCCGTGGACGCGGAGCTCGCCCCCGGCGAGGAGAAGACCTTCGTCTTCGTGCTCGGCTACGTCGAGAACCCGCGGGACCAGAAGTGGGAGAAGCCCGGCGTCATCGGCAAGAAGCCGGCCCGCGCGCTCATCGAGCGTTTCTCCACGCCGGCGCAGGTCGCCGACGCCCTGCAGAAGCTCCGCGCGAGCTGGGACGGGCTGCTCTCCACCTACACGGTCAAGTCGAACGACGAGAAGCTCGACCGGATGGTGAACATCTGGAACCCGTACCAGTGCATGGTCACCTTCAACATGTCGCGCTCCGCCTCGTACTTCGAGACGGGCATCGGGCGCGGCATGGGGTTCCGCGACTCGAACCAGGACCTGCTCGGCTTCGTCCACCAGATCCCGGAGCGGGCGCGCGAGCGGATCATCGACATCGCCTCCACCCAGTTCCCCGACGGCAGCGCGTACCACCAGTACCAGCCGCTCACCAAGCGCGGGAACAACGACATCGGCTCGGGCTTCAACGACGACCCGCTCTGGCTCATCGCCGGCGTCGCCGCGTACATCAAGGAGACGGGCGACTACGGGATCCTGAAGGAGATGGTCCCGTTCGACAACGACGAGTCGAACAAGGCGACGCTGATGGAGCACCTGCGCCGCTCGTTCCACCACGTCTTGAACAACCTCGGCCCGCACGGCCTGCCGCTCATCGGCCGCGCCGACTGGAACGACTGCCTCAACCTCAACTGCTTCTCGGAGACGCCGGACGAGTCGTACCAGACCACCGGCAACCGGACCGGCCGCACCGCCGAGTCGCTCATGATCGCCGGCCTGTTCATGGCGATGGGCCCGGAGTGGATCGCGCTCCTCGAGCACGAGGGCCAGGCCGGCGAGGCGAAGGAGGCCGCGGCGTCGCTGAAGAAGATGGAGGACGCCATCCTGAAGCACGGGTGGGACGGCGACTGGTTCCTCCGCGCCTACGACTTCTTCGGCAAGAAGATCGGCTCGAAGGAGTGCGAGGACGGCAAGATCTTCATCGAGAGCCAGGGCTGGTGCGTGATGGGCGGGGTCGGCCTCGAGAGCGGCCAGGCGAAGAAGGCGCTCGACGCGGTGAAGGAGCACCTCGACACGAAGTACGGCATCGTGCTCCAGCAGCCCGCGTACAAGGAGTACCACGTCGAGCTCGGCGAGATCTCCTCGTACCCGCCGGGCTACAAGGAGAACGCGGGCATCTTCTGCCACAACAACCCGTGGATCATGATCGCCGAGACCATGATCGGCCGGCCGGACCGCGCCTTCGAGTACTACAAGAAGATCGCGCCGGCGTACGTCGAGGACATCTCCGAGATCCACAAGACCGAGCCGTACGTCTTCTCGCAGATGGTGGCGGGGAAGGACGCGGTCCGGCACGGCGAGGCGAAGAACGCGTTCCTCACCGGGACCGCCGCCTGGACCTTCGTGGCCGCCTCGCAGTACCTCCTCGGCGTCCGCCCCGAGCACGCCGGCCTCAAGGTGGCGCCCTGCCTGCCCGCGGAGATCCCGGAGTTCACGATCACCCGCAAGTGCCGGGGCGCGACCTACGAGATCCACGTGAAGAACTCCGGGACGGGCGGCAAGGCCCGCCTCACCGTGGACGGGAAGGCCATCGAGGGCGACGTGGTGCCCTGGGCCAGGCCCGGCGCGGTCGTGAAGGTGGAGTGCGCGGTGTAGCGCTCCGCGCCACGTTCGTCTTCCCTCGAGCCCGGGCGGCGAGGGACCCCGGGAAAACGATCCCTCTCGCTGCGCCCCAGCGGAGGGAACGATCGCGACATGAAAACGTTTCCCCTCGCCGCGCCGTGCCGCGATGGAGGGAGCTCCCGGGCGGCGCGGGCCAATCCGCCCGCTCCGCGGGCCGGCACCGGCCGGGCCGTCACTCGGGGAAAACGCCGTGATCCAGCCCGGCTACGTCGACCCCGCGAGCGGCTCGCACGGACGCATTGCAGAATGGATCGAGATAAGGCAAACGGTCGCGCATCCCGTGTGTCGCGGGGCAACGGCCGCCCTCGGGGCGACCCGGCGCTGGCGGCCGTTGCTTCGCGGCGTTGTCGTATCTCCCAATGCGCCGTCCCGTGTATCGCGGATGTTCCATCCACGAGGAGTGGTCATGAGACTCCAGATGAAGCGCCCAGCGAGGAACGCAGCGAGAGGCCTGCTCCTGGCCGGGCTCCTGCTCGCCGTCCCGGCCCACGCCCAGACCGACTACTGGTCCACCTCCGGCTCGCGGATCGTGGACGCCCAGGGGAACACCGTCCACATCACCGGCGCGAACTGGTTCGGGTTCGAGACCAGCAACATGATGCCCCACGGGCTCTGGTCGGTGAACTACCGGTCGTTCCTGGACAAGGT
>JAEYZK010000150.1 GCA_023428085.1 Pseudomonadota bacterium
GGGCTTCTCTGAATGGGAAGCGCAGAAAGGAAGCGCCCGGTGGCCGAGGACCTCATCCTCCACTTCTCCCACGTGACGAAGCAGTTCCCCGGCGTCACGGCGCTGAAGGACGTGACGATCCCGATCAAGCGCGGGGAGATCCACGGGCTCTGCGGCGAGAACGGCGCCGGCAAGTCCACGCTGATGAAGATCCTCTGCGGCGTCTATCCGTTCGGCACCTACGAGGGCGACGTCATCTACGACGGGAAGCCGCTCGCCATGGGCGAGGGCTCGATCCATCAGGCCATCGAGAAGGGCATCGCCATCGTCTACCAGGAGATGACGCTCGTCCCCAAGCTGACCGTGGGGGAGAACGTCTTCCTGGGGAAGGAGCCGCGCAACCGGGTCGGCGGGATCGACTGGGACAGGCTCTACGCCGACACGGCGGCGGTGCTGAAGAGGCACAAGCTGCCCATCTCCCCGCTCGACGTGGTCGAGCACCTGGGCGTCGGCCAGATGCAGATGACGGAGATCGCCAAGGCCCTCGCGGAGGACGCGCGGGTCCTGATCCTCGACGAGCCGACCTCCGCGCTCTCCGAGGCCGAGGTGGACCAGCTCATGGAGATCCTCCGCGGCCTCAAGGCGGGCGGGGTCACCTGCATCTACATCACGCACAAGCTGGAGGAGTTCTTCCGGATCACCGACTCGGTGTCGGTGCTGCGCGACGGGAAGCTGGTGACCACCCGGCCCACCGCGGAGCTCGACGCGGACGGGAGAGGGGTCGAGAAGCTCGTCAGCCTGATGGTCGGCCGGGAGATGAAGGAGCGCTTCCCCAGCCGGAAGCGGACGCCGGCCGAGGTCTTCCTCCGCGTCGAGGACCTGCACGCCGTCGATCCGAACAACCCGCGGAAGGAAGTGCTGAAGGGCGTCAGCTTCGACCTGCGCAAGGGCGAGATCCTGGGGATCGCCGGCCTGATGGGGTCCGGGCGCACCGAGCTGGTCACGACCCTGTTCGGCGAGTTCGGGCAGATGACGAGGGGCCGGATCACCCTCGAGGGCAAGCCCATCAGCGTCCGGAGCTCGAAGGAGGCCATGGCGCACGGCATCAGCCTGGTGCCCGAGGACCGCAAGCGGTCCGGCCTCGTGCTCATGCAGACGATCCTCCAGAACATGAGCCTGCCCAACCTGGATCGGTTCGCGGGCTTCATGCGGATCGACCAGGACGCCGAGCTCGCCGCGGTCCTGAAGTACTGGAAGAGCCTCTCGATCAAGGCGCCCAACGTCAACGTGGCGGTCGAGTCCCTCTCCGGCGGGAACCAGCAGAAGGTCGTCATCTCCAAGTGGCTCATGTCCGAGCCCAAGATCCTGATCCTCGACGATCCGACCCGCGGCATCGACGTCGGGGCGAAGTACGAGATCTACAAGCTCATGAACCAGCTCGCGGAGAGCGGCTTCGCGATCATCATGATCTCCTCGGAGCTGGAGGAGGTCCTCGGCATGAGCGACCGCGTCATGGTGATGTGGGAAGGCCGCTCGAACGGCACCCTGGAGATCCAGGCCGCGACGGAAGAGAAGATCATGGCCCGGGCGACCGGCATCGAGGTCGCCGCAGGATGACAGGGAACGAGAAGATCATGGACCCGAACCTCACCGTCAGCGCCGCCCCCGCCGCGACGAGCGGAGCGAACGTGCTGCTCCGCTCCTTCACCCGGAACCTGCAGTCGTACGTCCTGGTGATCGCGCTGCTGGTCATCTGGATCGGCTTCGGCATCGCCGCCCCCGGCTACGCCAGCGCCGATCACGTGCGCAACCTCTTCGTCCAGATGGCCATCATCGCGATCATGGCCACGGGCATGGTGTTCGTGATCGTCACCGGAGGCATCGACCTGTCCGTCGGGTACGGCGCCGGGTTCGTGTCCGTGGTGGCGGCCTGGATGCTCTACTCCGGGAACGCGGACCGCTGGATCAGCGGCGCCCTCCCCGGCCTGAGCCCGGGCGGGCACGCGCTCGCGACCACCATCACGGTGGTGGTGCTGGCCCTCCTCCTCGCCGTCGTGATGGGCGCGTTCCAGGGCTTCGTCATCTCGCGGATGGGCGTGCCGCCGTTCATCGCCACCCTGGGTGGCTTCTCGATCTTCAAGTCCGGGATCCTGGCCGTCACCCTGGGCAAGTCGCTCTTCATCACCTCCTACAGCACCTACAAGTACATCGCCCAGGGCTCGATCCCGCCGCTCGGCGGCTGGATCCTGGCGGTGCTCGTGACCGCGGCGCTCTTCGCCCGCGTGTACACCACGCGAAAGCGGAAGCGGAAGTACGGGGCGGAGATGGGCTCGCTCGCGCTCCAGCTCACCCGCGCGGCGATCTTCTCGGTGCTGGTGATCGCCTACGTGATGATCGTGAACCGCACGTTCGAGGCGAAGCCCCTGGCCGAGCAGGCCGCGGCCGCGTCCTCCGAGGAGGTGTTCGACCTCAGCACGCTGGGCCTCGACGAGTCCAAGACGCAGGGGGCGCTGCAGAACTTCGGCGGCGGGGACGACAAGAGCGGCGTGGGCGCCTCGACGCCCGGCGCCATCAAGATCGAGCCGGTCCCCGACGAGGAGGTCGCCGCCGCGGTGGCGGCCGACCCCACCACGACCCGTCCCACGGGCGTCCCGGTGCTGGTGCTCATCCTCGGGGCCGTGGCCCTGATCATGAGCTACATCTCGCGGAACACCCGGTTCGGCCGCTACGCGTACGCCTACGGCGGCAACCGCGAGGCGGCCCGGCTCTCCGGCATCGACGTCCGGAGCCTCATCTTCAAGGTCTACGTCCTCATGGGCCTGCTCATGGGGGTCTCGGGCGTCGCGCTCGCCGGCTACGTCGGATCGGGGACCACCGGCGCCGGCCAGGGCTACGAGCTGGACGTGATCGCGGCGTGCATCCTCGGCGGCACCTCGACCCTCGGCGGCGAGGGGACGGTCTTCGGCGCGATCGTGGGCGCCCTCATCATCCAGTCGCTCAGCAACGGCATGCAGATGATGAACCTCCAGCCCTACTGGCAGTACGGGGTCAAGGGGCTGGTGCTCATCCTGGCCGTCTACGCCGACATGCAGTTCAAGAAGAAGCGCGGCTGAGGGCCGGCGGCGGGCGGCGCCGCGGCCCATCTTTCCGCGGCGCGGCCTCGCCCGCGGAGGGCATGACGGGCCCATGCAAGCCTTCGACGGCGCGCTCGCGGAGCGCGTGGACCGGTACGTGGAGGAGCTGTTCGTCGCGCCCGACCCGGCGCTCGCGGAGGGGCGCGCCGACGCGGCCGCCGCCGGGCTCCCCGCGATCGCCGTCTCGCCGAACGAGGGGAAGCTCCTCCACCTCCTCGCCCGCCTCGTCCAGCCCGGGCGCATCCTCGAGATCGGCACGCTCGGCGGCTACAGCACCGCCTGGCTCGCGCGCGCGCTCCGCCCCGGCGGCCGGCTCGTGACGCTGGAGCTCGATCCCCACCACGCCGCGGTGGCGCGGAAGAACCTCGCGCGCGCCGGCCTCGCGGAGGTCATCGAGGTCCGCGAGGGGCGCGCCGCGGCTTCGCTGCGCGCGATGATCGCCGCGGGCGAGCCCCCGTTCGACGTCGTCTTCATCGACGCCGACAAGGAGAGCTACCCCGAGTACCTCGACCTCTCCTTGCAGCTCGCGCACCCCGGCACGCTCGTCCTCGCCGACAACGTGATCCGGAACGGCCGCGTGCTCGAAGCGGGCCACCCCGACGCGGTCGTGCAGGGGGTCCGGACCTTCAACGCCCGGCTCGCCGCGCACCCGCGGCTCGACTCGATCATCCTGCCGATCATCCGGAACCAGCTGGACGGTCTCTCCATCTCGATCGTCCGCTGATCCTGCCCCTGAACGAGCCCGCGGCCTGTCGCCGCGAGTCGTCGCTCCGACCACCAGGACCGTACGCCCTGCGCGTAGGCCCTGCGCAAGCAGGGCCGGAGTCGAAGGGCAAAAAACTTGCGTAGCCCCGCCCCTCCGGCATGCTGCCGTCGGGTGATACCGCCCGCAACCGCGCCGCGCGCGGAGGCGGCGGCGTGTCGGCGGGCGGCGGGAGAGGCGCGTGGCGCGAGGAGTCAATCGACGGCGGGTGGACCAGGCCCCGGGGGAGCGCCGGCAGCGGCTCGTGCGGCTGCTCCACCTCATGGGCCCCACCGTGGCCGCGCTCCTCGTCCTCGGCGTCGTCGCCGTCGGGGCCTACCGCGCCCTCTTCGCCGGCGAGCGGTTCCGTGTCCGCGAGATCCGGTTCCACGGGCTGGCGCGCCTCGCCGCCGACCAGCTCCTCACGGTGCTCCCGGTGCAGCGCGGCGATCCCCTGCTGCTCGTCGATCCCGGCCTCCTCGAGGCGACGCTCCAGCACCAGCCGTGGATCGCGCGCGCCGAGGTGGACCGGGAGCTCTGGAGCGGGACCCTCGAGATCACCGTCCGCGAGCACCGGGCCGTGGCCCTCGTCTCGCTCGGCGACCTCTACCTCGTGAACGCGCAGGGCCAGATCTTCGACCGCGCGGTGCCGGGGCTCGGCCTCGACCTCCCGGTCGTGACGGGGATCGATCGCGAGGCGTACCTCGCGCGCCGCGCCGAGGTGGAGCAGGTGCTGGCGGGCGCCGTGGCGCTCGCGCGCCGCTGGGCCGAGGCGCGGCTCGACGCGCGGGCGCCCATCTCGGAGATCCACGTGGACCCGGTCTTCGGCACGACCGTGGTGACCGGCGACGGCACCGAGATCCGACTCGGCCAGCGCGGACTGGACGCGAAGCTCTCCCGCCTCTCCCGGCTGCTCCCGTCGCTCGCGGCGGAGCCCCGGAAGGCGGAGGTGATCCACCTCGACAACCGGCGCCACCCGGAGTGGGTGGCCGTCCGGTTCGCGGGGGAAGTGGCAGCAGCAGGCGGTGGGCCCGGGACCGCTCATCGGCCGGAGACGGCCGGGCGGCGGTAGCGGGACGCGCCCCGGAGACGTGGCGCGGTGGGACGAGCCCGAGAGGGCTCCTGGTGGGCGAAAGCGCGACGGCGCGGACACGCCCGGAGGTGGTGGTCATGGCGAACAGCGGCGACATCCTGGTCGGGCTCGACATCGGCACGACCAAGATCTGCGCGATCGTCGGCGAGGTGAGCGACGAGGGCGGGATCGACATCATCGGCATCGGCTCGCACCCGTCGAAGGGGCTGCGCAAGGGCGTGGTGGTCAACATCGACGCCACGGTGGCCTCGATCAAGCGGTCGATCGAGGAGGCCGAGCACATGGCGGGGTGCGAGATCACCACCGTCTACACCGGCATCGCCGGCGGCCACATCAAGGCGTTCCCCTCCCACGGCGTCGTCGCGGTGAAGGACAAGGAGGTCCGGCCGCAGGACGTCGATCGCGTCATCGACCAGGCCAAGGCGGTCGCGATCCCGCTCGATCGCGAGGTGATCCACGTCCTCCCGCAGGAGTACGTGGTGGACGACCAGGACGGCATCAAGGAGCCTGTGGGCATGAGCGGCGTCCGGCTCGAGGCCAAGGCGCTCATCGTGACCGGCGCGGTCTCGTCCGCGCAGAACATCGTGAAGTGCGCGCAGCGGACCGGCCTCAACGTGGCCGACATCGTCCTCCAGCCGCTCGCCTCCTCGATGGCGACGCTCTCCGAGGACGAGAAGGAGCTGGGCGTCTGCCTCGTCGACATCGGCGGCGGCACGACCGACATCGCCATCTTCCACAACGGCTCCATCCAGCACACCGCGGTCATCGCCCTCGGCGGCAACCACCTCACGAACGACGTCGCCGTCGGGCTCCGCACGCCCACGCACGAGGCCGAGCGGATCAAGAAGCAGTACGGCTGCGCCGTCGCCTCGATGGTGGACAAGGGCGAGACGATCGAGGTCCCGAGCGTGGGTGGGGGCTCCCCGCGCGTCCTCTCCCGCCACATCCTGGCCGAGATCGTCGAGCCCCGGGTGGAGGAGATCTTCATGCTGGTGCAGCACGAGATCCAGAAGTGCGGGATGGAGGAGGTGCTGGCCTCGGGCGTCGTCATCACCGGCGGCTCCACCCTGCTCGCCGGCATGCCGGAGATGGCCGAGGAGGTCCTCGGGGTCCCGGTCCGGCGCGGCCTGCCGCGCGGCATCGGCGGGCTCGTGGACGTGGTGAAGAGCCCGATGTACGCGACCGCGGTGGGGCTGGTGCTCTACGGCGCGCAGCAGCAGAACGAGAGCCCCTACTTCAAGATCCGCGACGAGAACGTGTACCGGAAGGTGAAGGGCCGGATGAAGGAGTGGCTGGGGCAGATCTTCTGACCGCGGAGACACTGCGATGATCGAATACACGGACAGGCAGGACGCGGCGAAGATCAAGGTCATCGGCGTGGGCGGCGGCGGCGGCAACGCCATCAACACGATGGTGGCGGCGCGCCTCGAGGGCGTGGAGTTCATCGCCGCCAACACCGACCTCCAGGCGCTCCGGGTCAACCAGGCGGCGGTGAAGATCCCCCTCGGCAAGAACGCCTCGCGGGGCCTGGGCGCGGGCGCGAACCCCGAGGTGGGCCGCACGGCGGCGCTCGAGGAGAAGGACGCCATCGCCGCCGCGCTCGAGGGCGCGGACATGGTGTTCGTCACCGCAGGCATGGGCGGCGGCACCGGAACCGGCGCGGGCCCGGTGGTGGCCGACATCGCGAAGGCCTCCGGGGCGCTCACCGTCGGCGTCGTCACCAAGCCCTTCCTCTTCGAGGGCAACCGGCGGCGCAAGCAGGCCGAGGCCGGCCTCGCCGAGCTCGGCGCGGCCGTGGACACCCTCATCGTCATCCCCAACCAGCGGCTCCTCTCGGTCGCCGGCGAGGACATGTCGCTCGCCGACGCATTCAAGCGGGCCGACGAGGTGCTCCTCAACGCGGTGCAGGGCATCTCCGACCTCATCACCGTGCACGGCATCGTCAACGTCGACTTCGCCGACGTCCGGACGATCATGAGCAGCCAGGGCATGGCGCTCATGGGGACCGGCCGGTCGAGCGGCGACCGGCGCGCGGTGGAGGCGATGCAGGCGGCCATCAACTCGCCGCTGCTCGAGGACGTCACCCTCGACGGCGCGACGGGTCTCCTCGTCAACATCACCGGCGGCCCGAGCCTCACGCTGTTCGAGGTGAACGAGGCGGTGTCGATGGCGCAGTCCGCTGCCGATCCCGAGGCCAACATCATCTTCGGGTCGGTGATCGACGAGCGGCTCGGGAACGAGGTGAAGATCACCGTCATCGCCACCGGCTTCCAGGCGCGCGACGAGCGGAGCCGGGCGATGGCGCGCCGGGCCGAGCCGGTCGAGGCGCTCCGCGAGGTCCCGGCGCTGCGCCCCGTGCCCCCGCCCCTCCCCGCGGACGCGAAGCCCGCCACGCGGCGCGAGCCCGCCCTCGTCACCGCCCCGGCGGTGCAGCGGACCCCGGTCTCGCTGCGCCGCGAGCCGCCCGTCTACCGGCCGGACGACGATCAGTTCGACATCCCCGCGTTCCTCCGGCGGCCGAACGGGAAGCCGCCGGTGGAGTAGCCGAACGATCGCGCCCGCTCACCCTCCTCAGGGGTGGGCGGGCGTACGCGCCGGGGATCGAGGCGGGAGCGGTGCGCCCTGGGCCCCGCGCCGGCCCTCGACGAGGTCGCGCTCGCGCGCGAGCGCATCCGCCATGAAGTCGAGGAACGTCCGGACCCGCGCCGTCCGTCGCAGGTCTCCGTGGGTGAGGAGCCACAGCTCGGTCGCGAGCTCCGGCAGCGGGTCGGACACGCGGTGAAGCCCCGGCGTCGTGTCGCCGAGGTAGCAGGGCAGCGCCGCGAGGCCGAGGCCGTTCAGGGCCGCGTGCGCGATGGCGCAGAACGAGTCCGCCCGCAGCGCCACGCGCGCGCCGGGCAGCTCGCGCGCGAGCCAGCGGGCGACGGTGGTCGCGGCGAGGCTCTCGCTCGGCGCGACCCACGGGTGCGCGTCGAGGCTCGCCTCCTCGCGCCGCGGGAAGTGGCGCGCCGAGGCGTAGACGGCGAACGCCACGTCGCTGACCTTGCGCCCGACGAGCGTCTCCGGCGGCGCGCGGGCCGGGCGGATGGCGACGTCCGCGTCGCGGCGGGCGAGGTCGAGGTGCGCGTTCGCGACGATGAGCTCGAGGTCCACGCCCGCGTGCTGCGCCTTGAACGCGGCGAGCATCGGGCCGAGGACGCTCAGGGCGAGCGTGTCCGTCGTCGTGACGCGGAGGGGGCCCGTGAGGCGGAGGTCCTGGCCCGCCACGCGCCGCTCCAGCTCGGTCACGGCGTGCCCGATCTCGCGCGCGGTCGCGACGAGCTCCGCGCCCCCCGCGGTGAGCGTGTAGCCCGTGGGGAGCCGCTCGAACAGCCGGACCCCGAGGCGCTCCTCGAACATCGTCAGCCGGCGCAGGACCGTCGAGTGGTTCACGCCGAGTGCGCGGGCGGCGCCCGCGAGCGAGCCGTGCTCGGCGACGGCGAGCGCGTACCTCAGATCGTCCCAGTCCAGCATGTGCCCTCCGTCCGTCCCCGGCGCGCCTGTGCGTCCGCGCAGACGCGGTCGGCGCACCCGCACGCGCCGCCGGCGTGGACGATCGTTAACACCACCCGGAACTCACTGCGGCGCGGAGCCGCTCGCGTCTCGTCCCGGGGAGGTGCCCGGGACCACTCCCGTCGTCCGGAGCGTCATCATGGGCTGGACCTATCTCGTCGCCGCAGGACTCCTCGAGGTCGTCTGGGCGCTCGCGCTCAAGCGGGCCGGGGGCTGGACCCGACCCGCGCCGAGCATCCTCGCCGCCGGGAGCGCGATCGCGAGCTTCCTCCTGCTCTCGGCCGCGCTCCACCGGCTGTCCGTCGGCACCGCCTACGCGGTCTGGGTGGGGATCGGGGCGGTGGGCGTCGCGCTCGCCGGCATCCTCGTCCTGAAGGAGCCCGCCACCGCCGCGCGCCTCGTGTGCCTCGGGCTCATCATCTCCGGCGTCGTGGGCCTGAAGGCGCTGGAACGCTGACCGTGGACGCCCCGCGGGCGCTCACGACGGAGGAGAACATGGCTGCAGGAGCGAAGGTGGTCGCGCTCGTGACGGGCGCGAACCGGGGGATCGGTCTCGAGATCGCGCGGCAGCTCGGCCGGCGCGGGATGGTGGTGCTGCTCGGGGCGCGCGACGCGCGGCAGGGAAGCGCCGCCGCCGAGGCGCTCGTGCGCGAGGGGATCGAGGCCGTGCCGCTGCCGCTCGACGTGACCGACGCGGACTCCATCCGCGCCGCGGCCGCGCACGTCGAGCGCGACCACGGGCGCCTCGACGTCCTCGTGAACAACGCCGGCGTCGCGCTCGAGCGCGGGATCGCGCCGAGCGAGGTCCCGCTCGACCTGCTGCGGCGCACCTACGAGGTGAACGTCTTCGGCGCGGTGGCCGTGACGCAGGCGTTCCTCGGCCTCCTGAGGCGCGCGAAGGCGGGCCGCGTCGTGAACGCGACGAGCGAGCTCGCCTCCCTGACCCGCACCCTCGACCCCGGGTTCGAGTTCCGTGACCTGAAGCTCCTCGCGTACAGCACCTCCAAGACGGCGCTGAACGCCGTCACCGTCCAGTTCGCGAACGAGCTGCGGGACACGGCCATCAAGGTGAACGCGGCGGACCCCGGCTACACCGCGACCGACCTCAACGGGCACCGCGGCGCGCAGACCGTCGAGCAGGGCGCCCGGGCGGCGGTCCAGCTCGCGACGCTCGGGCCCGACGGTCCGAGCGGCGGGTTCTTCAACGCCGAGGGGCCGCTCCCGTGGTGACGCAAGGACCGCAAGGACGCACGAGCGGGGTCGCGGCCGGTCAGCCGGCCATCCTCGGCACGATCACCGCCAGCGAACGATCGAGGCGGTAGTTGATCCCCCCGTGCCCGTCTTCGAACTCCTCGTGCACCACCTCGACGCCGCCGCGGCGGAGCGCGTCGGCGACCATCCGCGCCCCCCACCGCAGGTGGTACTCGTCCCGCGTCCCGCAGTCGAGGAACACCGTCGCGAGCCTGCGGAACGCCTCGAGCGCCGCGGGCACGAAGCGGACCGGATCCTCCGCGAGCCACCGCTCCCATACCTCGGCGCGCAGGCGGCCCGAGGGGAGCTCGAACGGCAGGGCCACCCCGAGCGGCTGGGACGGGTCGGGCCCGTAGTGCGCGGCCATCGCGAGGACGTTGAGCACGGCGTGGTCGTCCCCGCGGAGCCGCGTCTCCCGCGCCCGCCGCCGCGCCTCGTCGAGCCACTCCGCGGCCGAGGGCGCCGCGAGGAGCGCCGCCGCCGCCTTCGGCAGGTCAGCGAGGTAGCAGTACTCGAAGTACGCGTCGCCCGAGTGGCAGGCCACGTGCGCGAAGACGTCGGGCCGATCGCGGCCCATGCGCAGCGCGCCGTAGCCGCCCGAGCTCTTGCCCAGCACCGCCCGCGCCGCGGGGTCGGCGCGCGTCCCGAAGCGGGCCTCGACCTCGCGCACCACGTCCGCGGCCACGTAGGTCTGGTACCGCCCGACCGCCGGCGCGTCCATCCACTGCGTGCCGCCGAGCCGCGTCGCGCCGTCCGGGAAGACCGCCACGAAGGGCGGCAGCGCGCCGGCCGCGATCGCGGCGTCGAGCCGCTCGGGGACCGTCGGCGCGAACGTGCTCACGTTGCACCAGTTGCGCGCGCTCCCGCCGAAGCCGTGCAGGAGGTAGGCCGCGGGGAGCCCCGGGCGATGGCCCGGCGGCAGGTAGACGAGCAGCGGCCGGCGGGTGGGATCGCCCAGCGGGTTCCCGGCGAGCGCCGGGGCATCGATCTCGAGCTCGACGAGCGTTCCGTGCATGGCGGGCATCATAGCCGCGCCCCCCGGCCGATGTGCGCCCCGGCCCCCGTCCGCCCCGCGCCCGATCCCGCCCCGTCGCGGTCCGTCGTTGTTGGTCCCGCGCCCGGCGCGTGCAAGACTCGGTCACCTCCGTCCTGGGAGCCCACATGCGCCTTCACGCCCTCTTCGCCGCCCTCCTCCTCGTCGCCGCCCCGGCCGCGCGCGCCGCCGAGCGCCTGGTGCTCCTCCCCGCGACCGGCGCCAACGTGGACGAGGGTGAGCTCGTCGCGGCGACCGACCTCCTGCGCGCCGGGCTGGAGCAGACGGGGCGCTTCGCCGTCGTGCTCGGGCGCACGACGGGCGGGAACGTGACCGAACCCTCGCCGGCGGAGGCCGCCGCCGAGGCCGCCGAGGCCGGGGCCGCGCTGGCGGTCACCCTGCGGATCTCGCGGCTCGGCTCCGTCTCCTCCGCGCGGCTCGGCGCCTACAAGCCGGACGGGACCCTCGCGCACTCCGACGCCCTCTCGGCCGCGAACGCCGACGACCTGGAGCCGGTGCTGCAGCGGCTCGCCCGGGGCCTCGGGGCGGCGCGCCCCGCGGCCGAGCTCGCCACCATCGACACGGTCACCGAGCGTGAGGCACGGCCGCTGCGCCAGGTCCCCGCGTCGTTCGACTGGGGCTTCCGGATCGGCGCGACCTGGTTCGTGGACGGGCCCGGCGGCGACACCGGCAGGCTCACGGGCGCCGGCGCGTTCTGGCTGTTCGACGCGCGCAGCTTCCTCGCCGAGGCCACCGCCGACTGGCAGTCCGGCGACGGCGATCACCTCCTCGAGGGCGGGCTCGCGGTCCACGTCCCGTTCTCCCGCCAGAACGTGGCGCCGTACGCCGGCGCGGGGTTCGGGTACGCGATCGTGAACGCCGGCGACGAGACCGACGCGGGCCTGACCGTCCGCGGCGCCGCCGGCGTGATCTTCGGCCGGCTCTCTTCCGTGAAGGTGCGGGTCGAGGGCGGCTGGCGCACGACGCTCTTCACGCTCCGCGCCGCGGACGGCCGGCGGGAGGCGGTCCACGGGCCCTACGCCTCCGCCGGGATCGGGTTCTGAGCGCGGAGCTCAGCGCGGTTGGACTTGCTTGCCCGCTCGCCCTGGGCGGAGCGGCGCGCAGCGCCCGCGGGGTCGAAGGACGAGCTACCGCTCCCGCGCGAGCACCACGTTGCAGCGCGCGGTGAGCTCGGTGGTGCGCGCGAGGAGCGACTGCGCCTCGCGGTAGAGCTGCGACGCCTCGGACGCGGACGCGTCCGCGAGCTCGCCGATGCGGGCGAGCAGGTCGCCGACGCGGAGCAGGTGCTGGTGCGCGAGCAGGAGCTCGCGGCCGAGCCGGGCGCCGTGGCGCGTGAAGATGAGGCTCGTCTGGAACAGCCGCGCGAGCGCCTTGCGGTTGAGCTCGTCCACGCTCCGGCAGCGCGCCTGGAAGTCGCGCAGCCGGCGCGCGTCGCGCGCGAGCGACAGATCGACGACCTCGGTCGTGACGGTCGAGGCTCGCTTGCGAGCGTGCGGCGCCGAGGGAGGCATGCGTGAGGAGAATCGTAGGCGCGCTCGCGCGCGCCGGTCAACGGGCCCCCGCCCTTGACACCGCCTACCCTCGCGTGGGTCGGCCGCACGTGCGAAGCAAGCTTCGCACGCGGAGGGTGCGGGGCGCGGGTGACGGCGCACCCCGCGCCCCCTCGGAGGAGCCTACGCGAGCGCCGCGAGCGCCAGCTCCTCGATCTTCCTGAGCGCGTCGTCGAGCCCGGCCGGGTTGGCGCCGCCCGCCTGGGCCAGGTCGGGCTTGCCGCCACCCGAGCCGCCCACGAGCTTCGCGCCCTCCTTCACGAGATCGCCCGCCTTGACCTTGCCGGCGAGGTCCTTCGTGACCGCCACGAGGAGCACGGCCTTGCCCTCGTGCTCGGCCCCGAGCGCGACCACGCCCTTCGCGAGCCGATCGCGCAGCTTGTCGGCGAGCTCGCGCAGCGCCTTGCCGTCGCCCTGCACGCGCGCGGCGAGCACCTTCGCGCCGCCGGCCGCCTTCGCCTGCATCGCCAGATCGCCGGACTGCGCCGCCGCCACCTTCGCGCGCGCTTCCTCCAGCGCGCGCTCGAGCTCCTTCACCCGGCGCTGGGTCTGCTCGATCTTCTGGGCCACCTCGAGCGCGCCCGCCTTGAGGAGCGCCGCCGCCTTGCGCAGCTCGCCGTCGCGCCGCTGCGCCTCCTCGACCGCCTTCGGGCCGGTGTAGGCGACGATGCGGCGGACGCCCGCCTGGATCGACTCGTCACTCGCGATCTTGAAGAACGCGATGTCGCCGGTCCGGCGCACGTGGGTGCCGCCGCAGAACTCCCGGGAGGGCCCGAGCCGCACGACCCGGACGACGTCGCCGTACTTCTCGCCGAAGATCATCATCGCGCCGGACTGGCGCGCCTCCTCGAGCTTGAGCACCGCGACGTCCGCCGCCTCGTTCTTCCGGACGAGCTCGTTCACCCGCGCCTCGATCGCCTGGAGCTCCTCGTCCTGGAGCGCCTCGAAGTGGGAGAAGTCGAACGTCAGGTAGTCGGGAGCCACCTTCGAGCCCGCCTGCTTCACGTGCTCGCCCAGCCGCTCGCGGAGCGCGTACTGGAGGAGGTGCGTCGCGGAGTGGTTGGCGCGGATGAGGTCGCGGCGCGCCTCGTCGACCTGGAGGTCTGCGCGATCGCCGACCGCGATCTCGCCCTCCACCACCTCGCCCACGTGCGTGACGAGGCCGGGGACCGGGCGCTTCGCGTCGGTGACCTGCACCCTCCCGCCGGGCACGGCGATCGTGCCGGTGTCTCCCACCTGGCCGCCCGCTTCGCCGTAGAACGGCGTCGCCGCGGCGATCACCTCGACCTTGTCGCCCTTCTTCGCCTTCGCGGCGCGCGCGCCGTTCGCGATGAGCGCCTTCACCTCGGCGGAGGCGGTGACGGTCTCGTACCCGAGGAAGCGCACCTCCTCGAGCTCGCCGGCGATCTGCTTGTGGAGATCGGCGATCGACTCGTCGCCCGAGCCCTTGAACTTGCCGCTCTTCGCGCGTTGCTCCTCGAGCAGCCTGTCGAACCCGGCCTCGTCCACGCCCAGCCCGTTCTCGACGGCGATGGTCCGGGTGAGATCGAGCGGGAAGCCGAACGTGTCCGCGAGCTGGAAGGCGACGTCGCCGGGGACGACCTTCCCCCCGCTCTTCCGCAGGCGTCCGATCTCCTCGTCGAGCCGGTCGAGGCCGCGGTTCAGGGTCTGGCGGAACGACTCCTCCTCCGCCGCGGCCACCTTGGTGATGAAGGGCCGGTTCTCGCGCGTCTCCGGGTACGCCGCGCCCATCTCCTCGATCACCGCGGAGCAGACCTCCGCGAGGAAGAGCTTCTCCAGGCCCAGCTTCTTCCCGTGCCGGATCGCGCGCCGCATGATGCGGCGCAGCACGTACCCGCGCCCCTCGTTCGACGGCAGGACGCCGTCCCCCACGAGGAACGTCGTCGCCCGTGCGTGGTCCGCGATGACGCGCATCGAGACGTCGTCCGCCGCGCTCGCGCCGTACTTCTTGCCGGCGATCTTCTGCACCGCTGCGATGATGTTCTGGAAGAGGTCCGTGTCGTAGTTGGACCGCTTGCCCTGGACGACCGCCGAGACGCGCTCGAGGCCCGCGCCGGTGTCGATCGACGGCCGCGGCAGCGGCGTGAGGCTCCCGTCCTCGCTCCGTTCGAACTGCATGAACACGAGGTTCCAGATCTCGAGCCAGCGGTCGCAGTCGCAGGCGACGCCGAGGCACTTCTTGCCCGCCTGCTCCTCGGCGCAGGGGAGGTCGTTCCCCTGGAAGAAGTGGAGCTCGGAGCAGGGGCCGCACGGGCCGGTGTTGCCCATGGCCCAGAAGTTGTCCTTCGCGCCGAGCTTGTGGATCCGGTCCACCGGGACGCCGGCGGCCTTCCAGAGCTCGTACGCCTCCTCGTCCCAGGGGATGGACCCCTCGCCGGCGAAGACGGTCGCGGCGAGCCGGTCCTTCGGGATCCCGAGCCACGCGTCGCTCGTCACCCACTCCCACGCCCAGCGGACCGCGTCCTTCTTGAAGTAGTCGCCGAAGGAGAAGTTGCCGAGCATCTCGAAGAACGTGTGGTGACGGGCGGTGAACCCGACGTTCTCGAGGTCGTTGTGCTTGCCGCCGGCGCGCACGCACTTCTGCGAGGTGGTGGCGCGCGCGTAGTCCCGCTTCTCCCGGCCGGTGAAGACGTCCTTGAACTGGACCATGCCGGCGTTGGTGAAGAGCAGCGTCGGGTCGTTCTGCGGGACGAGCGACGAGCTCGCGACGCGGCGGTGGTCGCGCTCCTCGAAGAAGCGGAGGAAGGACTCGCGGATCTGGGCGGCGGTGAGGGTCTTCATGAGACCCGCTTGAATAACAGACGCTTGCGAAGGGATCCACCGAAGTCAGTGGTCCGTTGTCGGCAGCCAGCTGTCAGTGGTCAGCAGTCGGTTGTCAGTCGTCCGTTCTGGGTTCGGTGCCGCAGACTGACCACCGACAACCGACAACCGACCACTGATCACCGATCACTGAACAATCACCTTCCACTCCTTGCCTTCCCGCACCAGGGACACCTCGCCGCGCGCGCCGCCCTCCACCTCGACGGCGACGACGGCCCGCTCCCGGGACTCCCGCAGCACCGTCGCCGACTTCACCTTCGGTGCGGTCGGCGCGAGGTCGCCCACGAGGAGGTTCGCCACCTGGAGGTCGGCGCCGGGCACGTCCGCGCCGCCTCGGAGCTCCTTGCTCCGCGCGCGGAGCCGATCCTGCGAGGCCCTGGAGAGCATGGCCCAGACCGCGCCGTAGTCGCCCCCGCGCGCGGCGCGCGCGAACCGCTCGTAGCGCGCGGCAGGGTTGTCCGGCCGCTGACAGCCCGCGGCGAGCAGCGCGAGGAGCGGCAGGAGGACGGCCCGGGCGGAGGTGGCGCGGCGCATGCCCGGGAGTCTACAAGGGCAGGCGAGGAGCCGCATCCCTGCATCAGCGCCTCAACCGGAGCCGCCAGACGCGCTGCCCCGTGGCGAGGTACCGCTTCTCCCGCGTGGATGGCAGCTCGTCCGGGGCCGGCGCGGAGAACTGGCCCGGGCCCGCCTCGTTCCGGAAGCCGGCCTCCTCGAGGCGCTCGACCGCCCCGAGCGCGTACTCCTCGACGTCGGTGCGGAAGTCGAGGAGCCCGCCCGGGCGGAGGAGCGCCCGCAGGAGGAGGGAGGTCCGGTCGTCCACCAGCCGCCGCACGTGGTGCCGCCGCTTCCACCACGGATCCGGGAAGTGGACGTGGATGGCCGCGAGCGAGCCGTACGCGAAGAGGCGCGGCGCCAGGATGCGGGCGTCACCGTGGAGGACGAGCAGGTGGGAGTGCCCCCGCCGCTCCGCCTTCCCGGCGATCGTCTCGGCGAACTTCTTCCGCTGCTCGATCGCCACGAGCGCGCGGTCCGGGTGGGCCCGCGCGAAGGCGAGGGCGAAGCCGCCGTGCCCCGGGCCGATCTCCAGCTCGAGCCGCTCGGCCGCAGGGCCGAAGCGCGCGCGCCAGTCCGGGAGCAGGTCGAGGGCGATGGGGGCGAGGTCCTCGCCGTGGAAGATCATGGCGGTGGGGCGTGTACCACGGCTGCTTCCCGTGAACGAGCGCGGAGGGGCCCGCCTCCCCCTCCCTCCCGCGACCCAGCCCGAGCCCGCGCCCGCGCCCGGCGGAGACCCCCCGTGGTAAGACTTCTCTCGACGTGTCCCGGCCATTGGCCCCTCGGCTCCGCCTCCTCGCCCTCGCCGCCGCGGCGCTCGCCGCCTCCCCCGCCTGCCGGCGGGCCCCGGGCACGCCGCCGGAGCGGTTCCTGTCCGGGAGATCCGGGTGGGCCCTCGTCGTCCACGACCTCCGGCGCGCCTCCCGGGAGCTCGGCGCGCTGCACGAGACCGCGGCGACGTTCCCAGGGGCGGCGGTCCTCCGGCAGGGCCGCGGCGCGCTGACGTCCCAGCTCGGGTTCGACCCGCTCGACGCCGAGGCGCTCGCCGGCGCGGGGATCGACCCGTCGCGCGGGCTGGCGATCGGGATCGAGCCTGCGCCCGGGGACTCGTCGGGGCGCCCCGGTGGCCCCCTGCTCGTCCTCCCCATCCGCGACGCGGCCGCCCTCGAGCGCACGGTCGCGCGCCTCGCCCGCGAGCGGCTCGGCGCACCGGAGCAGACCGCGTCCTCGAGCGACGGTCTCCGGATCGTCACGTTCCGCGCGGAGGGCGCGGCGCAGGCTCGGCTCGCGCTCGCCCTCCGCGCGCAGGACCGGGTCGCGGCGATCTCGCCAGGACCGGGAGGCGGCGAGGTCGTGCGCGCCGCCCTCTCACGTCCCGCCGCCGAGAGCCTCGCCCAGGCGCCGACCTGGCGCGACCTCCGCGCGGCGCTCGGAGATCGCCACGCCGTCACGTTCGCGCTCCTCCGCTCGCCGGAGCTGGCGGGCGGGACGTTCCAGGCGCCCCACGGCCTCGCGGCCGACCGGGACCTCGCGATCGGGTTCTCGGCCGAGAGCCGCGCGCTGCGCGCGGCGATCGCCCTCCCGTTCGGCGAGGACGCCGCGTCGCTGCGCGCGCTCGCGGCCGCGGGCGACTCGAAGGTCCATCTCCGCGCCCTCTCCCCCGGCGCGCCGCTCGTGCTGCGATGGGACGGCGATCCCGCCGCGCTCGGCCGGGTGGTCGTCCCCCGCCTGCCGGCGCAGGCGCGCCGCCAGCTCGCGGAGCGCGGGCTCGACCTGCAGCGGGATCTCTTCGACGTCCTCGCCCCCGGGTTCGCGGTCTCCGTCTCGCTCTCGCCGCGGGTCGAGCTCCGGGGGCTCTCCGCCGGCGCGGCGGTGGCCGATCCGCTCCAGGTGGTCGCGTTCGAGCTCGCCGGCGAGGTCCAGGACGAGGCCCGGGCCGCGGCGGCGCTCGCCAGGCTGCCCGCGCTCTTCGCCGCGCCGGGGCGCGCGGACCCGGAGGCCGGATCGGACGCGAGGCCCGGGCCGGCTGCAGCCGGCGCGGGCCGGATCGCGACGCCCTCGGGC
>JAEYZK010000469.1 GCA_023428085.1 Pseudomonadota bacterium
GCCGCGCCGAGTTCCTCGCCGGCCGGATCGCGGCCCGCCGCGCGGTGGCGGGGGCGCTCGGCGAGGGCGGCGCGGCGGCGCTGGAGATCGGCAAGGACCCGACCGGCGCCCCGGCCGTCCGCGGCCACCCGGCGCTGCACGTCTCGATCGCGCACTCGCACGGCTTCGCGGCGGCCGTCGCCGCGCCGTTCGCCGTCGGGGTCGATCTGGAGCGCACCGAGCCGCGGCCGGAGGCGTTCGCGCGGATGTTCTTCACCGACGCCGAGCACGAACGGCTCGCCGCCGTCCCCGGGCCGGAGCGCGAGGAGCTCCTGCACGTGCTCTGGACGCGCAAGGAGGCGGCGAGCAAGGTCGGCCGCTGGGGCGGGCGCCTGGCGTTCGGCGCGCTCGACTGCTCGGGCGAGACGGTGACCGTGTCGGGGCTGCGGATCGCGCTCCGCTCGGCGTTCACGGCGGGCTACGCGCTGAGCGTCGCCCGCGAGGTGGGGGGAGGGTAGCGACCACATGGACGAGGCAAGCTCGCGGTTCGTCGATCGGATCGCCGTCGAGAGGCTGCTCACCGAGAAGCTCGCGCGGGTGAGCCACCGGCCGGCGCTGCGCGACGATCTCACGCCCGCCGCGCTCCCGCGGCCGGCCGCCGATCGCGTGCAGCTCGTCTCGTACCCGGCGGAGCGCCCGCGGGCCACCGTGCTCTTCGCCCACGGGCTGTACGAGAGCCAGCGCGACCTCTACAACTTCCTGTTCTCGGGCCTGCGGCGCCACGGCTACTCGGTCGAGCTCTACACGCTCCCGTATCACTACGAGCGGAAGCCCGCCGCGAGCCTCTTCAGCGGCGAGTACTTCTTCAGCGCGGACCTCGTCCGCACGCGGCTCGCGTTCCTGCAGGCCGCGGACGAGCTGCGCGGCTGCCTGCGGACCCTCCGCCGCGACCGCGGGCACCCGGTGTACCTCGCCGGCTTCAGCATGGGCGGGGCGATCGCCCTCCTCGCCGCGGCCGCGCTCCCGGCGCTCGAGGGCGCCTGCGTCGTCAACCCGCCCGCCAACTTCCCCGCGCTCATCTGGTCGTCGCCGCTCTGCAGCACCATCCGCGCCGATCTCGAGCGCGCCGGGGCAGACCAGGGCGACGTCGCCACCTGGCTGCGCGACATCGACCCGCTGCACGTCCGCGCCGACGGCGTGGACCGGGGCCGGGTGTTGATGGTCCAGGCCCTCTACGACCTCGTGACCGCCCAGGCGCAGTACGACGAGCTCGCGTCGGCCTGGCGGCTCGAGCACCGCGCCGTGTACCCGGCCGGCCACCTCAACACGCTCCGGGTCCCGCGGCTCGCCGACGACGTCGCCCGGTTCTTCGACGGGCTCTCCGGCGGCGCCGGCGCGCCGCCGGACGAGGCCTGACCCATGCCGACCCCCGCTCCCCCCGGCGGCCTCGCCCCCGCGCGCCCCGCCCGTCGCCGGGCCGCGATCCTCGCCACGGGGTCCGTCCTCCCCGAGACCGTCGTCACGAACGAGGAGCTGATCGCGCGCCACGGCCACGGCGTCACCGCCGCCGCCGTGAAGAAGGTGTTCGGGGTCGAGGCGCGCCGCGTGGCGGCGCCCGGCGTCGCCGACAGCGACCTGCTCGCCGAGGCCGCCCGCCGGTGCCTCGCGCGCGCGGGTGTCGCCCCGGAGCGGCTCTCGAAGCTCGTCGTGACGAAGTTCCTCGGCGATCGCCTCCTGCCGGCGACCGCCGCGCTCACCCAGCGGAAGCTCGGGACCGAGGTCGCGTTCCAGGCGTTCGACGTGGACGGCGGCGTCAACGCCTTCGTCCAGGCGCTGGAGGCCGGCGCCGCGGCGATCGGGACCGGGGACGAGCTCGTCCTCGTCACCTCGGGCGGGGTCGTGAACCGGCTCGTCTCGCGCACCGATCCCCGCCACGCGTTCCTCTTCGGCGACGGCGCCGGCGCGGTGCTCCTCGGGCCCGCCGCCCCGGGCGGACCGTGCGTCGAGGCCATCCGGGTGCGGACGGATCCGCGCGCCGGCGACTTCGCCCGCGGCTTCGAGATGCGCAAGGTCGCCGTCCAGGACCTGCACGGCGCGAAGGACTACGGCGTCCTCTTCGACCTCTACCGGGCCGGCGACTGGAAGGAGATCCAGCCGATCGTGCTCGAGACGGTGGAGCAGGTCGCGGCCGACGCGCTCGCGGGGGCGGGGGTGGACCTCGCCGCCATGGACCTCGTGCTCGTCACCGAGAACCACGGGCGGCTCTGGAGCGCGGTGCTCGAGCGCCTCCGCGTCCCGCGCGAGCGGACGCTCTCGCTCCTCGCGGAGTGCGGGAACACGATGTCGGCGATGCTGCCGCTGCTCCTCGACCGCGCCGTCTCCCAGGGGCGGCTGGGCGCGGGCGGGCGGGTGCTCCTGCTCTCGATCGGCGAAGGGCTGAGCTGCGGCGCGGTGGTCGCGACGCTCTGACAGGAAGGCGGGTCGCACATGGAACGGCCGGAAGTGTTCGCGAAGGTCTCCGAGCTCCTCACCGAGTACCTGCGGCTCAAGCCCGGCGAGGTGACCGAGGCGAGCCACGTGGTGCGGGACCTCGGCGCCGACTCCCTCGCCATCGTCGAGCTGGGGTTCAAGTTCATGGAGAGCTTCGGCGTCGGGATGATCGCCGCCGACGACGAGAACCTCGTCATGGGCAAGCTCGTGGACACGATCGTCGCGATGATGAAGGCGTGAGCGTCGCCATGGCGCAGACGATGATCGGCTCGACCCGGCAGTACCCGCCGGCGCGGCCGCTGCTGCTCGCGCGCAACGCCCGGATCGCCGCCACCGCCGCCGCCCTCCCGGAGGAGGTGGTGACGAACCAGGCGCTCATCGACGAGCTCGGCATCCACGCCACCGCGCGCGCCGTCGAGTTCTCCATCGGCATCCGCGAGCGCCGGCGCGGCCGCGTCGAGGCCCCCTGCGCCGACTACCTGACCCAGGCCGGCCAGCGCTGCCTCGCGCGCGCCGGCGTCGCGCCCGCGCAGGTCGATCGCGTGATCTACGCCCGCCTGTTCGGCGACCACGCCGTCCCTTCGACCTCGTCGAGCCTGATCCCGCGCCTCGGCCTGCGCCCCCACGTCCCCGCGATGGACATCTCCGCCGCGTGCAGCGGGTTCGTGCACGCGATGGGCCTCGCGCTCGGGTTCATCGACGCCGGCGACGAGCACGTGCTCGTCCTCGGCGGCGATCGCGGCGCGCTGGACCGGGTCGCGAAGATCGCGAAGGACACGCGGACCGTCTTCCTGAACGGCGACGGCTTCGCCGCGATGCTCCTCCAGCGGAGCGACGCGCCGCACTTCCGGTGCAGCTACTTCTACACCGACAGCGCGCTCGCCGACTGGGCCCACGTCCCGTTCGGCACCGAGCTCCTGAACGGCGCGCAGACCTTCGGCCCCGAGATGTTCGCGCTGACGATGCCCGACGGGAGGCGCATCCACCAGTCGGTGCTCGACTCCTGCCGGATCATCTCCGAGCGCCTGCTCGCGCAGGCGGGCCTCCGGCTCGAGGAGATCGACTTCTTCATCACGAGCGACCAGACGCACCTCGTGTGGAAGGAGCAGCTGCGGGCGCTCGGGGTCCCGGAGTCGAAGAGCGTGAGCTGCTTCCCGCGCTACGGCAACACCGTCGCCGCGATGGCGCCGCTCAACCTCGACGAGGCGATCCAGAGCGGCGCCCTCCAGCGCGGCATGACCGTGCTGATGATGGCCCACGGCGCCGGCGGGAGCGGGGGCGGGTTCATCTTCACGTACTGAACGCGGTCGCCGGGAGCTCGAGCGTCACGGCCAGCCAGGTGCAGCCGCTCGCCCTGAGCCTGTCGAAGGGCGAGCGCCACTGTGCCCGCGCGTGCCCTCCCGTCCGCTCGTGCCGAGCCTGTCGGAGCACGGACGGTGACGGACCGTGGGCTGTGCCTCTCAGCCGTTCGTCCTGAGCGTAGCCCCGCCGTCAGGCGGGGCGGAGTCGAAGGACGAACGTTCATGGCCGTACGCCTCGAGGGTGGGGATGGGCTGGCGGTGCCGAGGTCCTGGCGTACCCGGCGTGCGCGTGAGGATGCGCATGCCTGGCTGCCGCATGAGGTGCCGCCTGGCGTCGGCTCGGGGGCGTCCGTGCCGCGCGCCCCCTCCGTCGGGGCCCCTTCGTCCCCGCGGTGACGCCGCGCGTCGAGGCGCAGCATCAGCGCGGAGGTGATCGATCATGACGACACCGGAGCAGACCACGACGGAAGCGCCCTCCACCGAGCGAGGCGCGCTGGACGAGCTGAAGGAGGTCCGCAAGACGCTGCAGGACGCGGGGATCACGTTGCTCCAGGCGGCGACGGCCGCGATCAACGCCGCGGCCAAGGACACGCTCACCGCGACGAAGGCGGTGATCGGCGCCGCCGAGGACACGCTCGCGGCCGCCGAGGTGAAGGTCAAGAAGCTCCGCGAGCAGCTGCGCAAGCCGGAGTGAACGAGGGGGGGCGGCCGCGCGGGGTGCACGCGCCCGCGCGGCGCGCCCGTGGTCGCTCCGTGCGCTCCTCGATCCGTCGGCGGCGCGGACCGCCCGGCCCTCTCCCCGACACCCCGAGGAGCCGCGCGTCGTGACGGGGCCGTGACACTCCGTGAACACGGTTCTCGCATGCGCGCGCTCATGGTGCAGGGGAAGTCCCCCCCGGCGTACTGGGGCTACGGTCACAGCCTCCCGTTCATCGGAAAGCAGGCGACCCACCCGCCGCTCGGGCTCGCGACGCTCGCCGCGCACCTCCCCGACGCCTGGGACCTCCGCATCCACGACCTCCACCTCGGTCCGGTGTCGGACGAGGAGCTCCGCGCCGCGGACGCGGTCCTCGTCTCCGGCATGCTCGTCCAGGCGCCGTCGATGCGCGAGACCCTCGCGCGCGCGTCGGCGCTGGGCAAGGTCACCGTGGTGGGCGGGCCGGCGCCCTCGACCAGCCCGGCCGGCTTCCCCGAGGCGCGCCACGTCTTCCAGGGCGAGGCGGAGGGCCGCCTCGATCGGTTGGTCGACGTGCTCGAGCACCCGGACCGGAGCGCCGAGCGCGTGCTCTCCCCGCCGGGCGAGGCGCGCCCCAGCATGGCCCTCTCGCGCGTGCCCCGCTTCGACCTCCTGGAGCTGAAGCGCTACGCGTCGATGGCGGTCCAGGTCTCGCGGGGCTGCCCGTTCAACTGCGAGTTCTGCGACATCATCGAGATGTTCGGCCGCGTCCCGCGCGTCAAGGCGCCGGCCCAGGTGCTCGCCGAGCTGGACGCGCTGTACGCGCTCGGCGCCCGGGGCGGGCTCTTCATCGTGGACGACAACTTCATCGGCAACCGCAAGGCCGCGGGGCGGCTCCTCCCGGAGCTCGCCCGGTGGCAGCGGGAGCACGGGACCCCCTTCGATCTCTACACGGAGGCGAGCCTCGATCTCGCCGGGGACGACGGGCTCGTGCGCGGGCTCGTGGAGGCGGGCTTCTCGTCGGTGTTCGTCGGGCTCGAGACCCCGGATCCCGAGACGCTGATCAAGACGCAGAAGAAGCAGAACCTGCGCATGGACCCCGCGAGGGCGATCGAGTCCCTGACGCGCGCCGGCCTGGAGGTGTTCGCCGGGTTCATCGTCGGCTTCGACGGCGACGACGCGCGCGCGCTGGATCGGCAGCGGGAGTTCATCTCGGCGCTCCCGCTCCCGCGCGCGATGATCGGCGTGCTCACCGCGCTGCCCGGCACGCAGCTCTGGCGGCGGCTGGAGCGCGAGGGGCGGCTCCGCGCCGAGGCGACGGGGGACCAGTTCGACCGCACGAACTTCCAGACGACGATGCCCGAGGAGGCGCTGATCGCCGGCTACCGGGACCTGCTCGCCTCGCTCTTCGGCGCGGACGCGTTCTTCGCGCGCTGCGAGAAGAGCCTGCGGATGACGCCGGCCCAGAAGGGCTCCGGCGTGCGCGCCGAGTCCCTCGCCACGCTCGCCCGGACGGTCTGGGGCATCGGCGTCCGCGGGGAGCCGGGGCGGCGCCGCTGGTTCTGGCGCCTGCTCCGGGTCGGCCTCGGGCAGGGGATGTCCGGGGTGGCGCGGGCGGTGGAGTTCTCCATCATCGGCGAGCACTTCGTCCGCTACACCGCCGAGGAGGTCGTCCCGCGGCTCGAGCGCCGGCTCGTCGAGATCCGCGCCGCCCCCGCGGCCACGGTGCAGGAGGGCATCGCCGCCGGGCCGGAGCGCGGCTGACGATCGCGGCGCCCGCACGTCACCGTCAGTGAGCGGCGGGGGCCTCCTCCGGCTCGCCGGGGAGCACCTCGCGGAGCCCCGCGACCGGCACGGCCAGCACCAGGGCGTCGCTCACCGACTGCACCAGCCGGGTGGGGATCTCCATGGTCCCGCCGTGGAACATCGTCCGGGAGGCGCCGAGCTCGTCGGCGACGTCCTTCCGCAGCGCCACCCGGAAGGACTCCACGTGCCAGGAGTCGCTGTCCACGAAGAGCGTCCCGACCTCGCCCACCGCGCGCCCGTCGGCGCCGATCACGGTCCTGCCCTTCAGGTTCTCATCGGAGAGACGCATGTCTGCTCCCTCGGTTCGTCGACATTCGGCCCGGCGTGCTCGTCGGGCCGCCCTCGCCTCAAGGTAGCCACGCGCCGGAGCGCGTCGAGCGACGCGCGGGCGGCTGGAGAGGGTACGAGGGCCGCGCCTCGCGCTCCGCAGCGCGCTCGGTGCAGAACGAGACGACGCCCTCGAGCGCCTCCTGGACGGCGCGGTTCGCCGCCACCACGCCGCCGTACGGGTCCTCGCTGGGCGCCTCCTCGATCGCCTCGATCTCCCGCACGCCGAGCACGTGCCGCGCGCGATCCGAGAGCTGCACCCGGAGCGTCAGCCGCACCCGGCTCGGGCGCGCCGTGAACTCGTGCTGGAGGCGCACGAGCTCCGTCTCGAGCCGCAGCTCCGCGTCGGCCCCGCTGCCCGCGTCCGTCACCGCCTCGAACGCCCCGCTCCTCCCCAGCGCCCGCACGAGCAGCGGGCCGAGCATGCGCGCGGGCGCGTCCACCCATTCACTGCGGGCGAAAGCCTGGAGCTCGTGCGGCCGCTTCACGTAGATCATGCGCGGGCTCTCGAACCCCGGGGCGGCGGTGGGCGGCGCGATCGTCAGGGTCGGGCCGTCCCCGCGGGCGGGCGTGCCGCCGAGGGACGCCTGCAGCTCGTAGCGGGCCGGGGGCGTGGGCGGGCCCAGGGAGATGCACGCGCTCACGCTCGCCGCCGCCGCCCAGAGCGCGGCCGTCCGGAGCACGCTGGCGGCCCGCCGCGTCACTCGCCAGGTCCGGGCGGGGGCTGCTGCCCGCCGAGCAGCGCGCCGCGGTTGCGCTCGAGCTCGCGCGAGAGCCGCTCGAGCGTCGTCGCCGCCTCGGTCAGCTCGAGGACGAGCCCGCGCAGCTCGTCGAGCGGCGCGCCGTCGAGCTGCTCGAGGGCGCGGCTCGCCTGGCTC
>JAEYZK010000006.1 GCA_023428085.1 Pseudomonadota bacterium
GCCCGTGCCCATGCCGGCGCCCGCGCCCCGGCCTCCGCCGAAGCCCGCCGCGCGGCTCGATCCGTTCGGCCTCGCCGACGCGCCGCCGCCGCCGGCCCCGGCCCCCGCGCCCGAGCCGGAACCCGCGACCGACGTGTCGTGGGACGACGCCGACCTGCCCGGCGGCGGCCTCGATCTCTCGATGGACGACGCCGGCCCGGCGGCGACCGCCGGTCTCTCCGCGGCCTCGGCGCCCGACGCGATCGAGCTCTCGGACGACGGCGACGGCGCGGCCCCCGAGCTGGAGAGCCCGCACGCGTTCGTCCCGCCGGCCGCGGCCACCGGACACCAGCCCGAGCCCTCCGCGGGCGGACCGGGCGAGGCCGCGCTCCGCGAGGCGCTGTCGAAGGCGTCCCGCGAGGTGATCGAGCGGGTGGTATGGGAGGTCGTACCCCAGCTCGCCGAGACCATCATCCGCGAGAACCTCGACCGGCTCGTGAAGCGGCAGAAGGGGTAAGCAGCTCCCCACGCCAGCGTCTCTCCCGGTCCTTGCGGCTCTCGGCCGCAGGGACTCGTTTCTTTTCTTTCGCCGGCGACGCCGTTCCCGTAGCCTTCGCGCTTTCTGGAGACCCATCGTGAACGACGAAAAGAGCACCGGGCTCGCAAAGGGCTATGCGCACAAGGAGGTCGAGGCCCGCTGGTACGACTTCTGGCGGAAGCGCGGCTCCTTCCACGGCGACGAGCACGATCACGCGCGGCCGCCGTTCTCGATCGTCCTCCCGCCGCCGAACGTCACCGGCTCGCTCCACCTCGGCCACGCGCTCACCGCGACGCTCCAGGACATCCTCATCCGCTGGAAGCGCATGAGCGGGTTCAACACGCTCTGGCTGCCCGGCACCGATCACGCGGGCATCGCCACGCAGATGATCGTGGAGAAGGAGCTCCAGAAGACCGAGAAGAAGTCGCGCCACGACCTCGGCCGCGAGGAGTTCCTCCGGCGCGTCTGGGAGTGGAAGGAGCGGTTCGGCTCGCGCATCGGCGAGCAGCACCAGGCCCTCGGCGCCTCGCTCGACTGGGAGCGCGAGCGGTTCACGATGGACGAGGGGCTCTCGCGCGCCGTCCGCGAGGTGTTCGTCCGGCTCCACGAGGAAGGGCTCATCTACCGCGAGCGCAAGCTCATCAACTGGTGCCCGCGCTGCCACACGGCGCTCTCGGACCTCGAGGTCGTCTACGAGGAGGCGCACAAGGGCGAGCTCTGGTCGTTCGCCTATCCGCTCGTCGATGGTTCGGGGGGGCGCGAGCGCAGCGAGGGCCCCCCCGTGGAGATCGTCGTCGCCACGACGCGCCCCGAGACGATGCTCGGCGACACCGCCGTCGCCGTCCACCCGGACGACGAGCGCTACAGGGCGCTCCTCGGCAAGAAGGTCCGCCACCCGCTCACCGGCCGCGAGCTCCCGATCGTGGGGGACGCCATCCTCGTCGATCCCGCGTTCGGGACCGGCGCCGTGAAGGTCACGCCGGCCCACGACTTCAACGACTTCGAGGTCGGCAAGCGCCACGGCCTGGAGATGATCACGGTCATCGGCCTCGACGGGAAGATGACCGCCGCCGCCGGGCCCGTCGCCGGGCAGGATCGGTACGCCGCCCGCAAGGAGGTGAAGCGGCTCCTCGCCGAGGCCGGCCTGGAGCGCGGGGCGACGCCGCACGTGCTGCCGCTCGGCAAGTGCCAGCGGTGCGAGACCGTGCTCGAGCCGCTCCTCTCGCACCAGTGGTTCGTGAAGATCGAGCCGCTCGCGAAGCCGGCCATCGAGGCCGTGGAGCAGGGCCGGACGCGGTTCATCCCCGAGCAGTGGACGAACACGTACATGGCGTGGATGCGGAACATCCACGACTGGTGCATCAGCCGGCAGCTCTGGTGGGGGCACCAGATCCCGGCCTGGTACTGCCCGGACGGCCACGTGACGGTCGCCCGCCAGGCGCCGCAGGCGTGCGGGACGTGCGGGAAGGGGGAGCTGCGCCAGGACGAGGACGTCCTCGACACCTGGTTCTCGTCGGGCCTGTGGCCGTTCTCGACCATGGGCTGGCCGGACGAGACGGCGACGCTCCGGACGTTCTACCCGACGTCGGTCATGGAGACCGGCCACGACATCATCTTCTTCTGGGTCGCCCGGATGATGATGATGGGCCTCCACTTCATGGGCGAGGTGCCTTTCCGGACCGTGTACCTGCACCCGATGGTCCGGGACGAGAAGGGCCAGAAGATGTCGAAGACGAAGGGGAACGTGATCGACCCCCTCGTCATCACCGAGCAGCACGGCGCCGACGCGCTGCGGTTCACGCTCGCGGCGCTCACCGCGCAGGGCCGGGACATCAAGCTCGCGAAGGAGCGCATCGAGGGGTACCGGGCGTTCGCCAACAAGCTCTGGAACGCGAGCCGGTTCGCCCTCATGAACCTGTCCGGGTACCGCCAGGGTGAGCGGGACGAGGACCTCTCGACGGTGGACCTCTCCCCCGCCGACCGGTGGATCCTGGCCCGGCTGCAGCGGGCGGTGAACGAGACGGTCGAGGCGCTCGAGGCGTTCCGCTTCAACGACGCGGCGACCACCCTGTACGGGTTCGTCTGGCACGAGCTCTGCGATTGGTACATCGAGCTCTCCAAGGAGGCGCTCCTGGGCGAGACGCCGGGCGCGCCTGTGGCGCCCGATCGTCCCGGCAGGCGGGCGGCGCAGGCGGTGCTCGTCCGGTGCCTCTCCACGGCGTACCGGCTCCTGCATCCGTTCATGCCGTTCATCACGGAGGAGCTGTGGCACGTGCTCCGCGCCGAGGTCCGGGCGGACGCCTGGGCCGACTCCGTCCTCGCGGCGCCGTATCCCCAGAAGGGGAGCGTCGACGAGGCCGCGGAGCGGAGCTTCGGGCCGGTGATCGGGATCGTGGATGCGATCCGCAATGTTCGCGGTGAGATGAACGTCCCGCCCAAGGCGGAGCCGCGGGTCGTCATCGCGGTCGCCGACCCCGACGCGCTGCACACGGTGCGGGGGGAGGCGGCCCGGATCGCCCGGCTCGCCCGCGCCGCCGTGGAGGTGGTCGAAGGTCCGACCGCCCCGGCCGCGCCGCAGACCGCGGTGGCGGTCGGCGCGGGGTTCGAACTGCGGGTCCACCTCGCCGGCGTGCTGGACCTGGCGGCGGAGAGCGCCCGGATCGAGAAGGAGCTCGCAAAGCTCGATCAGGACCTCGCCGGGATCGAGCGGAAGCTCGCCAATCCGGAGTTCGTCCGGAAGGCTCCGGCCGAGGTGGTCGAGAAGGATCGGGCCCGGGCGGACGAATTGCGCGAAAAAAGAGGAAAGCTGGAGGCCCATCGTGCGATGCTTTCGCCCACCGAGGCGAACCTCGCCAGGAGGGACACCATGGAAAACCAGAACGAGCCCAAGCCCGTCGCGGAGGCAGCGCCGGCTCCCGTCCAGCCCGCCCCTGCGCCGGTCGTACCCGAAGTGGAAGCACCCGCCGCCGCTGTTGAACCGGCGGTGAAGCCTGCCGCGCCGAAGAAGGCCGCGAGGAAGCCGGCCCGGAAGGCCGCGCGGCCGGCGGCGAAGAAGCCCGCCAGGAAGGTCGCGAAGAAGCCCGCGAAGAAGGCCGCCGCGAAGAAGGTGGCGAAGAAGCCGGCCCGGAAGCCCGCGCGGAAGCCCGCGCGGAAGGTCGCGAAGAAGAAGGGCAAGAAGTAGCGCACGTGGTTCGTCCTTCGACTCCGGCCCCGCCGCGCGGGGAGCCTCGGCACGAGCGGACCTGGCTCTCCGCCCACGTCGAGCGGCTCCTCGATCTCGCGCTCGAAGAGGACCTCGCGCTGGGCGACGCGACCAGCGAGGCGACGCTCGACCCCGACGTCCAGGGCGAGGGCGTCTTCCTGATCAAGGAGGACCTCGTGCTCGCCGGCACCGCCGTGGCGGCGCGGGTCTTCGAGCGGCTGGGCGCCGCCTGCCGGTTCGATCGGCAGGACGGAGGACGCGCGTCGAGGGGCGAGGTGGTCGGGACGGCCCGGGGATCGGTGTCCGCCCTCCTCGCCTCCGAGCGCACCGCGCTCAACTTCCTCCAGCGGCTCTCGGGCGTCGCGACCGCGACCCGGCGCGCCGTGGACGCGCTCGCGGGTGGGGGAGGGCGGACGCGCCTCCTCGACACCCGCAAGACGACGCCCGGCTGGCGCATGCTGGAGAAGGCGGCGGTCCGCGCCGGCGGCGGCACGAACCACCGCGTCTCGCTCGGCGACGGCATCCTCATCAAGGACAACCACGTCGCGGCCAGCGGCGGCGTGGCCGAGGCGGTCCGGCGGGCCCGCGCGCGGGCCGGGGCCATGCTCCGGATCGAGGTCGAGGTGGTGGACCTCCCGGGGCTGGAGGCGGCCATCGCCGCCGGGGCGGACATCGTGCTCCTCGACAACATGGGCGACGCGCTCCTCGCCGAGGCCGTCCGGGTCGCGGCCGGCCGGGTGAAGCTCGAGGCGAGCGGGAACATGACGCTCGAGCGCCTCCCGCGCGTCGCCGCGACGGGCGTGGACTTCGTGTCGATGGGCGCGATCACGCACAGCGCGACCGCCGTGGACATCAGCTTCGAGCTGACCTCCGGCCCGCGCCCGTGAACGCGCCCGAGCCCGTGCCCCGTTGACACCCGGATCCCGCCCTCCCACAATCCCCCCGATGCCGGCCGACGCAGGCCACTCGGAGGAGCTGGTCCTCGGCTTCCTGGCGGAGGCCGGGGACGAGTTCGTCTCGGGGGAAGCCATCAGCGACAAGCTCGGCCTCACCCGGGCGGCGGTGTGGAAGCACGTCGAGGCGCTGCGCGCGCAGGGGTACCGCATCGACGCGGTGCCCGCGCGGGGGTACCGGCTGACCGGCATCCCGGACCGGCTCACCGCGCTCGAGCTCCGGCCGCTCCTCAACACGCACGACATCGGCCATGCCCTCCACCACTTCGAGGTGATCTCCTCGACGAACGACCACGCGCGCGAGCTCGCCGAGCAGGGCGCCGCGCACGGGGAGATCGTCGTGGCCGAGTCGCAGACGGGCGGGCGCGGGCGCCGCGGGCGGCCGTGGGTCTCGCCGCCCGGCCGCAACGTCTACCTCTCGGTCGTGCTCCGCCCCGACCTCCCGCCTTCGCGGGTGACGGAGCTGACCCTGCTCACCTCCGTCGCCATCTGCGACGCGATCCGTCAGGCGAACGTGCCGGCCGAGATCAAGTGGCCCAACGACGTGCTCGTCGGCGGGCGGAAGATCGCCGGGATCCTGACCGAGCTCGCCTCCGAGCCGGAGCGGGTCCACTGGGTGGTGGTCGGCATCGGCGTCAACGTGAACGCGACCGAGGCCGACTTCCCGGAGGAGCTCCGCCCCATCGCCACCAGCATCCGGATCGAGCGCGGCGAGCCCGCGCCGCGCGCGCTCTTCGTGGCCGCGTGCCTGACGGCGCTCGAGGACTGGCTCGATCGGCACGCCGAGGAGGGGTTCGGGCCGGTGCGGGAGGCGTGGCGGGAGCGGTGCGGCACCCTGGGGCGCGACGTCACCGTGCGGACGGAGGGGCGCGACGTGGTGGGGCGCGCCGAGGACGTGGACGCGACGGGGGCGCTGCTCGTCCGCACCGGCGAGGGCGTGGAGCGGATCCTGTCGGGGGATGTCCTCATGCTGCGTACGCAATGACGCGGGGCGTCCGCGTGCGTTGACCCGTTCCGGGCCCGCGGCTACGCTCCCTCCGTGCTGCTCGCCATCGATGTCGGGAACACGAACACCGTGCTGGGCGTGTACGAGGGGACCACGCTCCGCGACCACTGGCGCATCGAGACCTCGCACGCCCGGACCGGCGACGAGTACGGCGTCCTGATCCGCCAGCTCTTCGCCGCCGGGGGCGTCGATCCCTCGAAGGTGGACGCGGTGGTCGTCTCGAGCGTCGTGCCGCCGCTGGGGCGGACGCTCGAGGACATGTCCCGGCGGTACTTCGGGCGGCCGCCGCTCTTCGTCGGACCGGGGGTGAAGACCGGGATCCCGATCCTCTACGAGAACCCCCGGGAGGTGGGCGCGGATCGCGTGGTGAACGCGGTGGCCGCGTACGAGCGCTGGCGGTGCGCCCTCGTCGTGGTGGACTTCGGGACCGCGACGACGTTCGACGCCATCTCCGCGAAGGGCGAGTACCTCGGCGGCGCCATCTGCCCCGGGGTCGGGATCTCGATGGAGGCGCTCTTCCGGAGCGCGTCGAAGCTCCCGCGCGTCGAGTTCAGCAGGCCGCCCAACGTCATCGGCCGGAACACCGTCAGCTCGATCCAGGCGGGCCTCACCTACGGGTACGTCGGGCTCGTGGACGGGATCAACACGCGCATGGCCGAGGAGATCGGCAACGCGCCGGGCGGCCCCGGGCCGGCGGCCGTGAAGTGCGTCGCGACCGGCGGCCTCGCTCCGCTCATCGCCGGCATCTCGACGACCATCCGCGAGGTGGACGAGCACCTCACGCTCGACGGCCTCCGCATCCTCTGGGAGCGGAACCGGTGACCCCGCCATGATCGATCCCCGCGCGAGCCCGCCCTCCGATCCCCAGGCCGAGGCGGCCTGGGAGGAGGGCCGGACCGCCTTCCATGACCGTCACCTCGAGGCCGCGCACGCCGCGTTCGAGCGCGCCCACCGCCGGGACGGCCGCGACCCGCGGTTCATGTCCTGGTACGGGCTCACCCTCGTGCTCGTCGAGAAGAACTCCAACCTCGGGGCGCAGCTCTGCGATCAGGCGCTCCGGCTCGGCGCCGCGCCGGAGCTCGCCCTCAACGCCGCCCGGGTCCACCTCGCGCTGAACCAGCGCGAGCGGGTGCTCCAGGTGGTGACCCAGGGGCTCGTCCGGTGGCCCGACGATCCGGGCCTCGCCGCCGCGCGCGAGGCGCTCGGCACGCGCCTGCAGCCGGTCCTCTCGTTCCTCTCCCGCCACCACCCGCTCAACCGGCTGCTCGGGCGGCTCCGGCACGGGTGGCGCGTGCGCCGCGGGCCCGTGTACGAGCTCACGCCGGTCGCGCTGGGCATCCCGCTGCCGCCCGCGCCGCCCCGGGCCAGGAGCTGAAGACCATGCCCGACTGCCCGCTCCCGCTCGACGTCCTGCCGAAGCCGCTGCAGAAGCACGCCGATCCGGCGGCCCCCGCGCCCCTCCGCATGATGGGCGCGAAGGGGCTCGTCCCGGCGGTCGCGCCGGTGGACCTGACGACGCTCCTGTTCGTGCTCTCGTTCGACGCGGACGCCGGGGTGCGCGAGACGGCGATCAAGACCGCGGACGGCCTCCCGGACAAGATCTGGAGCGTCGCCCTGCGCTCCGAGGGGCTGAAGCCGGCGGTGCTCGACTGGCTCGCGGACCGGTTCGCGGGAAAGGAGACCGCGCTCGAGTTCGTCCTCCTGAACCCGAGCACCTCGGACGAGACCGTCGCGCGCCTCGCCGCAGGGCTCCCGCAGCGGCTCGCCGAGATCGTCCGCCAGAACGAGCTCCGCCTGCTGCGCCACGACGCCATCATCCGCGCGCTCTGCCAGAACCCGAACGCGCTCGCCTCGACCCTCGACGGCGCCTGCGACTTCTGCGTGCGCAACGGGCTCACCCTGCTCGACGTCCCCCAGCTCGTCGAGGCGCACAAGCGGATCCACGGCGTGGACCCGGCCCGGGCGGCGGCCCCGCAGGAGACCGCGGCCGCGCTCATGGCCGAGTACGATCGGGAGCTCGCGCAGGAGGGCGCCCCCGACGAGGCCCCGCACGCCGAGACCGCCGAGGAGGCGCAGAAGAAGCTCAACATCACCCAGCGCATCATGCGGATGAGCGTGTCCGAGAAGATCAAGCTCGCCACGCTCGGCAACAAGGAGGCGCGCACGCTGCTCCTGCGCGACGCCAACAAGCTCGTCTGCATGGCGGCGGCGACGAGCCCCCGCATCACCGACGGCGAGATCATCGGGCTCGCCAACTCGCGCACCGCCAACGCCGACGTGCTGCGCTACATCTACTCGAACCGCGAGTTCCTCCGGACCTACGCGATCAAGATCGCGCTGGTGAAGAACCCCAAGGTGCCGCTCCCCACCGCGCTGAAGCTGCTCCAGACGCTGCAGGAGAAGGACATCAAGGAGCTCGCGCGGGACCGCAACGTGCCCCAGACGGTCCAGGCCCAGGCGAAGGCGTTCATGATGAAGAAGGAAGCCGCCGCCCGCGGGCCGTCGAGCGACAAGCACTGATCTAACGGGAGCTGCGCCCCCGCCCCCCCCCCCGGCCCCGCGGGGGCCCCCCCCCCCGGCCCCCGGGCCCCCCCCGCGGGCCCCGCACTCACGCGGCCGACGGCCGCCTTTCCCCGAGCAAAACGTAGAAACTCTCGGGTACCGATCGACGGATGCTTTGTCGCCGTGAGGACCAGCCTATTGGCGTCCCCTCACC
>JAEYZK010000037.1 GCA_023428085.1 Pseudomonadota bacterium
AGCGTCGTGAGATCCATCAGCGTGATCGCCTTGAGCAGCCAGGCGGCCTGCCACTGCTTCTTCACCGTGCGGCGCGTGGGGATCGTCGCCGCGCGCCGCTCGGCGGCACGCTTGTTGACGCGGATGGCCCGCACGACCTCGAGGTCGAGCGGGCCGCCGGGGTTTCGCGGAAGGTCGGAAGCGCTCACGTGGTCGGCGGCCTCGTGCCGCGGCCAACACAGGTTGTCGTCACGGATGCAGGCGCGTCATCAGGCGCGGGAACGGGATGCACTCGCGGATGTGCGGCGTGCCGCAGATCCACGCAATGGTGCGCTCGAGGCCGAGTCCGAAGCCCGAGTGCACGAAGCTGCCGTACTTGCGCAGGTCGAGATACCAGCTGTAGGCGTCGAGCGGCAGGTTCTCTTCCTTGATGCGGTGCAGCAGCTTGTCGTAGTCGTCCTCACGCTGCGAGCCGCCGATGATCTCACCGTAACCCTCCGGCGCGAGCATGTCGTCGCAGAGCACCGTCCGCGGATCGGCCGGGTTCTCCTTCATATAGAACGCCTTGGCTTCCTTCGGATAGTTGCAGATGAAGATCGGCGTCTCGTAGTCCTCGACGAGCAGCGCCTCGTCCTCGGCGCCGAGGTCGTCGCCCCACTGCACCCTGCTGCCCTTCTTCTGCAGCGTGGCCACGGCATCGGTGTAGTCGATGCGCGGGAACGGCGCCTTCACCTTCTCGAGCTTGCTGATGTCGCGCTCGAGTTCCTTGAGCGCCGGCAGTTGCCGCTCCAGCACGCGCTGCACGAGGAAGCTGACGAAGTCCTCCTGCAGGTCCATATTCGCGTGCGTGTCGTTGAACGCCACCTCGGGTTCGATCATCCAGAACTCGGTGAGGTGACGGCGCGTCTTCGACTTCTCGGCGCGGAAGGTCGGGCCGAAGCAGTAGACCTTCCCGAGCGCCATCGCGGCCGCCTCCATGTAGAGCTGGCCCGACTGCGTGAGGTAGGCCTTCCCGAGGTCGAAGTAGGGGACCTCGAACAGCGTCGACGTGCCCTCGCACGCGCTCGGGGTGAAGATGGGCGCGTCCACGAGCGTGAAGCCCCGGGCGTCGAAGAAGTCGCGGATGGCCTTCTCGACCGAGTGGCGGACGCGCAGGATCACCTGCTGCCGCTGCGAGCGGAGCCAGAGGTGCCGCTGCTCCATCAGGAACGCGACCCCGTGCTCCTTGTGGCCGATGGGGAACTCCGCGGCCGGGCGGGCGACGATCTCGAGGCCGCGCACGTCGAGCTCGAAGCCGATCGGGGAGCGGTCGTCCTTCTTCACGAGGCCGGTGACGGCGAGGCTCGTCTCCTGCGGCAGGTGGTCCGCCTGCTGGAAGACCTCCGGCGGCACGTTGCCCTTGAACACCACGCACTGGATGGTCCCCGTCCCGTCGCGGACCTGGAGGAAGTGGAGCTTCCCGGAGGAGCGGCGGTTGTGCAGCCAGCCGTGGAGGGTGACCTCCTTCCCCTCGTGCTGGGCGATCTGGGCGACGTAGACGGGCGGGAACATGCGGCGGCTCCGGAGAGGCTCGAGGAAGCGACAATATAGCGCGGGGCCTGCGCCGGAAGCCCTGCTACCCGAGGTGGCGAGCCCCGCGCGGCGTGTCCGCGAACAGAGACGAACCTCCGGGGGTCCGCTACTATCGCGCCGCCATGTCGATGAACGAACGCTACGAGCCGCAGTCGATCGAGCCCCGCTGGCAGAAGCGCTGGGAGGAGGCGGGCGCCTTCAGGGCCGGCCGCCGTCCCGCGGCCGAGCCGCGCTACGTCCTGGAGATGTTCCCGTACCCGTCCGGCGCCATGCACATGGGCCACGCCCGCGTGTACACCATCGGTGACGCGCTCGCCCGGTACCTCCGCAAGCGGGGGTACGACGTCCTGCACCCCATCGGCTTCGACGCGCTCGGCCTCCCCGCCGAGAACGCGGCGATCAAGGACGGGCGGCACCCCGCCGAGCGGACCCGGGAGAACATCGTCTCGTTCCGGGCGGAGATGAAGAAGCTCGGGTACGCGTTCGACTGGGAGCGGGAGATCGTCACCGCGGACCCGGAGTACTACCGCTGGAACCAGTGGTTCTTCCTCAAGATGCTGGAGCGCGGCGTCGTCTACCGGCGCGAGGGGAAGGCCAACTGGTGCACCGGCTGCAACACCGTCATCGCGAACGAGCAGGTGCTGGAGCAGGACGGGGCCCAGGTCTGCGAGCGGTGCAGCGCGCCGGTCGTGGAGAAGGTCATCCCGGAGTGGGCGTTCCGGATCACGAAGTACGCGCAGTCGCTGCTCGACGGGCTGGACGGGCTCGGCGCCTGGCCGGAGCGGATCACCACCATGCAGCGCAACTGGATCGGCAAGAGCGAGGGCGCCGAGGTCCAGTTTGCGGTGGCGGGGAGCGCCGGGGAGACGATCCCGGTCTTCACCACCCGCGTGGACACGATCTTCGGGTGCACCTACGTCGTCCTCGCGCCGGAGCACCCGCTCGTCGCGAAGCTGACCGCGCCGGAGCGGCGCGCCGAGGTGGACGCCTTCGTCGCCCGGATGAAGCGGATCGACGCCGTGGAGCGCACGGGCGAGGACGCACCGAAGGAGGGCGTCTTCACGGGCGCGCGGGCGGCGAACCCGTTCACCGGCGAGGAGGTCCCCGTCTGGATCGCGAACTTCGTCCTGGCCGAGTACGGCACGGGCGCGGTGATGAGCGTGCCGGCGCACGACCAGCGCGACTTCGAGTTCGCGAAGAAGTACGGCCTGCCGATCAAGACCGTCATCCAGCCGCCGAAGGGCGAGCGGACGCCGCCCGGCGATCGGCTCGCCGCGGCCACGACGGAGGACGGCGTGCTCGACGCCTCCGGGCCGTTCACCGGGCTCCCCTCGGCGGAGGCGCGCCGGAAGATGTCGGCCCACGCGGCCGAGAAGGGGTTCGGCCACGCGACCGTCCGCTGGCACCTGCGCGACTGGGGCTTCTCGCGCCAGCGCTACTGGGGCACGCCGATCCCGATCATCTACTGCCCGGACCACGGCGCCGTCCCCGTGCCGGAGAAGGACCTGCCCGTCGTCCTCCCGCCGCAGGCGATCATCACCGGCACCGGCGAGCCGCCGCTCGCGAAGGTCCCCGAGTTCGTGAACACCACCTGCCCGCGCTGCGGGAAGCCGTCGCGGCGCGAGGTGGAGACGATGGACACGTTCGTGGACTCGTCCTGGTACTACGCCCGCTACCTCTCGCCGAGGGACGCGGCCCGTCCGTTCGAGCCCGAGGCCGCGAAGCGCTGGCTGCCCATCGACGTCTACGTCGGCGGCCCCGAGCACGCGGTCATGCACCTGCTCTACTTCCGGTTCTGGCACCGGGTCCTCCGGGAGCTGGGGCTCGTGCAGGAGGACGAGCCGTGCAAGCGGCTCGTGACGCAGGGCATCGTCAACGGCGCCGACGGCCGGAAGATGTCCAAGCGGTGGAACAACTCCGTCGCCCCGGGGCCGATGGTCGATCGGTTCGGGGCCGACACGCTGCGCCTCTTCATCCTGTTCGCCGCGCCGCCCGAGAAGGACATCGACTGGTCGGACAGCCAGGTCGAGGGCCTGCACCGGTTCCTGCGCCGCGTCTGGCGCGTCTACCATGACCGGCAGGACTGCTTCGGCGCGCCCGAGGCCGCGCTGGCGCAGGCGGCCGGCGACGCGCTCGAGCTGCGCCGGAAGACGCACCGGACGGTCAAGCGCGTCACCGAGGCGTTCGAGGCGGAGCTGAAGTTCAACACCGGCATCGCCGGCCTGATGGAGCTCGTGAACGCGCTCGAGGCGATCGCGCCGAAGACGGACGCCGACCGGGCCGCCGTCCGCGAGGCGCTCGTGGCGCTCGCGGCGATGCTCTCGCCGTTCGCGCCCCACGCCGCCGAGGAGCTCTGGCACGAGGTGGTCGGGCCCGCCGCCCGCGAGCGGCTGCTGGTCGAGGAGCCGTGGCCGACCTTCGATCCGGCGCTCGTCGCGGCGGACACGGTCACCATCGCCGTCCAGGTGAATGGCAAGCTCCGCGGCGAGGTGCAGGCCGCGGTCGCGGCGGCCGAGCCCGAGGTCCGGGCGCTCGCCGAGGGCGACGAGAAGGTGAGGGCGCACCTCGAGGGCAAGACCGTCCGGAAGGTGGTCTTCGTGCCGAAGCGGCTCATCAACTTCGTGGTGGGGTAGGGCGATGGCCTGGCGAACCCGGGCCGCCCTCGTGGCGCTCGCCACGCTCGCCGTCTCCTGCGGCTACCGCGCCGCGACGGCGTACCGCGCCCGCGGCGGCGTCGAGCGGCTCCACGTCCGCGCCTTCGAGAACGACTCGAGCGAACCGGAGCTGGGCGCGGTGCTGACGAGCGCCCTCCGCGAGGAGCTCGCCCGGAGAGGCGCCGGCGCCGACGCGGACGCGCCCGCGCAGCTCGAGGGTTCGGTGCGCGTGACGTCCGGGACGCCGTCGAGCTACTTCGACGCCACCGCGGCCGTCAGCGTGGAGATCCGCGCCCGCCTCTCCGTGGACGGCAAGCCGGTCCACGAGCTGACGATCCAGCGGACCGAGGCGCACCAGGGCGGCGCCGACGCGCTGGAGGCGGAGGGCAGGAAGGCGACGGCGCTGCACAAGCTCGCGCGCGAGGCAGCTCGAGAGCTCCTCGCGGCGTTCGAAGCGCCGACTCCGTAGAGCGGCGCGCTAGGCCTTGGGCTGCGCGGCGGGCGGCCTCGCGACGGCCTTGGCCAGGCGCGAGATCTTCCGGGAGGCGGCGTTCTTGTGGACGACGCCCTTCGACCGGGCAGACGACAGCGCCTTCTCCGCCGCGGGCATCGCCGCCTTGGCCGCCGCCGCGTCGCCGCGGGCCAGGGCCTCGCGGACCTTCTTCACGGCGTTCTTCACGCCCGTGCGGACCTGGACGTTGCGAGCCCGGCGCTTCTGGGCCTGACGGTTGCGCTTCTCCGCGGATACGGTGTTCGCCAAGGTGATCTCCGAGTCGGTCGAGGGCGCGCTAATTACCGCCCATCACGAGCCGAGTCAAGGGGTTATGGAATCGGCCGGACGGGATCGCCGAGACGCGTTGCGCGCGCCTCGCGCGCGTCCCCCGCGACTCCCGCGCGCGTCGCCATCCCCGCCCGAGGCCCCCCGTACCGGGCGTCCGTGTGCTCCTCGCTGGAGATCGCCACCGCAGACCGTGCGCCGCTCGCCTTACAGCCAAGCGGCGCCGCGGGGCGCCTGCCGCGGAGGCCCTTCGGCCACGCGGCCGCGCGCAGCGTTCGTCGCGGGGAGCTCTGGAAATCAAGGAAGCGCTGCGCGGCTGCTCGGCAGAGCCAAGTCCCGCGAGGTCGGGAAAGCCGGTCGCCACGCGGAGTTATCCACCGCGACGAAGCTCGTTGGCCCGCCGGATGCCGGAACGGGCCAGGGTGGTGGGCGACTCGGGCCAGGATCGCCTCAAACCCATGATAACTCGGAGAAAAAACCGGGTGTGGAGGTCTGGGGAACGCCGTCGATCGGGTGACTTCCCCGTGTCAGTGCATCCACCCCACCGAGTTATCCACCGACTTTCCCCAACGGCTGTGGAGAGCCGACCGCGCTAGGGGCATCCGCGGTTTTCGCTTGACCTTCGAGAGATTTCGCTTCGTCCCAGAGTGCGTCCATCTGGGCCAGCGTCGCGGTCCCGTGCGGGATGCCCCGCCGCTCCAGCTCCCGCTCGACATGCTCGAACCGCGACACGAACCGGCGGATCGTTCCCCGCAGGGCCTCCTCGGGGGCGAGCTGGAGCTTCCGGCCGAGGTTCGCGAGCGCGAAGAGGACGTCGCCGAGCTCGTGCTCGATCTCCGCGCGATCGCCCCCCGCGATGGCCGCGTCCAGCTCCTCGAGCTCCTCCGTCACCTTCGCGCGCGCACCCCCGGCGTCGGGCCAGTCGAACCCGATCCGGCTCGCCTTCTCGGTGAGCCGGTCGGCGCGGGCCAGCGCCGGCATCTCCCGGGGCACGCCCTCGAGGACGCTCTTGCCCCCGCCCTTCTTCTTCTTCTCCTCGCGCTTGAGCGCGGCCCACTGGCGGAGCACGCCCTCGGCGTCCTTCACCTCGGCGTCCCCGAAGACGTGCGGGTGGCGGGAGACGAGCTTGCCCGCGATCGCGTCGGCGACGTCGGCGAAGTCGAACGCGCCCTCCTCCTTCCGCAGCTGTGCCTGGAAGACGATCTGGAGCAGGAGGTCCCCGAGCTCCTCCCGGTGGTCGGCGACGTCGCCGCCGTCGATCGCCTCGAGCACCTCGTACGTCTCCTCGAGCACGTAGGGCCGGAGAGACTGGAGCGTCTGCTCGCGGTCCCAGGGGCACCCCCCGGGCCCACGCAGCCGTTCCATGATGGCGAGGAGGTGCTCGATCGCGCTGGCGGCTCGGGTCATGGCGGCTCTTCTTAGCGCGCAACCGGCCGTGCTACCATCCGGTTCTCCGTGACGACCCGCGGATCGAAGAACCTCGCTCTCCTCGCCTCGGTCCTCGCGCCGGCCGCGCTCCTGCTGCTCGCGTGGCCCGCGCCTGCGCGCGCGCAGGTCACGCCGCCGCGCCTCATCGAGGAGACCGACGAGGACCTGCCGCCCGCGCCGCCGCCGCCCGTCGAGCCCGTCCCGCCGCCGCCGGAGCCGGCCGCTCCTCCCACACCGGCTCCCGCGGCCTCCACGCCTGCGACCCCGAAGGCGGGCGTGCCCGGCCC
>JAEYZK010000156.1 GCA_023428085.1 Pseudomonadota bacterium
AGGCGAACGGACTCTCGACCCGAGCGCGTCCGTGGAGGCGGGGATGGAGGCGGTGGAGGGCTGAAAGAAAAAGGCCCCGGAGGTCCGGGGCCTTCGATGAGCGGGAAAAGGGATTTGAACCCTCGACCCTCGCCTTGGCAAGGCGATGCTCTACCACTGAGCTATTCCCGCAGAACTTCCTGAGAACTTCCTGCGAAGGCGGGCTTTATAGAAGGCGCGGCGGGGGGGTGTCAAGGGTCTTCGGAGCGCGCCCTCGGGGCTCACGGGGCGCCGCGGCGGGGGCCGGAAGTCCCGGATGCGGCTGCGGTTTCCGGAGGCGGCGGAGCGGGCGAGCCGGAGCCGGCGGGCGCACCGTCGTCGCGATACACGGCCCGGACGAAGGCGCGGAAGTAGAGCACGGCCGAGAGGACCGAGAAGAAGAGCGAGAGGTACAGGATCCACGTCCCGACCCGGTTCGCGTCGAGGTCGAACGTGAAGAGCCACGCGTCGATCGGGTACGTGTAGTGGAGCAGGAGGAACGTGATCGCGATGAGCTGGAGGGCGGTCTTGTACTTCCCCTCCTGCCCGGCGGCGATGACGATGCCCTCGCTCATCGCGATGGTCCGCAGCCCGGTCACGATGAACTCCCGGGCCATCACCGCGATCACGACCCACGCCTGCACGCGCCCGAGGTGCACGAGCATCACCAGGGCGGCCATGACGATCAGCTTGTCGGCGAGGGGGTCGAGGAACTTCCCGATCACCGTCACCAGGTTCTTCTTCCGCGCGACGTACCCGTCGAGGAAGTCGGTGGCGCTCGTCCCGGCGTAGACCATCGCGGCGATGAAGCTGTCCACCCGCGACTCGTAGTACGTGAACCACAGGAACACGGGGATGAGCGCGATCCGCGTGAGCGTGATGAGGTTCGGGAGGTTCAGGGCCTCCTGGCGCACGGAGCGCGTCGTCATGGTGCCCCTCCGCCCGCGGCCGCGGGATCCACGAGCACGGTGCCGTCGCCGGCGAGCTCCACCGCCACGGCCTCCTCTGCGCCCTCGACGAGCGGCACGAGCCGCGGCGTGAGCGCGCCGACCCAGCCGAGCAGCGCCTGCACGGGCAGCCGGAGCGGCGCCCCGCTGACCACCTCGAGCGCGCGCGGCGCCCCGACCCCGACGACGAGCACGGCGCCGCGGCCGCGCAGGTGCACGAGGTTCAGCTCGGCCCCGCTCGCCGACGGCACCCGGCCGTTCTCGAAGACGATCTCCTCCTCGAGCGCGAAGAGGGCCTCCTCGCGCAGGAACGCCGCGTCGCCGAGCCGGAGCGGCGTGAAGCGGCGCGCGCCGGGCGTGAAGAGCAGGAGCGCGTCGCCGCGCAGCCGGTGGAGCCGCGCGGCCCCCTCGCCGAACGGCTTCTCGGTCGGCCGCCCGCGGAACCGCTTCACCTCGGGCTCGGCGTCCACGACGCCGCGCACCGCGAACACGCCGGCGAGGCGGGTCCGCAGGTCGGATCGGACGCGCACCGCGAGGTAGCCCTCCACGACGGCGAAGGGCTCGTCCTCGGGCACCGCCAGCGTCTGGGCGACGGCGAAGGAGACGAGGTCGGGGGTCCGGCCGGCGCCGGGTTCGCGGGCGGAGCCGTGCTCCATGCCCGCTCGTTCTTCCCCTGCGCCTGTCGAGGGTTCAGGGCGAGCGGGCGCTTGCTGGGACGCCTGCTGGGGTGCCTCCGGGAACGGCTCGGGCGGCGGCGGCTCGCCCTCCACGTCCACGTCGATCTCCGGGGCCCCTCGCTCCGGCGGGGCGTGCGCTGCGCCCGGCGCGTCGCCGAGGAGCTCGTCGCACTTCGCGACCATCTGGTCGCTGCCGGCCCTCCGGAACCAGTCGCGCGCGCGCTGCGGGTCGCCCGACTCGAGGAGGGCGAGGCCCAGGTAGCCCATCGCCTTCTTGTGGTCGGGGTTGAGGTCGAGCGCGATCTCGAGCTGCCGGACCGCCTGTGACTGGCGCCGCGCGCGCAGGAAGGCGAGGCCGAGGTTCACGCGGGCGGCGGGCTCGGCCGGGCTCTCGTCCACGAGCCGCTGCCACGCGACGATCGCGGAGTCGTACTTGCCGAGCCGGTAGTACGCCTGGCCGAGGAGGCCGAGCACCTTGGGATCGCGCGACCGGAGCTCGAGCGCGCGCTCCAGGGCGTCGCGCGCGCCCTCGGTGTCGCCGCGGGCGAGGAGGTCGGAGCCGCGGTCGAGGTGGAAGACGAACTCCTCGTCGCTCCCCTCGACCTGATCGGCGTCGGAGCCGCGGGCCACGGCTACTTCCCTGCCCGGAACGCCTGGTACAGCGCCAGGACCTTGCGCACGTACGCCTGCGTCTCGGGGATGTTGGGCACCTTGCCGCCCGCGCGGCGGACGGCCTCGGGCCCGGCGTTGTAGGCGGCGAGCGTCCGGATGAGGTCGCCCTCGTACTGGTTGGCGAGGATCCGGAGGTACCGGGCGCCGCCGTCGATGTTCTGCTCGGGCGACCACGCGTCGGAGACGTACATGTCCCGCGCCGTCCCGGGCATGAGCTGCATGAGGCCCATCGCCCCCTTCTCGGAGAGCGCGCTCTCCCGGAACGCGGACTCGACGGCCATCACCGCGAGCAGGAGCTCCTCGGGCAGCGAGTACTTCTGGGCGGCGGTCTGGATGTGGTCGCGGTACTTCTCGAGCGCGGCGGACCTCGTGAGCCGCTTCGCCTTGGCGGGCGACGCGACCGCGGCCTCGGTGCGCGCGTCGCTCCGGTACACGCCCCCGCCGCTCGGCTTCGTGCGGAGCTTCTTGTAGCGCTTGTCGGTGGGGACGTTCGAGAAGTGCATGACCCCGTCGTCGTCGACGTACGAGTAGATCTCGCCGGCGCGCGCCTGCGCGGCGGCGAAGACCCCCAGCAGGGCGCAGACGATGACGGAGCGAAGCACGCGCATTTCCCAGGAAAAGCTACCAGCAGCACGCTTGGCCGGACAACTTTATTCCCGGGCGTGTGCTACATGGAGGACATGAGTGCCCTTCCGGCGCGCACCCGCGTCGATTTCCTCGTCCTGGGCAGCGGCGTCGCCGGACTCACCTTCGCCCTCGAGGCGGCCGAGCGCGGCACGGTCCTCGTCGTCACGAAGCGCCAGCGCAACGAGGGCTCGACCCACTACGCGCAGGGCGGCATCGCGGGGGTGCTCGGCCCCGACGACGACCCGGCGCTCCACATCGAGGACACGCTGATCGCGGGCGCGGGCCTCTGCAAGCGCGAGGCGGTCGAGGTCACGGTCCGCGAGGGCCCGGACCGCATCCGCTGGCTCCACGCGCTCGGCGTGGAGTTCGACCGCGAGGGCGACCGGCTCCACCTGACGCGCGAGGGCGGCCACTCGCGGCGGCGCGTCGCGCACGTGAAGGACACGACCGGCCGCGAGGTGGAGCGCGCCCTGCTCGCGGCCTGCGACGCCAGGGGCGTCACCGTCGTCGAGGACCAGATCGCGGTGGACCTCGTGACCACCGGCAAGCTCGGCATGGGCGGCCCGAACCAGGTGCTGGGCGCCTACCTGCTCGACCGCTCCACGGGCGAGGTGGCGGCGGTCACCGCGCGCGCGGTCGTGCTCGCGACCGGCGGCGCGGGGAAGGTCTACCTCTACACGAGCAACCCGGACGTCTCGACGGGCGACGGCGTGGCGATGGCGTACCGGGCCGGGGCCGCGGTCGCGAACCTCGAGTTCTTCCAGTTCCACCCGACCTGCCTCTTCCACCCGCAGGCGAAGAGCTTCCTCATCTCCGAGGCCTGCCGCGGCGAGGGCGGCATCCTCCGCAACGGCGCGGGCGAGCGCTTCATGGCGCGCTACGACGCGCGCAAGGAGCTCGCGCCCCGCGACATCGTCGCCCGGTCCATCGACGCCGAGATGAAGCGCCGCGGCGACGACTGCGCCTTCCTCGACATGACGCACCTGCCGCGCGCGTTCCTGCTCGAGCACTTCCCGCACATCTTCGCGACCTGCCGCGAGTACGGGATCGACATGGCGGTGCAGCCGATCCCGGTGGTGCCCGCGGCCCACTACCTGTGCGGCGGCGTGGTGACGGACCTGCTCGGCCGGACCTCGCTCCCGCGCCTCTACGCCGTCGGCGAGGTGTCCTGCACGGGCCTCCACGGCGCGAACCGGCTCGCCTCCAACTCGCTCCTCGAGGGGCTCGTCTTCGGCCGGCGCGCGGCGATCCAGGCCGCGGACGAGCTCCGGGACGCGCCGCCGCCCGGCGAGGTCCCGGACTGGAACCCCGGCGACGCGCTCGCGCCCGAGGAGGGCGTCGTGGTCGCGCACAACTGGGACGAGGTGCGCCGGCTGATGTGGAACTACGTCGGCATCGTCCGGACGGGGAAGCGACTCGAGCGCGCGAAGACGCGGCTCGCGAACCTCCGCGGCGAGATCCGCGAGTACTACTGGCGCTACCGGCTGACGAGCGACCTGGTCGAGCTGCGCAACCTCGCCGACGTCGCGATGCTGATCGTCGAGTCGGCGCGGCTGCGGAAGGAGTCGCGCGGGCTCCACTTCATGCTCGACTACCCGGGCACGGACGAGCGGGTCCGGGACACGGTGCTGACACGGGGGGATCTGGAGTAGCCGCTACCGCCCCGGCAGCGGCGAGCCCTCCGGCCGGTCCGGGCCGAACGTCCCGTCGTTGAACGGGAGATCGAGCTTGCCCAGGGCGCTCGCGATCACCATCCGGAACGGGCGGTGGTCGAGCGGCGCGCCGGGGGCCTTCGGGAAGCGCACGCGGTAGACGACGTCGAACGGGCTCACGAACGGGAAGAGGTTCACCACCGTCGCGTCCGGGTCGAGCGCGGTCGCGTCGCGGGTCACGAGGTCGCCGCCCTCGAGCTCGAGCGCGATCCGCCAGACGCTGGTCGGCGCGTCGAGGTCGTTGGACCTCGAGTCGCTCGCGTAGAACGCGAGCACGAACTCCTCGAACTTCTGCGCCTCGGCGTGCTCGGTCGCGAGCCGCGCCGCCTTCTCCTCCTCGGTCCAGCCGAGCCACACCGCGAGCCGGCGGACCCGGGCCTCGCGCACCGGGAGCGAGAGGTACGTCGCCGTCGCGGTCGCGCGGTGCGAGAGGCGGTCGTACAGGTAGGCGCGGCGGGTCGCCTGGGAGCGGACCGCCGCCCACTCGCCCTCGCGGATCGCCGGGACCGGGGCCCGGGTCCGCACGGTGTCCACCGAGCTGCACGCGAGCGCGCCGGCGGTGGCGAGCGCGGCGGCGAGGAGGCGCGTGGCCGCGGACCAGCTCATCCGAGGAAGTCCCCGCGCGTGTAGAGCGTCTCGAGCGGCACGCCGCTCGCCTCGATGGCCTCGCGCCCGCCCTCCTGCCGGTCCACGAGGGCGATGCAGGCGACCGGCACGAGCTTCTCCAGCCGGCAGCGCTCGATGGCGTGGAGCGCGCTCGCGCCGCTCGTCACGACGTCCTCGATGACCACCACGCGGCTCCCGTCGGGCAGCGTCCGCCGCCCCTCGATCCACTGGCCGGTGCCGTGGCCCTTCGGCTCCTTGCGCACGACGAACGCGTCGTAGGTCGCCGGGGCGGCGCCCGCCCCGCCCGCGGCGCGCCAGCGCTCGAGCTCGATCCAGCTCGCCGTCGCGGCGGCGCTGGCGACGGGATCGGCGCCGAGCGTCAGCCCGCCCACGCCGTGGATCGGCGCCGGCAGCCGGCGGATCCGCTCGACCACCAGCCGACCGATGCGCGCGTGCCCCTCGGCGGTGAGCGCCGTGCGCTTGCAGTCGATGTAGAAGTCGCTCTCCTTGCCGGAGGAGAGCACCACCCTCCGCCGCTCGAAGGAGAGCGCGCGGAGCAGGTCCAGCAGCCGTTCCCGATCGTCACCGTTCGTCAACCTTCACTCCTCCGGCTCCCGCTCCATCGAGGGCAGGAGCTCCGCGATCCACCGCGCCTGCTCCACGATGGCGGCCCGCCCCTCCGGCGGGATGTCCGCCCACGCCTCCCAGGCCACGGCCAGATCCGCGTTCACTTCATACATCCGCCGGGCGAGGTCCGTCGCGAGTTCCTCGGGGGTCACCTCGACTTCTTCGCCGGTGGCGTCCTCGGCGCCCGGGTCGTCCTCCGTCGCCGCCTCGGCCCCGTCCGGTCCCAGGTGCTCCTCGGCCACGGCGCCCTCCTGACCCACGTCCATCGCGGCGAGCTCGGACAGCTCCTCCTGCGCGGCCCCGGCGTCGAGGCCCCCCTCCGACAGGCCCGGGGTGAGCGGCCCTGACGCGCCGTCCGGCGCGGCCAGGAACTCGAAGAACCGCTCGCGGAGCTCGGGCTCGACGGGCGCGCGCACCAGCGCCTCGTCGAGCAGCTCCTCGGCCCACGGCGCGACGCGCGCCGCGCCGGCGGGCTCGAGGCGCGCGCGCAGCGCCTCGACCGCGGCGCGGTCGAGCGGCTCGGTGAGGAGCGCCTGCGAGAGGGCGAGCCCCCACGCGTCCTCGTCGGAGAAGCCGGGGTGGACGCGGGCGAGCGCGCGCTCCCGGCGCAGGAGCCGGAGCGCGGCGATGCGGCGGAAGCCGGACACCACCTGGTACCGCGGGATCGCCCCCGCGCCCGGCAGCGGGCGGAGCTCGAGCGGCACCAGCTGCCCGAGGCGGCCCATCGACGCCGCGAGCGCCGCCACGTCGCCCTCCTCCCGGAGCCGGAAGGTGGCGTCGTCGGCGATGGCGGACAGCGGAACGAACTCCACTGCGCCCGTGGCGTGTACAGGCGCGTGGGTGCGCGGCTCGAGCTCCATGAGAGACCCTCCCAGAAAAGGCGACGGGCTCGCGGTGCGGCCGAGCACCGGCCCCGCAAGCCCGTCCGATTCATCGCCGCTCGTGCTTCCCCTGCGCCTGTCGAAGGGTCAGCGGGAGCGGAGGAGCAACCCCGCTCGTCCGAGGAGCGTTCTCACTTCCGCTTGACGATGACCTTCCGCTTCACCGCGCCCATCGCCACCGGCGCGGGGGGCGCAGGCGGCTTCGCGGCCACGGTGGGCTCCTGGCCGCTGCGGGCCTCGGCCTTGGGCGGCGGCGGCGCGGAGGGACGCGGGGCGGGGCCGCGCAGCGCGGGGCTCGAGCGGACCGGCGCGGGGGCGACGCGGGCGGCGGGCCGGGCGACCTCGCCCTCCACGTCCACCTCGCCCATGTCGATCCGGCCGCGGAAGCTGGCGCCGTCCACGATGATCACGCGCGGCGCGGTGATGTCGCCGACCATGCGGCCCTGGTTCGTGATCTCGACCGACTCGGTGGCGGTCACGTTGCCGACCACCGCGCCCGCGATCACGCAGTTGCGGACCTGGACCTCGGCCTTCACGCGGCCGGTCGGCTCGACCAGCAGGGTCTTGGTCAGGGTGAGCGTCCCCTCCACCTGGCCGCGGACGGTGAGGTCCTCGTCGCCGTTGAGGGAGCCGCTGATGAGGATCGATTCGCCGATGATCGTGCTGCCGTCAGAGGTGGCCATCGATCACTTCCCCTTCATTTCCTTGACGTCCATGTCCACGTTGCCCTTGAACAGCGCGCCATCCGCGATCAGGATCCGCGGCGCGCGGATGTCGCCCACGACCTTGCAGTCGGCCTTGAGCTCGACCTTGTCCGAGGCGTTCATGTTGCCGGTCACCTGACCGGACACCTCGACGTTCGCCGTCTCGATGTCGGCCTCGATGACGCCCGAAGACTCGACGTAGAGGCTCTCGCGCAGGCTGATCCTGCCCTTGACGGTGCCCTGGATCACCAGGTCCTCGTCGCCGGAGATCTCGCCGTCGATCACGATCGAGCTCCCGATGACCGTGTGCGCACCGGCGCGTGGCGCCGGGACCTTCTCGATGCCAGCCATGTGCTTCTCTCCTCCCGACCGGGATTCCGCGCCGCCGAACGCTGCGTGGAGTGAAGAAATCTCACCGGCAGGATAGAGGGGCCTTCCGGGGGGCGTCAACCTGCGGGTACGCGACATCGCCGGGAGAGCCACGACACGGCCTCTCCCACAGGTCGGTCTCTCCCCGCCTCGTTGAAGATCTCGTGTCGGAACCCCTCGTACACCTGGAAGCCCTTGTCCTCCGCCGCGGCGTGCTCGACGAAGCGGCGCGCCACCGTGGGGTTCGCGAAGCGGTCGTCGCCGGCGGCGAGCACGAGCAGCGGGGCGCGCCACTCGCGCGCGCGGCGCTGCACGTCCTGCTGCGCGCGCGTCACCTCTTCGAACCAGCGCGGCGTGGTCGCGTGCCCGTACAGCGGATCGCGCTCGGTCCACTGGGCGTGGTCGGGGTCGCTCGTGAGGTCGTTCGCGGCGACCGGCACGGTCACCGGCAGCCAGGGGATCGCCTTCCCCACGGTCTTGGCCAGGAGGAGCTTCAGGAACGGCGGCGGCGCCGCGAGCGCGAAGTACGGCGACGTGTAGACGAACCCGGAGACGTGCCGGCCGCGCGAGAGCCCCCACTCCGTGGCGATGAGGGCGCCCGTGCTGTGCGCGACGACGAAGAGCTGGTCGTTGGCGACGCCGTCCTGCGAGAGCTTCGCCACGAACGCGTCGAGGTCGGCGAGGTAGTCGCCGAACGCGTCCACGTGCCAGCGCCGGCCGTCGGACTGCCCGTGCCCGCGGAAGTCCACGAGCGCGACCTGGAACCCGTCGCGCACGAGCGCGGAGGTGATCCCGGGATATCGCCCCGAGTGATCACCGCCCCCGTGGAGGACCGCCACGGTCGCGCGCGGCTTCGCGGGGGTGTACCGCTGCCAGTAGATCCGGAGGTGGTCGGCGGAGTTGAGGAAGCCCTCCTCGTGCCGCGCCTCGGTCTCGCTCGGGAAGGTGGGGACGGGCATCGGCGGGGACGCTATCGACGGCGCTGCCCAGGGTCAAGCGGGGGACCGGCCGCCGGCGCCCGCGCCTCCGCGCCGCGCAGCTTGACTGCGAGCGTACCCCGCATCCGGGCGGCCACGGCCGGGAGCTCGTCCTGCGCGCGGGCCAGCGCGCGCCGGAACGCGGCGGCGGCGTCCCGGGCGCGGCCCCCCGCGAGGAGCGCGTCGCCGAGCGCCTCCTCGAACCGCGC
>JAEYZK010000166.1 GCA_023428085.1 Pseudomonadota bacterium
ACCTACTCCCACTCGATCGTGGCGGGCGGCTTGGAGGAGATGTCGTAGACGACGCGGTTGATGCCGCGGACCTCGTTGATGATCCGCGAGGACATCCGGCCGAGGAGCTCGTACGGCAGCCGCGACCAGTCGCCGGTCATCCCGTCGGTGGACTCCACCGCCCGGATGGCGCAGGTGGACTCGTAGGTACGCTCGTCGCCCATGACCCCGACGCTCCGCACCGGCAGGAGCACCGCGAACGCCTGCCAGAGCTTCTCGTAGAGGCCGGCGGCGCGGATCTCCTCCTGCACGATCGTGTCCGCCTTGCGCAGGACCGCGAGCCGCTCCTCGGTCACCTCGCCCAGCACGCGGATGGCGAGCCCCGGCCCGGGGAACGGCTGGCGCTGCACGATCGCGGGCGGGAGCCCGAGCTCGAGGCCGAGCCGGCGGACCTCGTCCTTGAACAGCTCGCGCAGCGGCTCGACGAGCCCGAGCTTCATCACCTCGGGCAGGCCGCCGACGTTGTGGTGGCTCTTGATCGTCGCCGAGGGGCCCTTGAACGACACCGACTCGATGACGTCCGGGTAGAGCGTGCCCTGCACGAGGAAGCGGGCCCGCTCGCCGTGCGCGGCGAGCTGCTCGACCTCCTCCTCGAACACGGCGATGAACTCGCGCCCGATGATCTTCCGCTTCTGCTCGGGGTCGGTGACGCCCGCGAGCCGCGCCAGGAACCGGGACGACGCGTCCACCGTGACGAGCGGCAGGTGGAACATCTTCCCGAAGACGTGCTCCACCTGCTCCCGCTCGCCGGCCCGGAGCACCCCGTTGTCCACGAAGATGCAGCGGAGCCGGTCGCCGATGGCGCGGTGCACGAGCAGCGCCGCCACGGCCGAGTCCACGCCGCCGGAGAGGGCGCAGATCACGTGGCCGTCGCCGACCTGGGCGCGGATCTGCTCCACCGCGACCTCGGCGTAGGCCCGCATCGACCAGGTCCCCGAGCAGCCGCACACGCGGTGGGCGAAGTTCCAGAGCACGTCCTTGCCGCGGGGCGTGTGGACGACCTCGGGGTGGAACTGGACCGCGTAGAACCGCCGCCGCGCGTCCTCGACGGCGGCGAAGGGCGCGTTCGCGGTCGAGGCGACCGGCTCGAAGCCGGGCGGGATGGCCTCGACGCGGTCGCCGTGGCTCATCCAGACGTCCAGCCGGTTCGGGAGCCCCTGGAAGAGCGGCGACGACGCCTTCACGTCGATCGTCGCCGGCCCGTACTCGCGGTGCATGGCGCCGCCCACCTTGCCGCCCAGCTCGTGGGCGAGGAGCTGCAGGCCGTAGCAGATGCCGAGCACCGGCACGCCCAGCTCGAACACGACGCGGTCGGCGCGCGGGCTCCCGTCGGCGGTGACCGAGGAGGGCGAGCCGGAGAGGACGACGCCCCGCGGGGCGAAGGCCCGGATCGTCGCCGCCGGCGCGGTGCAGGGGTGGATCTCGCAGTAGACGCCGAGCTCGCGGAGCCGCCGGGCGATGAGCTGGGTGTACTGCGAGCCGAAGTCGAGGATGAGGATCTTCTCTGCGTGGATGTCCGCGCTCATGCTGCTCGAGCCCCTCTCTCTGCCGTTCGCCCTGAGCGTAGGCCCTGCGCAGCAGGGCCGGAGTCGAAGGGCGAGCTCACTCCGCCCGGTAGTTCGGCGCTTCCTTCTCGATGATCACGTCGTGCACGTGGCTCTCGCGGAGGCCGGCCGCGGAGATCCGGACGAACCGCGGCTTGGTGCGGAGCTCGGCGATGCTCTTGCAGCCGAGGTACCCCATGCCGCTCCGGAGCCCGCCGATGAGCTGGAAGATGGTCATCTCCAGCGTGCCCTTGTACGGCACCCGGCCCTCGATCCCCTCCGGGACGAGCTTCTCCGCGTCGGTCACGTCGGCCTGGAAGTACCGGTCGCGGGAGCCCTGCTTCATCGCGCCGAGCGAGCCCATGCCCCGGTACGACTTGTAGCTGCGGCCCTGGTACAGGATGACGTCGCCCGGCGCCTCCTCGGTGCCGGCGAGGAGCGAGCCGATCATCACCGACGCGGCGCCGGCGGCGAGGGCCTTCACCACGTCGCCCGAGAACTTCACGCCGCCGTCGGAGATCACCGGGACGCCGTACTTCTCGGCGGCGCGGGCGCACTCGTCCACGGCGGTGATCTGCGGGACGCCGACGCCGGCCACCACGCGGGTGGTGCAGATGGAGCCCGGCCCCACCCCGACCTTCACCGCGTCCACGCCGGCCTTGCAGAGCGCCTCCGCCGCCTCGGCGGTCGCCACGTTCCCGGCCACGATCTCGGCGTTCTTGAAGTTGGCGCGGGTGGCGGCGACGGCGTCGATCACGTTGCGCGAGTGGCCGTGCGCGGTGTCGATGGCGATGACGTCGGCGCCCGCCTTGAGCAGCGCGGCGATCCGCGCCTCGCGGTCGGCGCCGGGCCCCACCGCGGCGCCGCAGAGCAGGCGGCCCAGCCGGTCCTTGGCCGCGTTCGGGTGCTTCTGGATCTTCTCGATGTCCTTGATGGTGATGAGGCCCTTGAGCTCGAACTGCTCGTTCACGACGAGGAGCTTCTCGATCCGGTGGCGGTGCAGCAGCTCCTTCGCCTCCTCGATGGTGACGCCCTCGCGCGCGGTGACGAGCTCGCGGGTCATCACCTGCTCGACCCGCTGCTCGAGGTTCTTCTCGAACCGGAGATCGCGGTTCGTGAGGATGCCGACCGCCCGCCCCCGCTGCACGACCGGGATGCCGCTGATCCCGTGCTCGCGCATCAGCGCGACCGCCTGGTGGATGGGCGCCTCCGGGGTGATGGTGACGGGATCGGTGACGACCGCGGTCTCGTACTTCTTCACCTTCACGACCTGTGCGGCCTGGTCCTCGATCGACAGGTTCTTGTGGATGAACCCGAGCCCACCCGTGGCGGCCATGGCGATGGCCATGCGCGCCTCGGTGACCGTGTCCATGGCGGCCGAGACGATCGGGACGTTGAGGTGGAGGTTGCGGGTGAAGCGCGTGGAGGTGTCCACCGACTTCGGGAGCACGTCCGACTCGGCGGGGAGGAGCAGGACGTCGTCGAACGTCAGCGCCAGCCGGAGCTCGTCGCGGTTGAGCATGCGGACGTATACGCAACCCCGTGTAGGACCGTCAAGGCAGCTGGGGTCGCGGCGCACACACGCGCAGCTCCGCGCCGGGGCGCCCCATCTCCGGCGCCGCTTTCCTCGGTGCGTGCGCTTGCTCCGCGCGGACCCCCGAGGGGATAATTGGTGCGCTCGTGGAGGGGCCCTCCGACAAACAGGCGCTCGCTGCCAAACCCGTCGCGCTCCTCGTGCGCCTCCCGTACGGGAGCGTGGACGAGTTCGTCGAGCGCTTCTCGGTCAACATGTCGCGGGGTGGGCTCTTCCTCCGCACCGACAAGCCGCGCCCGGTCGGCACCCCGCTCAACGTCGAGGTCCGGCTCCAGTCCGGCCAGGCCGTCCTCCGGGCCCAGGGCGTCGTGCGCTGGGTCCAGGCGGCGGACGCGGGAGCGCAGGGGAAGCCGGTCGCGCCCGGGATGGGCATCCAGTTCACGCAGCTGGACGACGCGTCGCGCGCCGTCGTGGACCGGATGGTGGCCCTCCGCGAGCAGCGGGCCGCGCCGGGCGCCCGGCCCGCGAC
>JAEYZK010000212.1 GCA_023428085.1 Pseudomonadota bacterium
CGCCGCCTGGGCTCCGGGCGTCCTCCGGCGCGCGCGGGACCCCGTGGACGACGAGGGCCGTCGCCGTCCACCAGGTCGGATACGGGCCGGTCGAGGCGGCGGTCACCGAGATGCCGTCCTCCGACGACTTGCACGAGTAGTGGATACGCCGGAGCGCGCCGTCGCGGTGGTCGAACCCCTCGCCGGCGTCGAGGTAGAGCGCCCCCCGGCAGTCAGGCCCGGGCCAGACGTGCACGGTGAGCGTCCCCTGCGGAGCGTCGGCCGCGCGTGCCATCGCCGGGCCCTCGGGGACGATCGCACCGGCCCGGGCGAGGACGCGGACGCTGCCGGCCGGGGGCGGCGTCAGCTCGACCCGGCCGCCCAGGAGCCGCGCGCCCGTCTCCACGTCGAACCACGCGCCGCCCGGGAGCGTCACCGCGAACGGGGCGGACCCCTCGACCAGCTTCGGGGCGACGAGCAGGTCGCGGCCGAGCAGGAAGGCGCGCTCCTCGGTCGCCGCCGGGTCGGCCGGGTGCTCGAGCCAGAGCGGACGCATCGGGGGCAGACCGGTGCGGGACGACTCCTCGAACAGCGTGTACAGGAACGGCAGGAGCCGGTACCGGCGCTCCACCGCCGCGCGCCGCCGCGCGAGGTGCTCGGCGCCGTGCACCCAGGGCTCGCGCCGGCAGGCCCCCTTGTCGGAGTGGTTCCGGTAGAAGGGCTGGTAGGCGCCCAGCTCCATCCACTCCGTGAGGAGGGCCGCGTCCGGGCAGCCGACGAACCCGCCCACGTCTGCGCCGACGAAGCCGACCCCCGAGACGCCGAGCCCCAGCAACGTGGGGAGCGTGAGCGCCAGCGACGCCCGGTCGGCGCGGTTGTCGCCGGTCCAGGTCGCCGCCCAGCGCTGGGTGCCGGCGAACGCCGCCCGCGTGAGGACGAAGGGCCGCGCCGCGGGCCGGAGCGCCAGCACGCCCTCGAAGGTCGCGCGCGCCTGGAGGTGGCCGTAGACGTTGTGGATGGCCACGTGGTCGGCGGTGCGGCCGCCCTCGAGCCGGTGGATCACCTCCTCCGGCATCGACTTCCGCACGTTGACGAGCGTGGGCTCGTTCATATCGTCCCAGAACCCGGCCACGCCCGCCTCCACGTACGCGCGGTACAGGCCGCCCCACCAGGCGCGCGTCCGGGCCAGCGTGAACTCCGGGAAGACGCTCAGGCCGGGCCACGCCTTGCCCGTGAAGGGCCGCGCGTCCGGGAGGAGCGCGCCATCCTCGGTCCAGTCTCCCGGATCGTAGATGAAGTGGTCGCCCCGCATGCCGCTCTCGAAGGGCTCGGTCCCGGCCTTCTGCTGGACGTGCGGGTCGGTGGGCACGGCCGTCCGGATGCCGTCGGCGCGCAGGTCCGCGACCATCGCCTCGAAGCGCGGGAAGGTGCGCCGGTTCACCCGGAACGGCGCCAGGTCCTCCTGGAAGTCGATGTCGATCCAGATGGCGTCCACCGGGAACCGCTCCTGCCGGAACCTGGCCGCGAGGGCGCGAACCTCCGCCTCGGTCTCGTAGCTGTAGCGCGACTGGTGGTAGCCGAGCGCCCAGCGCGGCGGGAGAGGAGTCCGGCCGGTGAGGGCGGTGTACGCCGAGATCACGCCGCGGGGATCCGGGCCGGCGAAGAGGTACAGGTCGAGCGCGCCGCGCTCGACCTGCCAGCGGAGGCGGTCGGGGCGGGCGGCGCCCACGTCGGCGTGCGACCGCGCGGCGGAGTCCACGAAGAGCCCGCGGGTCACACCTCCCCGGACCAGGAGCGCGAAGGGGATCGACTTGTAGAGCGGGTCGGTGTCCTGCTTCCACCCGTAGGCGTCGTAGTTCCAGAACGAGTACGCGGTCCCCCGCCGGTCCTGGGCGTGGGCCTTCTCGCCCAGGCCGTAGACGCGCTCGTCGGGGTGGAGCGCCAGCGCGAACACCCCGCCGTTCCCGGCGGGGTCCCAGGCCACGGCCTCGGGCACCTCGGACACCTCGCGGCCCTCGGCGTCGAGCAGCGCGAAGGCGAGCGTCCTCCGATCGACGCGCAGGGCGACCGGCCCCGCGCGCAGCGTGACCTGCTCGCCCGACTCCTCGACCTGGAAGGGCACGCGCTGGAGCGCCGCCGGATCCACCGCGAACGACGCCTCCGGAGCCTCCGCGCCGACGGGCCAGAGCCGCACCCGCACCGTCCCCGGGAGGGGGAAGCTGGCGCGGAGATGGGCGCCTGGGGCGAACACGTCCACGCCGTCCGCGCGCCGGACGAGCGGTGGGAGGTCGGCCGGAACCGGGGCGGCCGTACGAGGCGGCGCGGCCGGCTCCGGCGCGGCGACGGGCGGGCCGGTGCGGCACGCGAGGAGCGGCGCGGCGAGGAGGAGGGCGGTCCGGAGCGCGGGGTTCACCGCGCGAGTGTACGCGGGGAGAGGAGGGGGGTGAACTACTCGTCCGCGTGCGGGTCCACCATCGCCGGGTACGCGGTCCAGGTGCCGCCCCTCCAGCCGCACATCTCGGCCCAGGGCCCGAGCCCCTCCGTCGCGTACACGCGCACCTCGACATGGAGGAGGCCGTCGTGCGTGACGCACGTGCCGCCGATGCCATCGGCGGGGCAGGCGTCCACCTCGTGAAAGGCGCTGCTGGGGCAGCTCATGGTCGTCGGCACGTCCCGGGAGATCTCCTGGCAGCTCTCGCCGGAGTTCGCCTGGCAGGACAGGTGGGTGCGCTGCTCGTCGTCGCCGCCGCCACCGCCGCCACAGCCGAGCATCAGTCCGCACGCCACGAGCGCCACCGCAGGAAGTTCACGAAGCGTCATGGTGCACTCCTTCCGATCCGGGAGAAGCCGCTCAGGAGAACGCGTCCACGTCGAAGCGGCGGCGGTAGTCGTCGACGGCGATGACCTGCGTGTTCGCGGCCTTGTCCCCGAGGCGGCGGCCGTCCGAGGCCGCGAGCACCACGACGGGCTCGACGAGGCCGCCCACGTACGGGATGAGGCCGAGGGCCATCATGATCGCCGCGCGCCCCGCGGACTGGCCCATGGTGCAGGGCTGGTTCGTGGGCAGGTGGACCACCATCAGCTTCATCAGCTTCTTGCCGACGCTCTGCCCGTTCGCGCGGCCGTCCTTGATGAACTGGTAGACGATCCCGGCCAGCATCAGGAGACCGCCGAGGATCCCGAAGATCGCGGCGACGGCGCCGTTCTCGTTCGAGGCCCCCACGATCGCGACGATGATGAGCACGATCGCGGGGAACATGAACAGGAAGCTGTCCACCAGGTGCGCCGCGAACCGCGCGACGAGCGGCGCCTTCGGGTAGACGAACTGCTGCTGCCCGTAGGCCGGCGGCGCGTACGCCCGCGGTGCCGGCTGCTGCGGACCGGGCGGCGGCGCGCTCGGCGCGATCGCCGGCGCGGCGGAGGCGAGCTCCGGGAGCGTGTTCCAGGGCTGCCAGTCGGACATCCCGGCCCGCCAGACGTGCGCGCCCGCGGGGAGCCGGCCCGAGCGGATCATGCCGGCGAGCGCCTCCTCGTCCACAGGCCCAGCCTGATTCCCCGCCTCCAGGTAGTACCAGCTCGCTTCGCTCATGCTCCGCCGCTCCCCGCTGTGCCCGGCGACTGGGCGTGATGGATGGACGCCTGGGCTCAGTGTACCAAGCCCAGGCCGGGAGCGAGTGTCCGCGGAGGTGAGACCGTGGCGCCCGGCGCGTCGGACGACCGTGCAGCCGCGTGCAGCCGCCGATCGATCCGATTCACGACGAGTCGCAGAAGGCGGCCCGGTGAGCCCGCGCCTGCCGTCGGAACGGAGCCGCCGCGGCTCCTCCAGGACCGCGGCGGCCCGTCCTCGTCCTCGGCTGGGCTCGCGCTCCCCTGGGGGGCGCGCGGGGGCTACGGCGCGGGCGCGAGGGTGAGCGCGCCGGCGTCGAGGGCGACCTCGTAGTAGCCGTGCGGATCCCAGGTGAGCGCGTGGCCACCCTGGGAGAGGACGCCGCCGCTCACGGTGACGCGGACGTACTTGCCCGGCGGGAAGTTGGGCGGGAGCGTCCACGTCCAGGTCGTCGCGCCGGCGCCGTCGGTGGTGCTCGCCGCGTGCCGGAGGAGGTCCCTGCCGATCCGGTACGAGGCGACGTCGACCACGGTGCCGCCCCAGACGTCGCCGAGCGACTTCAGGTACTCCATCGACGCCGCGACGTTCGCGGCCGGGACGGCGCAGCAGCCGTCGGCCTCGTCCGCGAGGGCGGGGTCCAGCCGGTGGAACAGGAACGTCCTCCACTGGTGGTCCGCGCGGGCCGCGTCGATGCTGTCCGCGATGGCCTCCATCGTGTCGCCGAGCTCGCCCCAGGGATCCGTCTGCCCCGGCTCGACGATCGGTCCGAACCAGTCGCTCGGGAGGTTGTCCTGGTTCGCGAGGTCGTCGGCCGAGACGCCGCCCTGGTACACGCCGCGGTGGGCGATGAACCCCGCCGCGTTCGCGTAGGTCCTCCAGTTGGCGTTGCCGTACGGCGAGGCCATGGTCCAGACCCCCGGCTGCCCGAACGTCGTCTTGATGAACTCCGTCGCTGCGTCGACCTCCTCCTGCGGCGTCTGGCTCGCGTTCGGCGTGCCGTGGTCGTAGGCGCACTGCGTGAACACGCCGGCGGCGTCCACCTGGCAGTGGTCCTCGGTGTGGTTGCCGATCTCGTTCCCGTCCGCGTAGACCTGCGGCCAGAACGACGACTCCCGCACGACCTGGGACGGCGAGACGTAGAACGTCATCGGGATGCCGGGCGCGCTGATGACCTCGTAGTTGGGCGGCCCGTCCGGGGGATCGTAGGCCTGCGAGATGCGGGCATCATCGAACGTGTACGAGACCGCGCCCGCGAACCCGGCCCAGCTCAGGACCGAGAGGTTGGTCGCGTCGCCGTTCGGCTGGGGGACGTCGCTGCTCGCGGTCGGCGGCAGCGTCGACGCGCCGGGCGTGCCGGACCAGAACCGGGCGCCCACGAGCAGGTCGCCGTCCACGGTGAAGGTGGTCGTGGTGGTGCTGCCCGAGGCTGCGCCCGACCAGCCGGTGAAGACGTGGCCGGAGTCCGGGGTCGCGGTCAGGGTCACGACCTTCCCCTCGGGGTAGGAGTACACGCCGGGCGCGGGATCCGTCGTGCCGCCACCCCACGCGAAGATCCGCACGGTGTGCGTCGGGTCCGGCGCGCCGCCCGAACTCTCGTCGCACGCCGCGCCGAACACGAGCGCGGCGGCTGCCATCAAGAACGCCACTGGATGAGTACGCATGACACCTCTCCAAGCTCTGGGTTCGCTGAGTGCCCGGGCGACTCCACGCCTCGCCGAGCCCGCCACTTCCCCGACTCCAGGCGTGGCCCTGGGACGACGTGCTCGTGGGCTGCATTAACCCGCGCGGACGGAGGCCGTCAATGATAAGCCTGTTCTAAACCGATTCAGAGCACCTCTTCCGACCGGATCGGCCGCGTTTGGGGCCGATCCGCCGACGCGGGGCGGCCCGGCGCCGCCATCGGCGCACCCCGAGGATCACTCTCCACGACACGCTTCGACCGTGAACCACCGGAAGCCGAGCGCGCCCGGTCGGAGCCGCGGGCAGACCCCGTCGCCGACCGCGGTGCGCTCGTACCTCCTCCGCCCCACGTCCACCTCGTCCTCCTCGGTCACCGGGCCCCACGGCGTGAGCTCGAGGAGGTAGGCCGTGTGCCTGCCGTGGGAGACGCGCTTGCCGACCACGTGCGCCTCGAAGGTCTCGCCCGGAGCGCGGTCGAGCACGGCGTTGCCGAGCGTCATCGAGCCCCACGCCCACGGCGCCAGCATGAGCGCGAAGAGCGGGACGAGGTACCAGCGTCGGAGCGCGCGCGGGTCGCAGGCGCGGAGCGCGAGGGTCGCCGCGATCGCCGCCGGCGCGGTCCAGAGCGCCGGCGGCGTCCAGTCGATCATCCGCAGGTCGATGGCGGCACGGGCCAGGAGGACGAACCCCGGCGCCAGCAGCGGGAAGAGGAGATTGGGCCGTGGATCGTTCCGCTCGCCCTCGAGCGAGTAGGCGCCGCGGCCGAGGAGCAGGACGATCCCGATCGCGACGGGAGCCGCCGCGAGGAGCCCGATGGCCAGCGCGTACGGTCGGGGCCAGACGAGGCCCCAGCCGAGGAGGGCGACGCCGGCGCCGGTCGCGAGGCGGGCGGCGCGGCGCGCCCTGCGGAGCGAGGCGCGCCGCTCGTCCTCGGAGCGACCCAGCGCCGGCGCCTTCAGCAGCTCCGCCTCCAGGCGCCCCCGCTCCGCCGCGTCGAGATCCGGCAGCGCCGCGAGCCAGGCCGTGAACGCCTCGTCCGCCGTCCAGTGTCGCCGTCTCCGGAAGGGCTTCCGTCCGTTCCGGAACTCGAGCACGAGCAGGCCCTGTCCGTCCCGGCCCGCGATCGACCGCTGCCCGGCGAGCTCGCTCTTCGAGAAGCGGCACCGCCGGCCACGCCACTCGACGAACTCGATCGCGTCGTCCCACAGCACGACGCGCGCGCTCCGGAGCGCGAGCAGCCGGAGGAGGAACACCCCTGCGAGCAGCAGGAGGAGGAGTCCGGTCAGCACCATCGGCCGCGGGCCCCCGCCGGCGCCTCCGCGCGACGCCCAGACGAGGAACACCACGCCCACCGCGGCGAACATCGCCGCGACCCGTCCCCACCGGAGTCGCTCGGCCCTGGAGGCCGGATACGTCCGCGGCCACTCGATCGCGGACGGGCCCTGCGCCCGCTCCCCTGTCGGTTCGAACGCCATCTGCCGAGTTCAGCACGTCCCGGCGACACCGTCCACGCGTCCTCCGGACAGGCCGCCGCGGCGCTCCTCGCGAGGGCGTCCCTGGAGCGAATGTCCGGCCCCGCGCGCTACTCCAGCCCGCGATCCCTGAGCTCGTCGTCGTCCTCGCCGCGCAGGTGGCCGAGCTCGTGGAGGAGCGTGATGCGGATCTGCTCCTCGAGCCCGGCGCGATCGTGCGCGAAGCGGACGAGGTTCTTCCGGTAGAAGACGATGGAGCGGCACCGCGGCCCCTCGCCCGGCGCGCACGGCTCGCCCTGGGGTGGGCCGCGGAAGAGGCCGAGGATGGCGGGCGAGAGCGGCGGGTCCACCGCGAGGAGGTCGGCGGGGTCCGGGAGGTCGCGGATCTCGATCGGCACGGCGGCGAGGTCGGCGCGGTCCTCGGGCGAGAGCTCGCCCATGGCCCGCTGGACCTGGGCCCGGAAGGCGCGGTCGTCGAGGGCGAGCTCGGCGGCGAAGGTCCTGGGATCGAGCGCGCGCGCCCGCGCGAAGAGCCGCTCGGCGCGCGCCATGTCCCCGCGCTGCTCCGCGACGAGGCCGAGCTGGTGCAGCGCCCACGGGTTGTCCGGCGCGAGCGCGAGGGACCGCTCGAAGGCGCGCCGGGCGTCGTCGAACCGGCAGAGCTCGAACAGCGCCACGCCGCGCTCGTAGGCGACGTCGGCGTCCTCGGGCAGCGCGGCCACGGCGCGGTCGAGGTGCACGAGCGCCTGGCGATTCCGGCCGAGGTCGTTCTCCGCGATGCCGGCGACGAGCTGCAGCTCGGCGGCGAGGCTCCGGTCGCGGTGGGGCGCGCGCAGGGCTGCGCGGGCGCCGCGGACGGCGTACTCGAGGCCGGCCTCGAGCGCGTCCCGCGCGCCGGGGAAGCGGCGGACGTACAGGTCGGCGGCCCCGAGGAGCGCCACCGGGTCGTCGGGATCGATCGCGAGGGCGCGGGCGTAGGCGAGCTGCGCCTCCGGGAGCCGCTCGAGCGCGGACAGCGCGTCGGCGCGGACCGCGAGCGCGGCGACCGAGCGGGGGGCGATCCGGGCGGCCTCCTCGGCGCAGTCGAGCGCGCGCTGCTTCTGGCCGAGCTCGAGGGCGCGCCGCGCCTCGTCCGCGAGCTCACCCGCGCTCGCGAACGGCGCGGGGAGGCAGGGCGGGGGACGCGGGCGGACGGTGCGCGGCGAGGACCCCGGGGCGAGCCGCGACGCGCCGGGGCCCGGGACGACCCGCGTCTCGGCCTGCACCGCCTCGCCGTCGGGCGGCGACGGGGAGACGCGGGAGCAGGCCGCCAGGGCCGCGAGCGGGAGCAGGACGGCCGCGCGGGAGAGCGGGCGCGACATGGGCGCGGGAGAGCTTGCCACAGGGCGCGGCGTGGACGCCAGCCGGCGGCCGAGGGCTCGGTCGGTTGTCGGTGGTCAGTAGTCGGTAACCAGTAGTCGGTGGTCAGTAGTCAGTGGTCAGTAGTCAGTGAGCAACTGACAACTGACAACTGACAACTGACTACTGATCAGACCGGCGACGGCTTCTGCGTGCCGTCGGCGCCGTGCATGGCGGCCCGGTCCTGCGTGAGGAGCTCGACGACGTGGCGCCGCCACGCGGCGGGGGGGGCCGCGGGCGCGGTGACGAAGGGGCGCACCGCCTCGTGCGCGGACGCGACCAGCGCGGTGAGCCCGCCCACGGTGACCACCGCGAGCACGGGGTCCACGCCGTCCGCGGCGGCGCCGCCCATGACCGCCGCGGCGCGCCGGACCGGCTCGAGCAGCGAGGGGTCCGTGACGGTGAGCTGCGAGAGGAACGGCGCGCCGTCGAGGTACTCGCGCACGAGCACCTGGGCGCCCATCGGGTCGCGGGTCATGGCCGCGAGGTACGCGCTCACGACCGCGTCGGACGTGGTCGCGGCGCCGCGCTCCAATTCGGCGGCGATCTCGTTGGCGGCGTTCAGCCAGACCGCGCGGAGGATGTCGAGGTACAGCGCCTTCTTCGAGGCCCAGTGGCGGTAGATGAGCGCCACGTTGCACGACGCCCCGCGGGCGATCCCCTGGACCCGCGCGCCATGGTAGCCGCGCTTCGAGAACTCGACGCGGGCCGCCTCCCAGATCCGCTCGGCGATCCCCGCGCGCGGGGCACCCACTCGCTCCCTGGCCACGGATCCGTCCATGAAACAGAAGCTTACCGGGCGACTTGACCTAGATCAAGTGGCGCAAGGCCCCCCCGGTGGGGCAAACGTCGGCCCGTTCGGCTAGGAAGATGGCGTGGCGACTGGGGATCTCCGGACGATCCTGCACCTCGACCTCGACGCATTCTTCGCGTCGGTCGAGCAGCTCGATGACCCGACGCTCCGGGGGAGGCCGGTCATCGTCGGCGGGACCGGGCGCCGGGGCGTCGTGAGCGCGGCGAGCTACGAGGCCCGGAAGTTCGGCGTCCGCTCGGCGATGCCGACGGCGCGCGCCCGGCGGCTCTGTCCGGACGGCGTCTTCCTCCCGCCCCGCTTCGAGCGGTACGGCGCGCTCTCGGCGTCGATCTTCGAGATCTACCGGCGGTACACGCCGCTCGTGGAGCCGCTCTCGCTCGACGAGGCCTTCCTCGACGTCACGAGGAGCCGAGCGCTCCACGGCTCCGGGCGCGAGATCGCGGGCGCCATCAAGCGCGCGGTCCGCGGCGAGTGCGGGCTCGCCGTGTCGGCGGGCGTCGCGGAGGTCAAGCTCGCGGCCAAGATCGCCTGCGACCTCGGCAAGCCCGACGGGCTCGTCGAGGTGCCGCCGGGCGGGGTGGCGGCGTTCCTGGCGCCGCTCCCGGTCTCGCGGCTCTGGGGCGTGGGCGAGGTGACGGAGGCGGCCCTCCGGAGGATCGGCGTCGCGACGATCGGCGACCTCCAGCGGCTCCCGGAGGCGGCGCTGGCGCCGGCGATCGGCGCGCACGGACGCGACCTCCGCGCGCTCGCGCTCGGGGTGGATCCGCGCGAGGTGGTGCCGGACTGGGAGCAGCGCTCGGTCGGGGCCGAGGAGACCTTCGCGCGCGACCTCGCGGACCGGGCGTCCCTCGAGCGGGAGCTCCTCGCGCAGGCGGTCCGCGTGGGCCGGCGGCTCCGGGCGGCGGGGCTGCGGGGCCGGGTGGTGACGCTGAAGGTGAAGTACGCGGACTTCACGCTCGTGACCCGCCGGGTCACCCTCGGACACCCGACGGACGACGACCGGGTGCTGTTCGACGCCGCGCGCGCCCAGCTCGATCGGGTGGAGCTCGCGCGGCGCGTCCGCCTCACCGGCCTCTCGGTCTCGGACTTCGCGGGGCCCGCGGAGCGCGGTCAGCTCGGCCTCTTCGCCGCTCCCGCCGCGGACGCCGAGGCGCCGGACGCAGGGCGCCGCAGGGCGCTCCACTCCGCGCTCGACGCCCTCGCCGACCGGTTCGGCGCGAACGCGGTGGTCCGCGCCGACCTGGCCGGCCGCCGCCCGCACGGGCTGGAGGACGAGGACGAGTGACCGGAGGCGCGCGCCCCCCGGCTTCCCCGGAGCGCCACCGCGGCCCACCTTTCAGGCCATGATCGGCCCGGGACGAGAGAGCGGCGCGATGCCCATCCACGGACTGGAAGAGCTCGACGCGCGGGCCGACGCCCTGCGGGCGCTCGCCGGCTCGCCCGTCCCCTTCCTCGTCGCGGGGGCGTACGCGCTCTTCGAGTACACGGGGATCTACCGCGACACCAAGGACCTCGATCTGTTCCTCCGCGCGCGCGACCTGGACGCGGCGTTCCAGGCGCTCGAGGAGGCGGGGTTCCGGACCGAGCTGACGGATCCGATCTGGATCGGCAAGGCGTGGCGCGGGCCGTGGTTCGTGGATCTCATCTTCTCGTCGGGCAACGGCGTCGCGGTGGTGGACGACGCCTGGTTCGAGAACGCGCGGGCGGGCCGGGTGTTCGACGTCCCGGTCCTGCTCGCGCCGCCGGAGGAGATGATCTGGTCGAAGAGCTTCGTGCTCGAGCGCGAGCGCTACGACGGCGCCGACGTGAACCACCTGCTGCACGCCTGCGGCCGCTCCCTCGACTGGGAGCGCGTGCTCGCGCGGTTCGACCGGTACTGGGAGGTGTTGCTCTCCCACCTCATGCTCTTCCGGTTCGCGTACCCGGGCTCGAAGGGCGTCGTGCCGGACTGGGTGATGGACGAGCTCCTCGGCCGCGCGGGCGCGGCGCGGGCGCACCCGGGCGCGCCCCACGACATCTGCCGCGGAAACCTGATGTCGCGCGTGCAGTACCAGCACGACCTCGATCGCGGCCTGGGGGACGGCCGCCGCTGGGACGAGGCGGATCGGTCGGTTCGGGAGGCGGAGGATGGCGGAGGGGAGCTCGAGCTTCCGGCTGGCAGCGGTCGGTGACCTGCACTGCCGGCAGGACCAGCACGGCCGGTATCGCGAGATGGTGAAGGCGGTGAACGGGGAGGCCGAGGGGCTCGTCCTCGCGGGCGACCTCACCGATCACGGCAAGCTCGAGGAGGCGCACGTCCTGGCGGAGCAGCTCGGGATGCTGCGGGTCCCGTGCGCGGCGGTGCTCGGGAACCACGACTTCGAGAACGGCCACGCGGCGGAGATCGTGCGGATCCTCACGGAGGTGAACGTGAAGGTCCTCGACGGGGAGTACACGGTCTTCAACCACCGGCTGGGCGTCGCGGGCGCGAAGGGGTTCTGTGGCGGGTTCGACCGGGGCATGCTCCAGGCCTTCGGGGAGCCGGCGATCAAGGCCTTCGTGCAGGAGGCGGTCAACGAGGGGCTGAAGCTCGAGGCGGCGCTGGGGCAGCTCGACGTCGAGAAGACCGTGGTGCTCCTGCACTACGCGCCGATCACGGCGACGATCGAGGGCGAGGAGCCGGGGGTCCAGGCGTTCCTCGGCACGGGCCGGCTGCTCGCGCCGTGCGAGGCGTTCGGTGCGAAGGCGATCATCCACGGCCACGCGCACCACGGGCGGCTCGAGGGGCGGACGCCCAAGGGGATCCCGGTGTTCAACGTCTCGATGCCGCTCCTCCGCAAGCACATGGACGACAAGCGGTTCCGGGTCATCGAGGTGTGAGGGGCGCAGCCCG
>JAEYZK010000230.1 GCA_023428085.1 Pseudomonadota bacterium
GCGCGCTGCTCCCGGCGTTCGCGGGCGCCGCCGCGGGCCGCAGGGTGCTCGCCTGGGGCGCCGCCGCCGCGCTGGCCGTGGTCGGGCTGCCGGCCGGCCTCTGGCTCCGGGACCGCGCCGAGACCCGGGCCATGGTGGCGGAGCTCGAGCTCCTCCAGGACTGGGAGGCGGCGAGCGCGGTCGCGGTGGAGACGCCGGAGGACCTCATGATCGTCGCGCGCCTCGAGGAGCTCGAGCGCGGGGAGGCGTCGCCGTGAAGCGCGTCCTCGCCGCCGCCGTCACCCTCCTCGCGCTCGCGCGCGGCGCGGCCCGCGCGGAGGACCCGCCCGCGCCCCCTCCCGCCGCGGCGCACGCCGGCGAGACGGACCGGAGCGCGCGCGAGCGCTGGGAGCAGCTCCCGCCCGAGGAGAAGGCCCGCCTCCGGGAGCGCTGGCGCGCGTACCAGGCGCTCCCGGAGGACCGCAAGGCGCTCCTCGCCGCCCGGCTCCGCCGGTTCCGCGCGTTGCCGCCGGACCGCCAGGCGGAGATCCGGCGCAACTGGGCCGCCTTCCGGCGGCTCCCCCCCGAGGAGCGCCAGGAGATCCGCGCGCACTTCCGCCGCCTGCGGGAGCTGCCGCCCGAGCGCCGCGCCCAGCTCCGGCAGTCGATCCGGGCGCTGCTCCGGGCGCCGCCGGCCGAGCGCGAGCGGTTCCGCGAGAACCTGCGCCGGTGGCGGGAGCTCACGCCCGAGGAGCGCGAGCGGCTCCGGGAGGAGTGGCGGCGGCGGCCCGGACGGTGATCCCGAGCGCCCCCGGACACCCCGATGATCGCCTCGCTCGCCCTCGCCCTCGCGCTCGCGCTCGCCGCCGCGCCTCCCGACGCGCCGCCGCCCGCGCGCGCGGGGGAGGCGAAGGAGACGCCGCCCCCGCTCTCCGCCGAGGACGCGGCCGTCGTCGAGCACCTCGAGCTGCTCGAGGGCCTGGAGCTGCTCGAGGACCTCCCGGTCGTGGCGGACGAGGAGCGCGAGGACCCGCCGCACCCTCCGTGAACGAGCCGGCGCCGGGAGACCGGCCGGGCGCGCGGCGCTCCGTGTCCGCCCGGGGCCGCGCCTGGCGAGGCACGAGCGGTGAGGGCATCGCGGCGCGAGCGGAACGCGCCGTCCTCCTCAGCGCTCGCGCGCGCCCTTGCTGCTGGACGCGAGCATCCCGCACGCCGCGCGCTCGTCCTGCCCGCCCGAGTAGCGGCGGACGATCGGCTGCCCCGGGAGCGCCGCCCCGAGCTGATCGCGGAAGACGTTCCACTCCGCCTCGGTGGGCGGCCGGAACCGGCCGCTCGCGTCGTTCACGGCGATCGGGTTCAGCCGGACCGGGATGCCGCGGAGGAGCCGCCCGATCGCCTCCGCGTCCTCGGGCCCGGTGTTCACGCCCGCCATCATCACGTACTCGACCGTCACCCGGCCCGCCGCGGCCGCGTGCGCGCGGATCGCTTCCACGAGCTCGTCGAGCGGGAAGCCGTGCTCGATCGGCATGAGCGCCGCGCGCTTCCAGGGGATGGCGGCGTTGAGCGAGACGCAGAGCCGGAACTTGTGCCGCTCGGCCGTGTAGCGGCGGATCATCGGGACGACGCCGGCGGTGGAGATGGAGATGCGGCGCGCGTCGATCCGGGCGGCGGCGGGGTCGCACAGCGTGTACGCCGCCGCGATCACCTCGTCGTAGTTGAGGAAGGGCTCGCCCTGGCCCATGAAGACCACGCCGGTGACGGGCAGCTCCGAGTCGGCCCGGACGTGGAGGAGCTGCTCGACGATCTCCCAGCTCTTGAGCGAGCGGGTGAAGCCCAGCCGCCCGGTCGCGCAGAAGGCGCACGCGAGGCCGCAGCCGACCTGGGAGGAGAGGCAGACGACGTGGTGGGTGCCGTGGAGCGGGATGCGCACCGCCTCGACGCGCGCACCGTCGGGGAGGGCGAAGAGGTACTTGCGGAAGCCGTCCTGCGCGTCCACGGCCTCGAGCCGGCGGAGCTCGCCGGGAGCGGCGAGCGCGGCGACCCGGTCCAGCACCTCGCGCCGGACGTTGCGCGCGTCCCGCAGCCCGCGGCGGCGCCCGATCACCGCCCCGGTGATCCTGCGCGCGTCCTCGACCGGGATCCCGGCCTTGCGCGCCAGCGAGCGGCTGTCCTGGCCGGAGAGATGGAGCACGGCCGCGGAATAGCATAAGTTCGCCCCGATGAGACCCATCGTCCTCGGGGCAGCGCTCGGGGTTCTCCTCTCGGGGTGCGTGCTGTACGAGCCGCGCGGGTACGTCCCTCCGCCCGGCAGGGCGCCCGCCCCGCCGGCGCACAGGCTGCTCTCCGAGCAGGAGGCCGCCGACGTCGCCTTCCGGCTCTGCGACGATCGCGCGCTGCGGGTGGATCGCGTGGACCGCGCGCGCCTGGACGAGGCGGGGCGCTGGCACCTCCGCGTCGCGGGGTTCACGGACCGCGCGCAGCTCCTCCTCGATGGGCGCGACGGCCGGCTGCTCAAGGGCCGCTTCTACCGCGAGGACTCCGCGCCGCCCGGACCGTCGCCGTCGCAGCCGCCCGCGCTCCCGGAGCAGCGCGCGGCGCCGTCCCCGCCGCCCGAGTGGCCGGAGTTCGAGTAGGCGGGGCAGGGAGCGGCGGGCGGCTCACCCACGGGCTCCCGGCGATCGCGTAGCGCCACGCGCGCGCCGCCCACGGCCCCGCGTGATCGACGTTCACCCGCGGTCCCGCCACGATCCGCGGCCTGCCGCGGCCGTCGTCCACGACGTAGAGCTCGTCCCCCGTGAGGTCGCGGCCGTTGTCGCGCTCCCGCCGGATCCCGAGCGCCCGGCACAGGTTCCCCGGCCCGCGCGTCGCGTGCTGGCAGGCCGCGACCGGCTCGGCCGCGCGCACGAGGACCGCCGCCGGGAAGCCCTCCGGCCCGGTGACGACGTTCACGCAGTGGGAGCGCCCGTAGATGAGGTAGACGTACGCGAAGCCGGGCGGTCCGAACATGATCGCGGCGCGCGGCGTCCGCCCGAACCGCGCGTGCGAGGCGAGGTCGCGCGGCCCGTGGTAGGCCTCGGTCTCGACGATCCGCGCCGCGCGGAGCACGTCGCCGTCGCGGTGCACGAGGAGCTTCCCGAGGAGCGCGCGCGCGACCACCCGCGTGTCCCGCGCGTAGAACGCGCGCGGAAGTGGGATCGCGGGGCAACCGAGGAGCTCGGCCATGCCTCGAGGTTAACCGGCCGAGCGTGATCCGAGAAAGACCGAGCGAGGCGGGGTGGGGGCCCCGCGGGGTAGCCGCGCGCAGCCGCGAAGCGGCGAGCACGGCCCAGGGCCCCGCGCAGCAGGGGTGGGGCCCCAGGAGCTCCGCTCCTGGGGCGGGGGCGCAGCCCCCGTGAAAAGAGAAGGGCGGGGCGGCACCGAAGTGCCACCCCGCCCCGTTCAGCCGGCTACGCGCAGGGAGGGACTATTCCCAGACGTAGATGCTGGCCCACGGGTACTGCCCGGCGGTCGCCGAGAAGTACGTGTAGCCGTCGGACGACTTCGGGAGCGGGAACGGACCCGCGCCGCAGGTCACGGCGACGCCGTTCACGCTGACCGTCCGGCCTTCCATGTTCGAGCAGCCCCAGCCGCGGACGTTCTGCGCCGTCTTGAAGCAGACCGCGCCCGTGGTGTTGAAGTTGTTCGTGTTCCACGAGAACGTCGGGGCGTTCGCGCACGGCGTCGTGCCGCCGCCGTTGAAGGTGGCGGTGACGCTCTGCGCCGCCGACATCGTGACGGTGCAGGTCGCGCCGCTGGTGCTGCCGCAGCCGCTCCAGCCGGCGAACGTCGAGCCCGAGGCAGCCGACGCGGTCAGGGTGACCACGGTGCCGCTCGTGTAGCTCGCGGAGCAGGTCGAGCCGCAGCTGATGCCCGAGCCCGAGACCGTGCCCGACCCCGTGCCGCCCTTCGACACGGTGAGGGCGTAGGTCTGCACCTGGCTGGTGTTGAACGTCGCCGTGACCGACCGCGCCGCCGACATCGTGACGGTGCAGCTCGCGCCGCTGGTGCTGCCGCAGCCGCTCCAGCCGGCGAACGTCGAGCCCGAGGCCGCGGACGCGTTCAGGGTGACCACGGTGCCGCTCGTGTAGCTCGAGGAGCAGGTCGAGCCGCAGCTGATGCCCGTGCCCGAGACCGTGCCCGACCCCGTGCCGTTCTTCGACACGGTGAGGGTGTAGGTCTGCACCTGGGTGGTGTTGAACGTCGCCGTGACCGTCCGCGCCGCCGACATCGTGACGGTGCAGGTCGCGCCGCTGGTGCTGCCGCAGCCGCTCCAGCCGGCGAACGTCGAGCCCGAGGAGGCCGACGCGGTCAGGGTGACCACGGTGCCGCTCGTGTAGTTCGCCGAGCAGGTCGAGCCGCAGCTGATGCCCGAGCCGGAGACCGTGCCCGACCCCGCGCCGCTCTTCGACACGGTGAGGGCGTACTGCGTGGGCTGGTTGTTGGCGCTGATGTACGCCTTCACCCAGCGGCCGGACTCGGTGAGCTGGCTATCCGCCCACGGGCCCGTGGCGCTGGCGCCCGGGACGAGGGCGGAGGCGCTCTCGACCTTGTCGTGGAGGGACCAGTTGGCGGAGCTGACCAGGTTCTGGTCCATCCAGTTGGTCCAGTTCTGCGACTCGCTGGGGTTGAAGCCGCCGTCGCCGGAGGCGTCGACGGTGCCCCACTCGGTGACCATGATGGCGTGGCCGGCGGCCATCACCTGGCTGGCCCGGTCGCGCAGCCACTGCCCGTGCGTCCCGGCGTAGAAGTGGAGCGTGTAGGCGACGTTCGAGTCCGCGAGCGGATCGGCGGTCGCCGTGTTCACTTCCTGCGACCACGACGGCGAGCCGGCGACGACCAGGTTCTGGCTGCCGGCCTGGCGGATCGCGCTGATCACGGCCGTGTGGTAGCTCTTCAGCTGCGACCAGGACTGGGTCGTCGGCTCGTTGAACGGCTCCCAGATGATGTTCGGGGAGCTCGCGTACTGCGTGGCGAGCGTACGGAAGAACTCCACGGCCTGCGACTGGTAGAGCTCGTGGCTGTGCCAGTCGACGATCACGTAGACACCGGCGGCGATCGCGCCGTCGATGAGCGCGCGGGCGCGCGCCATGTTCCCCGACGGATCGGCCGGGTTGAGCGAGTCGCCGGCCGCGTAGCCGCCGCCGCCGTGCACGCCGATGGCGGCGCGGACGACCGTGGCGCCCCACTGCGAGTAGAGGTTCTGGACGGCCTGGGCGTTGTAGAACCGCTCGGCCTCCCAGCCCGTGTTGGACCAGAACCAGCTCATGCCCTTCAGCTGGATCGGGGTCCCGGCCGCGTTGCAGATGCGGTTGCCGCAGCGGCGCAGGCGGCCGTTGACGGCGACCGGCGTATCACCGGTCTGCTGCGCGGTGAAGGACGCCGTGACGGACCGGTCGGCGGTCAGGGTCACGACGCAGGAGCCCGTGCCCGTGCAGGCGCCGCCCCAGCCGGAGAAGGTGGAGTTCGAGGCGGGGGAGGCGGTCAGGGTGACCGTGGTGCCCGAGGGAGACTGCTGCGAGCAGGTCGAACCGCAGCTGATCGAGCCGCCCGAGACCGTGCCCGAGCCCGTGCCCGACTTGGTCACGGTGAGGGTGTAGTTGGTCGTGCCCGTGCCCGTGAACGTCGCGGTGACCGTCTGGTTCGACGTCACCGTGACCGCGCAGACGTTGGTCGAGCTGGAGCAGCCGGTCCAGCTGGAGAACGAGGAGTTCGTGCCCGCGGTGGCGGTGAGGGTCACGACCGTGCCGGCCGGGACCGTCGTGGTGCACGAGGAGCCGCAGCTGATGCCGCTGCCGGTGACCGTGCCCGTGCCCGTGCCGGACCGCGCGACGGTGAGGGTCGCGTTCGTCGACTGGCCGCCGAACGTCGCGGTGACCGACTTGACGCCGTTCATCTCCACGGTGCAGGTCGCGCCGGACGTCGTGTTGCAGCCGGTCCAGCTCGTGAACGAGGAGCCGCTCGCCGGCGCCGCGGTCAGGGTCACGATCTGGACGGGGTTCGCGTTGACCACCGTGGAGCAGGTCGTGCCGCAGTTGATGCCGCCGACGTTGGAGGTCACCGTGCCCGAGCCCGAGCCCGTCTTCGTGACGGTGAGCGTGTAGCCGTTCTCGGTGTTGGTCTGGATGTAGTTGGAGCCGGCCGCGCCGAGCTCGTCCACCGCCTGGACCACGAAGAAGTAGGTCGTGTTCGGCGAGAGGCCGGTGACCGTGTACGAGGTCGAGGTCAGGCCGGTCGCGACGCGGGTCGAGGTGGAGGGGGTGAAGTTGTTGGTCGTGCCGCGGTGCACCGTGTAGCTGAGCGTGCAGTTCGGCGGCGCGGAGGCGGCGCCCCAGGAGAGGCCGACCTGGCTGGCGTTGCGCGAGGTCACGACCAGGTTGGTCGGCGAGCCCGGCACGCCCTGGCACACCGGACCGGAGCCGGGGATCGGGTAGATGTTCTGGACGAGCATCTTGAACTGCGCCGAGAACCAGCCGCCGGAGAGCGGCGCGTCGGGGAGGGCGCCCGTGAGCACACCGTACTGCGTGGTGTACGTCGGGTCGCACATGCGGTCGAGCGCCTTGCCCTGGTCGTTCGGGATGTAGACGGAGGAGCCGTCCGACTCACCCGGCGGCTTCACCCACACGAACGCGTCGAAGTGCTGCGAGCTCCAGCCGGAGGGGGCGGCCGTCGGGAACTCGCCGATGCCGGAGCCCGAGGGGTTGCACCAGAGGCCGCGGTGCTGGCGGCGATCGACCTTGGACGCGTTCACGTACGTCGTGAGGTCGGTGCTCGTGCTCGCCGCCGTGGGCCGGGCGGTGCCGCCCCAGCCGTTGCGGGAGGTGTCGAGCAGCATGCCGAGGGAGGACGGGAAGCCCGCGCCGACGAACCGGCTGTACATGTCGGCCGCGTACGAGGCCTCGTCGATCATCGGGTTGTACTCGTAGAACTTGTGCGACATGACCGGCTGGCCGCCGATCTGCTGGTTGGCGCTGAGGAACGGCTCCTTCAGCGGGAGCGTGTTGGCGGTGTTGCCGACGTAGCCGTCGATCATCCCCTTGCCGCCGGTGAGGCCGCTGGCGAGGTTGCTCATGAGGGTGACGAACGGCCCGTTGTTGCTCGTCCAGCCGAGCCAGCCGGAGTGCGCCATGTCGACGTACGCGTAGACGTTCGAGTGCGCGCGGAGCTTGTTGATCGCGTACTGGACGCCCTGGACGTAGTAGCCGCCCGAGTTCATGGCGGCGCACTCGGGATCGGAGAGGTTGGTGACGAGGTTCGGGAGCGAGTCGGGCTCGATCACGAACACGATCCGGAGGTTCGCGTACTTCGACTTGCTCACGACCGCGTCGATCGCGTCGATGTACTCGGTCTTGTAGCGGGCGAGGCCCTCGGCCGTGCCGGGGAGCTCCCCGTTCGAGGCGAGCGCGGCGCAGTCGCGGCCGGGGAGGTCGTACACGACGCCCAGGAAGAGGTTCGCGCCCTGCGCGAGCGCCTGGTCGAGGTGGGGCTCGAGGCTCGCGACGGCGGAGATCCGGTCCATCCAGACCGCGCTCGGCTGCCGGCCGACGAGGCGCATCCGCGCGGCGAGGGTCGCGTCGGTCTCCTTGGCGGCCTCCGCGTCGGCGTTCGCGGTGAAATCGGGGTTGACGTACATCTTCGCCCCGACGAACGGGTTGTCGAGGTGCTGCGCGGCCGCCAGGCCTGGCAGGGCCAGGGCGGCCAGCAACGGGAACACGGCTTTCGCGAGCCTCATGAGAACTCCTCTTGAAGGACCTACGACGCGAAACACGGGACAGCCTGCGCTGCGCTTCACGACACCGGCCGCGGAAAGGCCTCGTTGCCCGGTGCGCCGGACGGCGCCCGTCGTGCTCGGTCTCCCGCGGTGATGGGAGACGGTGTGCCCGATCCGCGCAAACAAGGCAATCGGCCCTTGCGTGCCCGCCCCCCCGACCGGCGCAATCTGCCTCACTTCCAGCGAAAACTCCCCGGCCGCACCGGCGCGCCCTACACCTCGCACAGCGGCCTGGGATCGTTTTCCTCGCGGCCTGTGCCTCGTCCGCGGCACACGCGCGACGAGGGAAACGTTTTCCGCCCGGAACGCGCCCTTCGCCTGGGCCCCAGCGGGAGGAAACGTTTTCCGTAGCCGCGCGGCGGCGGGGTTCGCCAACGTTTGCGCGCCGGCGCGCGGCCCGGAGCGCAAAACGTTTGCGCTCCCAGAGAGGGTCTAGCCGAGATCGCGCCTTGACCCATCCGCGCGGGAAGTCCTCAATCGGAGCATGCCGATCGTTCGAGCTCGGGCGCGCCCCCGGGCCACCATCACGAGCGTCGCTCGTGTGGCCGGGGTCGCCGTGGGGACCGTGTCGAAGCACCTCAACGGCAGCGGTCCGGTCGCGGTGGCGACCGCCCGGCGGATCCAGCAGGCCATCGACCGCCTCGGCTACCGCGTCAACCTGAGCGCGCGGTGCCTGCGGGCGCGGCGCTCCGACAGCGTCGGGCTCATCCTCCCGAACCTCGCGAACCCGTTCTTCGCCGAGCTGGCGCACGCGATCCAGCAGGCGCTCACGGAGCGCGGCCTCCAGACCCTCCTCTGCGAGTCGGACGAGAACCCCGACCGCGAGGGGCGGCTCCTCGAGGACCTCGAGGCGCGCCAGGTGGACGGCGTCCTCTTCATCCGCGCCTCCGACCGGAGCACGGCGGCCGGCCGGCTCCCCACGATCTACCTCGACCGGCCCGTGGCCGGGCGGCCCTCGGTCGCCTCCGACAACAAGCTCGGCGGCGCGCTGGTGGCGCAGCACCTGCTCTCGCTCGGGCACCGCAGGATGGCCGTCCTGCGGGAGGACCGGACCGCGGTGAGCACCGCGGAGCGCGTGAAGGGGTTCGCGGCCGCCCTCCGCCGGCGCGGCGTCAACCTCCGCGACGAGGACGTCCTCGCCGGCCCGCCGTGCGGCACCGCCGCCCACGTGCGGGCCATCGAGCTCGGCCGCCAGGTGCAGGAGCTGATGCGGGGCAAGGTCCCGCCGACGGCCATCTTCGCCACCTCGGACGTGGTGGCCATCGCGACGGCGCGGCGCCTGCTCGAGCTCGGCTTCAAGATCCCGGACGACGTCTCGCTCGTGGGGTTCGACGACATCGAGATGAGCGCGTACGTGTTCCCGCCGCTCACCACCATCCGCCAGGATCGGGCGGCCATGGCCCGCGAGGCGATCGGCGCGCTCGAGCAGCTCCTGGCGGGCGACGAGGCCCCGCCGGCCGAGGCGCTCGTCGAGCCGAAGCTCGTCGTGCGTGCCTCCACCGCGCCGCCGCGGATGCCCTGACGAGCGGGCGAGGGCGCGCCGGATTCACGCTCGGTATCCGTCGGCCCGCCGCGGTCGCGCGGACACGTTTGCTGCAATCGTTTGCCTGTCCGTCAACGTCCCTCTCGGGCCCGAGGGGGCGCGGCGCCTTGACCACCGCGGACCCGGTTGGCTAGCTTCGCCTCACTAAATCGTTCCTCGCCGTACCCGTACCCCTCCGCCCGGAGGGCGGCGCCCTCCGCTCGAGCGGCGGCGCCGCCGCGCCGGCCCGGAGGGCCCGTGCTGCAGCCGTCGCCACACCCCCTACCCCGTGAGGGAACGAACATGACTCTTCGCAAGCTGATCCCGCTCGCCTGCGCCGCGCTCCTCGCCGCGTGCGGCGGCGAGCTCACGCAGGACGACGCCGCGGCCGCGCCGTCCGCGCCCGCGTCCTCCGTCGCCGCCAACGGCCGCCTCCGCGTCTGCGGGAACCGCATCTGCAACGCGAGCGGCGCCCAGGTCCAGCTGAAGGGCATGAGCTGGTTCTGGTCCAACACCGGCTGGGGCGGCGAGCGGTTCTACAACGCCACCGCCGTCCGCAGCGTCGCCGGCTGGGGCGCCACCGTGGTCCGCGCCGCGATCGGCGTGCACGGCGACGGCTCCGTCGTGGCCGGGCAGCGCTCCCAGAACGTCGCCCGCGCCCGCGCCCTCATCGACGGCGCGATCGCCGCCGGCGTCTACGTGATCGTGGACTGGCACAGCCACGAGACGCACCAGTCCGAGGCGCAGTCCGTCTTCCGGGAGCTCGCGAGCGCGTACGCCTCCTCGCCCAACATCATCTGGGAGACGTTCAACGAGCCCACCTCGCAGTCGTGGTCGTCGCTGAAGGCGTACCACGAGGCCGTCATCGGCACGATCCGCGCCGCGGGCAGCCAGAACCTCGTCATCGTCGGCTCACCGAACTGGTCGCAGGACGTCGACGTCGCCGCCGCCAACCCCGTCAACGACGCGAACACCGCCTACACCCTCCACTTCTACGCGGGCACGCACGGTCAGTGGCTGCGCGACAAGGCGAACAGCGCGATGAGCCGCGGCCGCGCCGTGTTCGTCACCGAGTGGGGCACCTGCGACGCCTCCGGCAACGGAGGCTTCAACCCCACCGAGTCCCAGAACTGGGCGAACTGGATGGACCAGAACAAGATCAGCTCCGCCAACTGGGCGCTCAACGACAAGGCCGAGACCGCGTCCGCGCTCGTGGGCGGCGCGAGCACCACCGGCCCGTGGGCCGACAGCGCGCTCACGCAGTCGGGCGCCTGGGTGAAGGCGTACATCGGGCGCGGCAGCACCGGCGGCGGGACGACCTACGCCCTCTCCGTCACGAAGTCCGGCACGGGGACCGTCACCTCCAACCCGTCGGGCATCAACTGCGGGTCCACCTGCAGCGCGAGCTACGCGAGCGGCACGACCGTGACGCTCTCCGCCTCCCCGGCCAGCGGCTTCAGCTTCGGCGGGTGGAGCGGCGCCTGCTCCGGGACGGGGAGCTGCGTCGTCGGCATGACCGCGGCCCGCTCGGTCCACGCCACCTTCAACGGGAGCAGCGGCGGGACGAGCTACACGCTCAACGTCTCGAAGGCCGGCACGGGCAGCGGCACCGTCTCCTCGAACGTGGGCGGGATCAACTGCGGCTCGACCTGCGCGGCGTCCTACGCGAGCGGCACGACCGTGACGCTGACCGCGGCCGCCGCCTCGGGGTCGACGTTCGGCGGCTGGAGCGGCGCCTGCACCGGCACCTCGGCCACCTGCGTCGTCTCCATGACGACCGGCCGCACCGCCACCGCCACGTTCAACACGTCGAGCTCGGGCGGCGGCACGGCGCCCTGCGCGAACGCGATCACCTTCACCGGCAACACGAACAACTTCAACTCCACCGGCGCGGTCTGCTACCGGACCGCGCAGCGCGTGAACGGCTGGGGCTGCTCGAACTTCGACGGCCGGACCGTGAGCGTGAACGGCGCGGCGACGACCTGCGGCGCGGGCCCCTTCCCGCTCGCGCAGGTCGGCGGGTACACCTACTTCTCGGCCACGGCCGGCACGTACCCGTGGGCCAGCATCTACGTCTGGTGAAGTGACGTAGCGGCTGGTGCAGTGCGAGAGGGCGGGCGCCGCGAGGCGCCCGCCCTTCGCATGTGCGTGCGGGCGCGCCCTTGCCGGCCGCGATGTGGGCCGCGGTGCGCGCGGCGCGGACGTCCGGGGCCGCGGTGGGGCACGGACGCGTGCGCGGTCCGCGTGGACCCGATCACCCTCGGTGAATGCACCCACCCCCGGGCCCGGCGCACCCGGCCGCCCTCGCAAACGATCGACGTCACCGTCGGTGACACCTACTCGTGCGCGCAAACGTTCGCCGCGGACCGCGGGCACGCGCGCGCGGCGGCAAACGTCTCTCGCTCGCACGTCCCTCGCGCCACCGGCTTGTCGCTCTCCGCTCGAGTTCAGAAGCTCGGGCCACCACCTACGAGGACGCGCCTCGCGAGTTCGTCCCTTCGCGGGTCCGGCCTCGTTGAAAGGGGACAGCAATGAAGGCACGTTTCCCGTCGCTCCTCTCGCTGGCTCTCACCGCGCTGCTCGCCGCCTGCGGCGGCGCGCTCGACGACACGGCGGACGCCGCGTCCGGCGGACCCGCTTCCTCCGTCGTCTCCACCCACGGCCGCCTGAAGGTCTGCGGCAACAGGATCTGCAACGCCGCGAACGCGCCCGTGCAGCTCAAGGGCATGAGCCTCTTCTGGAGCAACACGGGCTGGGGCGGCGAGCGCTTCTACAACGCCACCGCCGTCTCGAACCTCGCGAGCGGCTGGGGCGCCACCGTGGTCCGCGCCGCCGTCGGCGTCCACTCCGGCGGCGGCGTCATGGACGGCCAGCGCTCGCAGAACATGGCCCGCGCGAAGGCGGTCATCGACGGCGCCATCGCCGCCGGCATCTACGTGATCGTCGACTGGCACAGCCACGAGCTGTACCAGGCCGACGCGCAGTCGTTCCTCGGCGAGCTCGCGCGCACCTACGCCGCGTCGCCCAACATCATCTGGGAGACGTTCAACGAGCCGACGACGCAGAGCTGGTCCACCCTGAAGAGCTACCACACGGCCGTCATCAACTCGATCCGGTCCGCCGGCAGCCAGAACCTCGTCATCGTGGGCTCGCCGACGTGGTCGCAGGACGTGGACGTCGCCACCAACGACCCCATCGCCGACGCCAACACCGCCTACACCCTCCACTTCTACGCCGGCAGCCACGGCTCCTCGCTCCGCTCCAAGGCCGACGTCGCCATGAGCCGCGGCAAGGCCGTCTTCGTCACCGAGTACGGCACCTGCGACGCCTCCGGCAACGGCGGCTTCAACGCCACCGAGTCCAACACCTGGGCCGCCTGGATGGACACCAACAAGATCAGCTCCGCCAACTGGTCCCTCAACGACAAGTCCGAGACCGCCAGCGCCCTCCTCGGCGGCGCCAGCGCCACCGGCCCCTGGTCCGACTCGAACCTCACCGAGTCCGGCAAGTGGGCCAAGGCCTATATCTCCAAGGGCACCACGCCCCCGCCGACCACCTACGCGCTCTCGGTCACGAAGTCCGGCGCCGGCAGCGGCACGGTCACGTCGAACACGGGCGGGATCAACTGCGGGAGCACCTGCTCCGCGAACCTCACCTCCGGCACGACGGTGACCCTCACCGCGGCGGCCGCCTCCGGCTCCACGTTCGGCGGCTGGAGCGGCGCCTGCAGCGGCACCGCGACGACGTGCGCGGTCTCCATGAGCGCGGCCAGGTCCGTCGGCGCGGCGTTCAACACGAGCGGCGGCGGCACCTACTACACCGCGACCGTCACCAAGGGCGGCACCGGCTCGGGCACCGTCACCTCGAGCACCGGCGGCATCAACTGCGGGAGCACCTGCTCCGCGAGCCTCGCCTCCGGCACGACCGTCACGCTCACCGCGACGGCGGCGTCCGGCTCGACCTTCGCCGGCTGGAGCGGCGCCTGCACGGGCACCGGCACGTGCGCACTCTCCATGACCGCGGCCCGGACCGCCACCGCCACGTTCAACACGAGCGGCGGCGGCACCGCGCCGTGCGCCAACGCCATCACGATGACGAGCACCAACAGCGGCAACTTCAACACGACCGGCGCCGTCTGCTACCGCACCAGCGCGAACGTCGCCGGCTGGGGCTGCTCGAACTTCGACGGCCGCACGGTGAAGGTGAACGGCGTCGCGAAGACCTGCGGGCAGACGCCGATGCCGTCGAAGTGGTCCGACGGGTACCACTACTTCGACGTGAGCGCCGGCGCGTACAGCTGGGCGGCCCTGTACTACTGGTAGCCGCTCGACGCTCGTGACGTGAAGTGAAGGGGCAGGGGCCCGTGCGCCCCTGCCCCTTCGTCGTTCCCCGTGGACGAGCCCGCGCCCGCGCCCGAGGACCCAACCATCTTCGCCACCCGGCTCTGCCGTCCCCCTCCGTTCAGCTCTCCGCCCGCCGCCGCGCGCGCTCCGCCTCGAGGTAGTGGTCGAAGTGCGCCGACGGGAACGGGACCGCGAGGAAGGTCGCGACGAGCTCGCCCTGCGGGAGGCGGATCGCCTGGCGGACGCCCGGGAGGAGCCGGAGCCTGCCCGCGGTCCGGAGCGAGCGGTCCGGAAAGGTGAGCTCGTACCGGAGCGAGATGAGCCCGCCCTGCTGGCGCGCCGTCTCCACCCGGAACGACATGAGGACCTCGTCCGGGCTGCCCGGCGCGTGCAGGAGCAGGCGCGCCGGTCGGCCCGCGGCGGTGATGAGCCGCGGCTGCGCGACCACCTGCCCCTCGGGCGTCGTGAGCTGGAGCGAGATCAGCTCCCCGGCGAGCCCGAGCTCGCGGGCCTGGACCTCGTGGTCCACGACCGCCTTCGTCCGGACGGCCACCTCGGCCGAGGCGCCGCCGAGCGCGAAGGCCCCGGCGAGGAGGAGCGCGACCCGACCAGAGCGGCGGAGGCGATCGGACATGCGACCGCGTGCGCTGCAACGAGCGTACCCCGATGCGGCGCCGGGAATATCCGTGGGTTGCGCCGCGGTGACGCCGCGGGAGGTGTGTATCCCGGACCGCGCGCTCGGAAAACCGTCGACGGTTCTCCGTGGATCGGGCCAGGGATCCCCCGAGGGCCGGCTCAGGGGGAGGCGCCGGAGCGCTCCAGCGCGTCCGCGGCGGCCTCGAGGATCGACGCCTGCGCCTCGAGCGCCCGCGCCTGGGCCTCGAGCGCCGTGCGCCGCTCGGCGAGCGCCGCGACGCGCGTCGCCGGGTCGAGCACCGTCTGCTGGAGATCGCTCGTGAACGTCGCCGGCCGCGAGGTCGGGGAGTCCTCCCGGACGGAGCGGGCGAGCTCGGCCTTCACCTGCGCCGCCTCTCCCCGGAAGCGGGCCGCCTCCTCGCGGAGCGCGGCCGCCTCCCCCCGGAGCTCGTCCGCGAGCTCGCAGCGCGGATCGGCGCCCGGCGGGACGGCGGCCGGCCGCGGCTGCGCGCGCTCGAGCTCCTCCGCGAGCTCCTGCGAGCGGACGAGCAGGCGCTCGAGCGCACCGTCCTCGATCGGCTCACCCGCGCGCCGCCGCGCCTTGAGCGCCTCGATCCGGCTCGCGACGTCGTCCAGCTCCTGCCGGAGCGTGTCCACGTCCGGAGCGGCGGAGAGCATCGCGGCGAGGAGGAGCGGGCAGATCATCGGCGAAGCTCCATGGGGAGCAACCTGCGTGCCGCGCCCGCCCCCCGGCGATCCGATGGGTTACGGTGGCCCGCGCCGTGGATCGGCGGCGATCGAGGAGGTCGACCCTCGGAAATCCGTCGGATCACGGCGCCCCGCCGTCCGGCTCGCCGCGCGCGAGGCCGTACTTGTCGAGCTTGTAGTAGAGCGCCGAGGGCTTGATGCCGAGGAGCCGCGCCGCCTCGGCCTTCACCCCGCGCGCCTTCTCCATCGCGGCGAGGACGAGCTCCCGCTCGAGGTCGTCGAGCACGTCCGGGAGGCTCCGATCGCCCGTCGGGATCGGGAGGCCGGCCGGCGCCGGGGGCCCGCGCAGCCCCTCCGGCAGGTCCTCGGCGCGGATCTCCGGACCGTCGGCGAAGACGAGCGCCTGCTCGACGAGGTTCTGGAGCTCGCGGACGTTGCCCGGCCAGCGGTGGCGCCGGAGGAGCTCGAGCGCGGCGGGGCTGAACCCCGTCACCCGGCGGCCCATGCGCGGCGCCGCCCGGCGGAGGAACACCTGCGCCAGCTCCTCGACGTCGCCCGGCCGCTCGCGGAGCGGCGGGAGCCGCACCGGGACCACCGCGAGCCGGTAGTAGAGGTCCTCGCGGAAGCGCCCGTCCGCGACCATCTTCGCGAGGTCGCGGTTCGTGGCCGAGACGAGGCGCACGTCCACCTCGATCGACCGCTCGCCGCCGACCCGCTCGATCCGGCGCTCCTGGAGCACGCGCAGGAGCTTCACCTGGATCGACGGCGCGAGCTCCCCCACCTCGTCGAGGAAGAGGGTGCCGCCGTCGGCGAGCTCGAACCGGCCGAGCTTGCGCTTCACCGCGCCGGTGAACGCGCCGCGCTCGTGGCCGAAGAGCTCCGACTCGAGCAGCCCCTCGGGGATCGCCGCGCAGTTGATCGACACGAACGGCCGGTCCCGGCGCGGACCGCCGTCGTGGATGGCGCGCGCGACCAGCTCCTTGCCGGTGCCCGACTCGCCCAGCACGAGCACGGTCGCGTCGGTGGAGGCGATCCGCCGGACCTGCTCGAGCACCCGGCGCATCGGCTCGGACCGCCCCACGATGCCGTGCGGGTCGTGCTCGCGCGCGGCGTCCTCGTCGAGCGCCTCGACCCGGCCGCGATCGGTGCGCGCGCCGCGGCGCTCGTGGGCGATCTGGACCGCCTTCTCGACCCGCGCGCGGAGCACGTCGGGAGAGAACGGCTTCTCGACGAAGTCGATCGCCCCGAGCGCCATCGCCTCGACCGCGGTGGCGATGGTGCCGTGCGCGGAGATGACCACCACGGTGGCGTCCGGATCCTCGGCGCGGAGCTGGCGAACGACCTCGATGCCGTCCACCGGCACCATGCGCAGATCAGTGACCACCACGTCGGCCGGACGTTTGCGGTACGCGGCGATCGCCTCCGCGCCGCCGCGCACACCCTGGACCTCGTGGCCCAGGCGGGTCAGGACGAGGACCATGCCCTCGCGCATGGCGTCGTGGTCGTCGGCCACCAGGATGCGAGCCATCGCCGCGATTCTACATGGTGGGGCGGGGCGGCCGGCCGGGCGGGCCGACGTTTCGTTCTGATCTACAGGTTGCGTACAAATTTCGTATTTGCCGAACCCTGGCTGGTGGTTACGAAGAAGGGAGCGGATCGGAGACCACCATGAACAAGCAGAAGACCTGGCTCAACGTCGGCTTCCCCATCCTGGCGGTGCTCGGCGTCCTGTTCCTGCAGGAGTCGTGGGCGCGCTCGCAGATCGAGGCCATCCCGTACAGCGAGTTCCAGCAGCTCGTGCGCGACAACCAGGTCGCGCAGGTGGTGGTCTCCCAGGACCAGCTCCAGGGCGAGCTGAAGGAGCCGCTCCCGAACGGGAAGAAGCGGTTCGTCACCGTCCGCGTGGACGCGGACATGGCGAAGGAGCTCGACACGCACGGCGTGAAGTTCGCCGGGCGGTTCGAGAGCGAAGTCCTCCCGATGATCCTCTCGTGGGTGGTGCCCACCGCGATCTTCTTCGGCGTCTGGATCTGGCTCTCGCGCCGGATGGCGAAGCAGATGGGCGGCGGCCTCGGCGGCGGGCTCATGTCCATCGGGAAGTCGAAGGCCAAGGTCTACGTCGAGACCGACACCAAGGTCTCGTTCGCCGACGTGGCCGGCGTCGAGGAGGCGAAGGCCGAGCTGCAGGAGGTGGTCGCGTTCCTCCAGGACCCGAAGAGCCAGGGCCGCCTCGGCGCGCGCATGCCCAAGGGCGTGCTCCTCGTCGGCCCGCCCGGCACCGGCAAGACCCTCCTCGCGAAGGCCGTCGCCGGCGAGGCCGGCGTGCCCTTCTTCTCCATCTCCGGCTCCGAGTTCGTGGAGATGTTCGTCGGCGTGGGCGCGGCCCGGGTCCGCGACCTCTTCGAGCAGGCCCGCGCCAAGGCGCCGGCGATCATCTTCATCGACGAGCTCGACGCCCTCGGCCGCGCGCGCGCCAGCGTCGCCGGCATGGGCGGGCACGACGAGAAGGAGCAGACGCTCAACCAGCTCCTCGTCGAGCTCGACGGCTTCGACCCGGCCGCGGGCATCGTCCTCCTCGGCGCGACCAACCGGCCCGAGGTGCTCGACCCCGCGCTGCTCCGCGCCGGCCGGTTCGACCGGCAGGTGCTCGTCGATCGGCCGGACCGCGCCGGCCGGATCGCGATCCTCGGGGTCCACGTGAAGAAGGTGAAGCTCGCGCCCGGGGTGGAGCTCGCGCAGGTGGCCGCGCTCACGCCCGGCTTCACCGGCGCCGACCTCGCGAACCTCGTGAACGAGGCGGCCCTCGTGGCCACGCGCCGCGGCGCCGCGGAGATCACGCTCGAGGACTTCAACGCCGGGATCGAGCGGATCATCGCCGGCCTGGAGAAGAAGAACCGGATCCTGAACCCGCGCGAGCGCGAGGTCGTCGCCCACCACGAGCTCGGCCACGCGCTCGTCGCCGCGGCCCTGCCCGGCAGCGATCCGGTCCACAAGATCTCGATCATCCCGCGCGGCATCGGCGCGCTCGGCTACACGATCCAGCGCCCCACCGAGGACCGCTACCTCATGACGCGCGAGGAGCTCGAGGCGAAGATGGCCGTGCTGCTCGGCGGCCGCGCCGCGGAGCACCTCGTCTTCGGGCACTTCTCGACCGGCGCCGCCGACGACCTCGGCAAGGCGAGCGACATCGCCCGGAGCATGGTCACCCGCTACGGCATGGCGGGCCTCGGGCCGGTGAGCTACCAGACCGAGCCGGAGGGGTTCCTCGGCCAGATGACGGGCACGCGGCGGCTCTACTCCGAGGAGACCGCGCGCGAGATCGACCTCGCCGTGCGCGAGCTCCTCGACGGCGCGTTCCGCCGGGCGCGGAGCCTGCTCCAGGCGAACCAGGCCGTGCTCGAGGAGGGCGCCCGCACGCTCCTCGCGCGCGAGACGCTCACCGGCGACGACCTCGCCGCGCTGCTCGGGCGCGTGCGGCCGGAGGCGAAGCCGGCGGCGGCGTAGCGCACCCGATCCCGCTCGTCCTTCGACTCCGTCTACCCTGAGCGTAGGCCCTGCGAAGCAGGGCCGGGGTCGAAGGGCTCAGGACGAGCGGACATCGAGAGCGCGTGGTGCGGGCACGCAAGTCCGTTCGCCCTGAGCGTAGGCCCGCGGAGCGGGCCGAAGTCGAAGGGCGAACGGGGCGGGGCCTTGCTCGAGTGGGCACGGCCCCGCGCCGATGCGCCTTGCCCGGGTGCCAGGCACTGGCTCCAGCGGCCGCCGCCCCCGCAAGGCGCGGCGTGGAGCCCCGGGGATTTCCTCGCCCCCGCCCGCGTTCTCTGGTTCGATCCCCCGGTGGCGCGCGTCCTCGAGACCTGGCAGCTCGTCGCCGCGATCCTCTCGGTGGTCGCGGCGGTCCTCGCGTCGGCGCACGTCATCCTCAACAAGCGCGACGTGCGCGCGGCGCTCGGGTGGCTCGGCCTCATCCTCGTCGTCCCGCTCGTCGGGGCGGCGGCGTACCTCGTCTTCGGCGTGAACCGGATCCGCCGCCGGGCGCAGGCGCTCCGGCTCCCGGACGTCCGGGCCCGGCCCGAGGACCTCCCCCCGCCGCCCGCGCTCTCGCCCGAGGCGGGCCACCTCGCGCCGCTCATCCGGCTCGCCGACTCCGTCGTGCGCCGGCCGCTCGTCGCCGGGAACCGGATCGAGCTCCTCGCGGGCGGCGCCCGCGCGTACCCGGCGATGCTCGCCGCCATCGACGCGGCGGAGCGCTCCCTCACCCTCTGCACGTACATCTTCGATCCCGGGCTCGTCGGCGACGCGTTCGTGGACGCCCTCACCCGCGCCCACCGGCGCGGCGTGCAGGTCCGCGTGCTCATCGACGCGATCGGGGTGCGGTACCGCTGGCCCCCGGTCCACCGCGCGCTCCGGCGGAGCGGCGTGCGCACGGAGCTCTTCCTCCCGCGCTTCTCGCCGGTCTGGCTCCCCTTCGTGAACCTCCGGAACCACCGGAAGATCCTCGTCGCCGACGGACGCGTCGGCTTCACCGGCGGCATGAACATCCGCGACACGTTCATGCCCCGCGACGGCGGGCCCAACCCGTCGATCGACCTCCACGCGCGGCTGGAGGGGCCGGTGGTGGGCCACCTCCAGTCGGCGTTCGCCGAGGACTGGCTCTTCACCACGGGAGAGGAGCTCGACGGCCCGGCGTTCTTCCCGCCCGCGGTCGCGGCGGGCCCGGTGCTCGCCCGCGGAGTCCCCGACGGCCCGGACGAGGACTTCGAGGCCATCCGCTGGATCCTGCTCGGCGTGCTCGCCACCGCGCGCCGGCGGATCCGGATCGTCACCCCGTACTTCCTGCCCGACCAGGCGCTCATCACCGCCCTCAACGTCGCGGCGATGCGCGGGGTCGAGGTGGACGTCGTCCTGCCCGAGCGCGGGAACCTCCCGGTCGTCCAGTGGGCGCAGAACGCCCAGCTCTGGCAGGTGCTCGATCGCGGCTGCCGGGTCTGGCTCTCGCCCCCGCCGTTCGACCACGCCAAGGCGATGACCGTGGACGGCGTGTGGTCCCTCATCGGCTCGGCCAACTGGGACCCGCGGAGCCTCCGGCTCAACTTCGAGCTCGACGTCGAGTGCTGGGACGCCGGCGTGGCGCGCGACCTCGACGCGCTCATCGACGCCCGGCTGCGGCTCGCGCGCCCGGTCACGCTGCGTGACATGGATCGGCGGCCGCTCGCGCTGCGGCTGCGGGACGGGCTCGCCCGGCTGCTGTCGCCGTACCTGTGAACTTGCGCTCGATCAAGCCCGGAAGACCGGCAGGCCCATCCGCGCGCGGTTGCAGTAAGCTCCGCGCCCATGTCCAACGCCTCCGTGTCGATCGCGATCGTCGTCGCGTACGTCCTGGTCATGCTCTGGGTCGGCTGGCTCTCGATGCGGAAGACCCGCGACGTGAAGGACTTCTTCATCGGCGGCCGGTCGCTCGGCCCGTGGATGAGCGCCTTCGCGTACGGCACGACGTACTTCTCCGCGGTGCTGTTCATCGGCTACGCCGGGAAGCTGGGCTGGGGCTTCGGCATCTACACGATGTGGATCGTCCTCGGGAACACGGCGATCGGCACGCTCGCCGCCTGGAAGGTCCTCGCCGGCCGGACGCGCGACATGACCGCGCGCCTGTCCGCGATCACGATGCCCGAGTTCCTGAAGGCGCGGTTCCAGGACCCGCGGCTCCAGATCTTCGCCGCCGCGGTGATGTTCGTCTTCCTCGTGCCGTACTCGGCCTCGGTGCTGATGGGCCTCTCGTTCCTCTTCGAGATGACGCTCCACATCCCGTACGAGGCGGCGCTCTACTTCCTCACCGGCCTCACGGCGGTCTACCTCGTCATGGGCGGCTACTTCGCCGTCGCCATCTCCGACTTCATCCGCGGCATCGTCGAGTTCGCGGGCGTCATGATCATGGTCTGGCTGCTCGCGCACAGCGCCAGCGCCGAGGGGTTCGGCCCGGCCACGCGGGAGCTCCTCTCCGACCCCGCGACGATGGCCCCGGCCCTCGTCGCGACGAAGACGCTCGGCGCGGGCGGCCTCGCCGTCGCCGTCCCGGGCTGGCTCACGCTCGCGGCGCTCGTCCTCATCACCAGCTTCGGCCCGTGGGCGCTGCCGCAGATGGTCCAGAAGTTCTACTCGATCCGCAGCCGCCAGGACGTCACCCGGGCGATGACCATCGCCGGCGTCTTCGCGCTCTTCATGGCGTTCGGCGCGTACTACTCGGGCGCGCTCACGCACCTCTACTACCGCGGCGGCCTCCCGGCCGAGCTCGTGGGGCCGAAGGGGCCGATCTTCGACAAGATCATGCCGCACTTCATCACCACCTCCGGGCTGCCCGAGGCCCTCGTGCTGGTGATCGTGCTGATGGTCTTCTCGGCCTCGATGTCGAGCCTCTCCTCGCTCGTGCTCGTGTCGAGCTCGGCGGTGGCGATCGACATCTACGGCGCGTTCGTGGACCACCAGAAGAACCCGAAGCGGACGATGGCGCTCCTCCGGACGCTCTGCGCGGTCTTCGTCGGCATCTCGCTCCTCATCGCGCTCCAGAAGCCCACGCTCATCATGAACCTCATGATCATGAGCTGGGGCACGCTCTCCGGCGTCTTCCTCGCGCCGTACGTCTTCGGCCTCTTCTGGAGGCGGACGACGCGCGCGGGCGTCTGGGCCGGCATGGTCGTCGGCCTCGCCTCCGCGGTGGCGCTGTTCTTCGCCTGGGGCGCCGACGGCGTCCCGCTCGCGGGCGCGGTGGCGATGATCCTCCCGCTGCTCGTCGTGCCCGCGGTCTCGCTCGTGACGCGCCCGCCGGACGCGCAGGTGCTCGCGACGGCGTTCGGGACGGGGGAGGCGACGGCCGCGGGCGACGAGCGCGCGGCGTAGCGGGATCAGGGCTTCTGCTGCCTGCAGGCGGCGGCGTCGCCCTTGCGGCACGCGATCTGGAGCACATGCTGCTGGGACTCGCAGGCGCTCTTGTTCCCGCGCTGGCACGCGGTCTCGAACAGCGCGGCCGCGCGGCCAAGGTCGCGCTTCACTCCTCCGCCGCCCTCCGCGAGCACATGAGCGAGGCGGACGCATGCGTTCGGGTCGGCCTTGCACGCCTTGTCGTAGACCGCCACCGCGCGCGGCACGTCGCGCTTCAGCCCGTCGCCGCCCTTCTCGAGCAGCCGCCCGAGCGAGAGGCAGGACATCTTGTCCCCGAGGGCGCAGGCCCGCTCGTAGTACCGCGCGGCGCGGGCCGCGTCCTTCGAAACGCCCCAGCCCTTCTCGAGATAGTACGCGGCGTCCATGCAGTCGGCGGCGCAATCCTCGGCGCACCCCGCCTCACGCGAGGCCTGGTCGGGCTTCTCCTGCTGGCAACGGTCGGCTGCCGGAGCGGCGCCGGGGAACGCGAGCGTCACGAGGATGGCGAGCAGGAGCGAGGTGCGCATGGCGCGAGGATGGACGGTCGGGCGGCCCGCGTCCAGCAGGACGGAGCGGGGAGGCGCCGGCGCGGGCGAGGAGCGCGCCGCCGAGCAGTTCCCGGTCGCCCCTGAGCGGAGCCCGCCGAAGGCGAGCGCCGTCGAACGGCGGCCGGGAGCGTGCCGCGGCCTCACAGCTTGATGGCCGAGCTGACTGCCTCCACCGTCCGCTCCACCGCGAGCGTGGCGGCGGAGTTGACGTCCTCGGGCTTCTCGGGCTGGAACTGGTAGAAGCTCCGGAGGTGGTACTCGGTGCCGTCGACCGTGAACCGGAGCCAGCTCACGATGACGTCGTGACCTCCGCTGATCAGGCTCGGATCGTACTCGCCCTCCTGGCGATCGTCGCACCCCACCATGTTGACGTCCTTCGCCTTCGACCGCGTGGGATCGGATCCGGAGGCGGCCCCGGCATCGCGGTCCATGACGGACGGGGCGACGTGGAGAGCGCCGGCAGCTTCACCTGCGAGCGACCGCGCTCACCCCGCCGATCCGCGTCGTCCTTCGCTCCGCGCCTGCCGCACCGCGAGCGGCCCCACGAGCGCGAGCGCCACCACGAGCAGCCCCAGGCCCGCGGCCTCGAGGCCGCGCGGCCGCTCGCGGAGCTCGAGCGCGCTCGCGAGCAGCCCGAGGAGCGGGGTCGCGAGGATCGCGAGGCTCGCGACGCCGGCCGACACGTGCCGCAGCAGCGCGGTCCAGAGGACCCACGCGACCGCGGTCGCCGGGAGGATCTGGTAGAGCACCGCGAACACGAGGTACGGCGACCACTCCGCCGGCCGGCCCGGGACGAGCGCCGCCGCGGCCCAGAGCCCGAGGCCGCCGAAGAGCATCTGCCAGGCCGCGACGCCGAGCGGGTCGGCCTGCTCGCGCACGAGGAGCCGCCGCGTCAGCACCGCGCCCACCGCCCAGGCCAGCCCCGAGCCCGTGGCGAGCGCCGCGGCGCGGACGTTCCCGGCCGCCCCCGCGCCGCCGAGGAACACCAGCGCGAGACCGGCGCCCGCGGCGCCGAGGGCGAGGGCCTGGAGCCGCCCGGGCCGCTCGCGCAGCACCGGCCACCCGAGCACCACGACCCAGAACGGCATCGTGTAGCAGAGGAGCGCGGCCCGGCCCGCGGGCCCTTGACGGAGCGCGAAGAGCGACAGCGCGGTGTTGAGCCCGGTCTGGATGGCGCCGGCCCAGGCGAGCGTCCACGTGGGGCGGGTGAGCCTCGACCGGGCGAAGAGCGCGAGGAGCGCGAGGAGGAGCAGCCCCGCGGGGACGAAGCGCCAGGCGGCGAGCTCGAAGGGTCCCACGTAGGCGAGGGCCCTCTTCATCACGACCCAGTTGTATCCCCAGAGGAACGGGACGAGGAGGAGCGCCGCCAGCGCCCAGGCTGCGCCGGCGCGGCGGTCCGCCGGCTGCGATCTTTCCTGCTGAGGAGAGTGCGCCAAGTTGTGTACCTTCGGAGAAGCTACCATCGCGAAAGGCGCCCGACATGGCCAGGCGAGTCCTCGTGATCGACGTCGGCGGCACCAACGTGAAGCTGCACGTCACCGGGCACGAGGAGACGGTGAAGATCCCGTCGGGCAAGAAGCTCACGCCCGCGCGGATGATGCGTGAGGTGCTCGAGGCCGTCGCCGCGCAGGGCTGGAAGTTCGACGCCGTCACGATCGGCGTCCCCGCCCCGGTCGCCGCCGGCAAGGTCGCGCTCGAGCCCGCGAACCTCGGCCGCGGCTGGACGCGGTTCGACTTCCGCAAGGCCGCCCGCAAGCCCGTCCGCGTCGTGAACGACGCGGCCATGCAGGCGATCGGGAGCTACGCGGGCAAGGGGACGATGCTCTTCCTCGGCCTCGGCACCGGCCTCGGCGCGGCGCTCGTCGCCGACGGCACGCTCGTGCCGCTCGAGCTCGCGCGGATGCCGTACAAGAACGGCGAGCTCGAGGACTACGTCGGCGAGCGGGCGCTCCTCCGCCTCGGCAAGGCGGCGTGGCGCAGGACCGTCGACCGCGTGGTCCGCGAGGTGTCCGCGGCGTTCGTCGTGGACGAGGTCGTGCTCGGGGGCGGGAACTCCCGCAAGCTCAAGGAGCTGCCGCCGAAGGCCCGCCTCGGCGCCAACGCGCTGGCGATGGTCGGGGGCGAGCGGCTCTGGGAGGAAGAGGCCCACAGCGGCCAGTCGAGGTTCACCGCCGCGACGGGGCGCCGCGCGCGAGGGAAGTAGGCGTTTTCGCGCAGTCCAGGGGCGCTCGCGGAGCCGGGCTGGCACCCGGGCGCAGGCTCGGGCTCGGGCTCGTCCACGGGTGGGTCGATCGGGGGTGATCTTGGCAGGCCCCATCCGGTAGCATGCGGGTCACTTCGAACGTCCCGGACGCGGGCGCCGGCGCGGGTCTTCCGCGCAGGAGGCGTCCCCGGCTCCGGCAGAGGAGAACCGATGCAAGGCATGAAGGAGGCGGGCTCTGCCCGCGGTCGGGGCGAGGGCGAGGCCCGGGCGATCGGTGCGCGGCGGCTCGTCTCCGGCGACGAGGCGGTCGCGGCCGCGGCGCGCGACGCCGGGGTCCACCTCGGGACCGGCTACCCCGGGACCCCCTCGACGGAGATCCTGCAGGTCTTCCACGAGCTCGGCGGGCGCGCCCAGTGGGCGCCCAACGAGAAGGTGGCCCTCGAGGTCGGCATCGGCGCGGCGTTCGGCGGCGCGCGCGCCCTCGTCACGATGAAGCACGTCGGCCTGAACGTCGCCGCCGACCCGCTCTTCACGGCGGCCTACACCGGCGTCACCGGCGGCCTCGTGATCGTCTCGGCCGACGATCCGGGCATGGCCTCCTCCCAGAACGAGCAGGACAACCGGCGCTACGCGGTCGCCGCCGGCCTGCCGATGCTCGAGCCCGCCGACTCGCAGGAGGCCTACGACCTCACCCTGGCGGCCTTCGAGCTGTCCGAGCGCTGGAAGCTGCCGGTCCTGCTCCGGATGACGACGCGCGTCTGCCACTCGAAGACGATCCTGACGCAGCGGACCGACGTGCCCGCGCCCGCGGCCCCGGCGTTCCAGCGCGACATCGCCGCGCGCGTCATGATCCCGGCCTACGCCCGCCCGGCGCACCGGCGGCTCCGGAAGAAGCTCGACGAGATCCAGGCGTGGGCGGAGAAGGCGCCCGCGGCGGCCGTCGAGCGGCGCGCCGGCGCCGAGCTCGGCATCATCACCGCCGGCGTCACCGCGCGCCACGCCGCCGAGGCGGCGCCGCGGGCGAGCCTGCTCGAGCTGAAGCTCCTCCACCCGCTGCCCTTCGAGCGGATCCGCGCCTTCGCGCGGAGCGTCGCCCGGTGCGTCGTGATCGAGGAGGGCGACCCGTGCTTCGCCGAGGCGCTCCGCGCCGCCGGCATCCAGGTCGAGGCGAAGGACCCCTCGTTCCGGTTCGGCGAGCTCTCCGTCGAGCGCGTGCGCCGGATCCTCGCCGACGACCGCTCGCCGGAGCCGGAGCTCCCGAAGGGCAAGCCTCCGCAGCTCTGCGAGGCGTGCCCGTACCACCCGGTCTACGGCACGCTCAAGAAGCTCGACTGCATCGTGGCCGGGGACATCGGCTGCTACACGCTCGGCGTCCTCCCGCCGTACCAGGGCATGGACACCTGCGTGGCGATGGGCGCCTCGCTGGGCGTCGGCCTCGGCCTCCGCCACGTGCTGCCGGAGGAGGACGCGCGCCGCGTCGTCTCGATCATCGGCGACTCGACGTTCGTGCACACCGGCGTGAACGGCCTCATCGAGATGATCTACAACCCGCCCGCGACCGGCCACGTGCTCGTCGTCCTGGACAACGGGACGACGGCGATGACCGGCCAGCAGGAGCACCCGGGCACGGGCCGCTCGCTCGGCCACGAGCCCACCGGGAAGCTCTCGATCGAGGGGCTCGCCCGCGCGCTCGGCGTCGCGAACGTGCACGTCGTCGATCCGGTGCCGGATCCGGGCGCGTTCGAGAAGGTGCTCGTCGAGAGCCTCGCGAAGCCCGAGCTGACCGTCATCGTGGCCCGCCGCCCGTGCATCCTCGCGGCGGCCGACATCCGGAAGTACGAGAAGGCGGCCGACGCGAAGCGCGCGGCGACCTGCGAGGTGCAGAATGGGTAGCAAGGTCGTGAACGTGGTGGTGGCGGGCCTCGGCGGGCAGGGCGTGATCAAGGCCTCCGACATCCTCGCCGACGCCGTCTTCCGCGCCGGGCGCGACGTGAAGAAGGCCGAGATCCACGGGATGAGCCAGCGCGGCGGATCCGTCACCTCCGACGTCCGCTTCGGCGACGCCGTCCTCTCGCCGATGATCCCGGCGGGCGAGGCCGACTTCCTGCTCGTGCTCGCGCCCTCCGAGATCGCGGTCACGAAGCCGCTCCTCAAGCCCGGCGGCGTGCTCATCCCGCCGGACGCGGTCCCCGAGGAGAAGCTCGCCAACAAGCGCAGCCTCAACGTCGCCCTGCTCGGGATGCTCGCCGCGCAGCTCGACATCCCCGAGGAGCACTGGCAGGCGGCCATCCGGGCGGCGCTCCCGGAGCGGCTCCACGCGGTGAACGACGCCGCGTTCCAGCTCGGCAAAGAGACCCCGCTCCCCCGCTGACGCGCGCCATGCCTCAGGAACGAAGCGTATCGCAGGGAGGGGGGCCCCAGCGAAGCTGGGGGGAGGGGCGCAGCCCCTCCGACGCGGGGCAGCCGGGCGGAGCCGCGAAGCGGCGAGCACGGCGCAGGGCCCCGCGGAGCAGGGGTGGGGCCCCGACGGCTTCGCCGGCGGGGCGGGGCGGCACGCCCCGTCAACAAGGAGGCCCATCGTGAAGACCCTCTGGAACGATCCCGAAGGCGGCTTCCACCCGGCGAGCGCGCCGGACTTCCTGCCGCGCAAGGAGCTGGAGCGGCTGCAGCTCGGCCGGCTCCAGTCGGTCGTGCGGCGCGCGTACGAGCGCGTGCCGCTCTTCCGCGAGCGGATGGAGGCGCGGAAGCTCGGGGCGGACGCGATCCGCGCCCTGCCCGACCTCGGCGCGCTCCCCTTCACCGTCAAGACCGATCTCCGCGACACCTACCCCTTCGGCCTCTTCGCCTCGCCGATGGGCGAGGTGGTCCGGCTGCACGCCTCCTCCGGCACGACGGGGAAGCCCATCGTCGTCGCCTACACCGAGGCCGACGTGCAGGTCTGGTCGAGCGTGATGGTCCGCTCGTTCGCCGCCTGCGGGCTCCACAAGGGCGACGTCATCCAGAACGCCTACGGCTACGGCCTCTTCACCGGCGGGCTCGGCGCGCACTACGGCGCCGAGGCGCTCGGCGCGACCGTGATCCCGATCTCCGGCGGCAACACCGAGCGGCAGCTCATGGTGCTCGCCGACTTCGGCGTGACCGCCATCTGCTGCACGCCCTCGTACTTCATCCATCTCATCGAGAAGGCCAAGGAGGCCAGGATCGGCTTCGGCAAGCTCAAGGTGGGCGTGTTCGGCGCCGAGCCCTGGTCCGACTCGATGCGCGAGTACATCCAGCAGGAGACCGGGATCCGCGCCCACGACATCTACGGCCTCTCGGAGATCATCGGCCCGGGCGTGGGCATCGAGTGCCTCCACCGGGACGGGCTGCACCTCTTCGAGGACCACTTCTACCCGGAGATCGTCGATCCGGAGACCGGCGCGGTCCTCCCCGACGGCGCCGAGGGCGAGCTCGTGCTCACCACGCTCTCCAAGGAAGCGATGCCGATGATCCGGTACCGGACCCGGGACATCACCGCGCTCGACCCCACGCCCTGCGCCTGCGGCCGGACGCTCAGGCGCATCCGGCGGATCGGCCGCCGCTCGGACGACATGTTCATCATCCGCGGCGTGAACGTCTTCCCGTCGCAGGTGGAGACCGCGCTCCTCAAGGTGGAGGGGACGCTGCCGCACTACCAGATCGTCCTCACCCGCGAGAAGGGGCTCGACCAGATGGAGGTGCAGGTCGAGGTGACGGCCGAGGTCTTCTCGGACGAGATCCGCGGCCTCCAGGCGCTCCAGGAGACGCTCGGGACGGCCATCGAGCACGTGCTCGGCATCCGCGTGAAGGTGACGCTGGTGGCGCCGCGCACGATCGCCCGGAGCGAGGGCAAGGCGAAGCGCGTGCTGGACAAGCGGAAGGTGTGACGATCCGAGCTCTCGAGGGTTCACCACGAGCAATCTCAGGTCGAGGACAGGAGACCAACATGAAGATCCGTCAGCTCTCGCTCTTCCTGGAGAACCGCCCCGGCCAGCTCCGCCTCCCCTGCAAGATCCTGGGGGACGCCGGCATCCAGGTGCTCACGATGTCGCTCGCCGACACCCAGCAGTTCGGCATCCTTCGCCTCGTGGTGAAGGACTGGGAGAAGGCGAAGAAGGTGCTCGAGGCGCAGGGCGTCGTGGTGAACGTCACCGAGGTCCTCGCGGTGGACGTGCCGGACAAGCCGGGCGGGCTCGCGGAGATCCTCGAGGGGTTCGAGCGCGCCGGGCTGGGCATCGAGTACATGTACCCGTTCGCGCGCGGCCTCGCGGCGACCCTGCTCTTCCGCGTCGAGGAGCCGGACAAGGCGGAGAAGATCCTGGGCGAGCACGGCGTCCGGCTCGTGCCCGCGGCCGAGCTCCTCGCCCGGGCTGGGATGTGAGACCCGCCGTGAAGCCGCCCTTCGAGAACCGGATCTGGGATCCCGCCGAGACGCTCCCCGCCTCGGAGCTGCGCCCCCTCCAGTCGAGGCGGCTCGCCGAGACGCTGGAGCGCGTCGCGCGCGTGCCGTTCTACCGGGAGGCGCTCGCCGCCGCGAAGGTGGACCCGGCCGCGGTCCGCTCGCCCGACGACGTCCGCCGCCTGCCGTTCACGGTGAAGGACGACCTCCGCCGCACGTACCCGCTCGGCCTCTGCGCGGTCCCGCGGGCGGAGGTCGCCCGCGTCCACGGCTCGTCCGGCACGACCGGCAAGTCCACGTTCGTCGCGTACACGAGGAAGGACCTCGACACCTGGGCCGGCCTCTGCGCCCGCTTCCTCACCGCGGGCGGCCTCCGACCCGAGCACACGGTCCACATCGCGTTCGGGTTCGGCCTGTTCACGGGCGGCTTCGGGCTGTTCGGCGGGATCGAGAAGGTGGGCTCCGCCATCGTCCCGCTGGGCGGCGGCAACACCCCGAAGCAGATCGAGCTCATCCAGGACCTGCAGGCGGACGCGCTCGTCTGCACGCCGTCGTACGCGCTCCACATCGCCGAGGTGTTCGAGGCGAAGGGGTTCACGCCGGACCGGATCAGCCTGAAGTTCGGCCACTTCGGCGCCGAGCCCTGGACCGAGGAGATGCGGCTCGAGATCGAGCGCAGCCTCGGGATCCTGGCGTTCAACAACTACGGCCTCTCCGAGGTCATGGGCCCGGGCGTCTCCGGCGAGTGCTGGGCGCGCACGGGCATGCACGTGAACGAGGACCACTTCCTCGTCGAGTGCATCCACCCGGAGACGCTCGAGCCGGTGCCGGACGGCACGCTGGGCGAGCTCGTCTTCACCTCGCTGACCAAGGAGGCGCTGCCGATCCTCCGCTACCGGACGCGCGACCTCGCGATCCTCGACCGGAGCCCGTGCCCCTGCGGCCGCACCGGCGTGCGCATGAGCCGCGTGAAGGGCCGCTCGGACGACATGCTCATCATCCGCGGCGTGAACGTCTTCCCGTCGCAGGTCGAGGAGGCGCTCCTCCGCGTCGAGGGCTCGGCCCCGCACTACCTCATCGAGGTCTCGCGCCCCGGCGCGCTCGACGAGGTGACCGTGAAGGTCGAGGTCCGGCCGGGCGACTTCCGGGACGAGATGCGCCAGATGGTCGAGCTGCGCGACCGGATCGACCGGGAGATCCACGCCGTCACCGGCATCCGCATGACGGTCGAGCTCGTCGCGCCGAACACCCTCGAGCGCTCGCAGGGGAAGGCGAAGCGGGTCATCGATCACCGGAAGGCGCAGGGGTAGCGGCGTGTACCCGGGGCCTCGTTGTACCCGTTCGTCCTGAGCGTAGCCCCGCCGTCAGGCGGGGCGGAGTCGAACGAACGGGTGGCGGTGCCGTACGCCGCCTCCGCGCCTCCGCCCCGGCCCCCGCTCGCTACCGCGGGCGCGCGGCAGGGGTGCCGGTACGCGCGCGAAGCCGT
>JAEYZK010000241.1 GCA_023428085.1 Pseudomonadota bacterium
GCTCCAGCTACCCCACCCCCAATGCCTCCGCGGTCTCCGGCGCGATCGCATTCGCGAAGCAGCAGCTGGGCGAGCGCTACCAGCTGGGCGGCATGGGTCCGGATGTGTGGGACTGCTCCGGTCTCACGAAGGCGTCGTACGCATCCGTCGGCGTCTACATCGGCACCCACAGCTCCACCGACCAGTACAACTACATGAAGCGCCAGGGGCGTCTCGTGCCGTACAGCCAGGTGCAGCCGGGCGACCTGATCTTCTATTCGGATGGCGGATCCGCCGACAACCCGCGCAAGTACCACGTGACCATGTACGTGGGCGACGGCAAGATGATCGAGGCACCGAACCCGAGCGCGAGCGTGCGCATCGTGAACGTGCGCAACAGCGACCGTGTCGCCTATGTGGGGCGCCCCACCGGCTGACCCGGTCCCGGCCGCCGGTGCCAGGCGGGTGGATGACCGAGAGCCCCGGATGCGGGCATCCGGGGCTCTCGGTCAGAAGCTGAGCGTCAGTGGCTCTCGTGCGGCACGTACGCGGCGATGCCCGCCTGCACGATCGCCTCGGCCTCGGCTGCGTTGCCCCAGCCCTCGGTCTTGACCCACTTGCCGGGCTCGAGGTCCTTGTAGTGCTCGAAGAAGTGCTCGATCTCCTTCTTCGTGTACTCGGGGATGTCGTCGACGTCCTGGATGTGGCTCCAGCGCGGGTCCTTCGCGGGAACCGCGATCACCTTCGCGTCGGAGCCGCCGTCGTCGGTCATGTTGAAGACGCCCACGGGGCGGACCTTCACGCCGACGCCGGGGAACAGCGGGTAGTCGAGCAGCACGAGCACGTCGACGGGGTCGCCGTCGAGGCCGAGCGTGTTCTCGAAGAAGCCGTAGTCGGTGGGGTACACGAAGCCGGTGAAGAGAACGCGGTCGAGGAACACGCGCCCCGTCTCGTGGTCGACTTCGTACTTGTTGCGGCTCCCCTTGGGGATCTCGATGACGGCGGCGTAGTCGGCCATGTTCACTCCTGGTGCGTACGGGATGTCGAAGTAACGTTAGCCGATGCACCCTGGAGCCGACCGACCGCGCCTCACGCCCGAGATGGCCGACATCCGGCGTGCGGTGCGTGATGCCGCCACCGATCTGCGGGACTCGAAGGCGCTTGTGCTCGTCGCCCTGTCCGGGGGCGCGGACTCGCTCGCGCTCGCGGCGGCGACCGCGTTCGAGGCGCCGCGCGCCGCACTGCGCGCGGGCGCGGTGATCGTCGACCACGCGCTGCAGCCGGGTTCGGATGCTGTCGCTGCGCGCGCGGCGGAGCAGGCGCGCGCTCTGGGCCTCGACCCGGTGATCGTGGAGCGCGTCGAGGTGGGTTCGGCGGGCGGGCCGGAGGCGGCGGCACGCGACGCGCGGTACGCCGCGCTCGAGTCGGCAGCGACCCGCACCGGCGCGCGTGCGGTGCTGCTCGCCCACACGCTCGATGATCAGGCCGAGACGGTGCTGCTGGGCCTCGCACGCGGCAGCGGCGCCGCGAGCCTGCAGGGGATGGCGCCCGTCTCGGGGCTGTGGCGCCGGCCGCTGCTCGGCATCCGTCGCACCCAGACCCGCAAGGCCTGCGCCGATCAGGGCCTCGAACCGTGGGATGACCCGCACAACCTCGACCCCGCGTACGCGCGCGTGCGTGTGCGCGAGCGTGTGCTCCCCGTGCTCGAAGCGGAGCTCGGTCCCGGCATCGCCGAGGCGCTCGCCCGCACCGCCGAGCAGGCTCGGGAGGACGCGGAGGCGTTCCAGCAGCAGATCGACGAGTTCATCGAGGACATCTGCGAGCCCGCCGAGGCCGGCATCGCGGTGTCGGTCGCCGCGCTCGCCGCGAACCCCGCGGCACTGCGGCAGCGCATCATCCGCTATGTCGTGCAGTCCGAGTTCGGTGTCGCGCTCAGTCGCGCGCAGACCCTCGACGTGGCGCGTCTCGTCACCGACTGGCGGGGTCAGGGTCCGCTCGATCTGCCGGAGCTCACCGCTCGCCGCGAAGGCGGGCTGCTGGTCTTCGCCTCGACGCGCGCCGACGACCCTGCCGCGCACGCCTCCGACGCGACGTAGGCTTGATCCATGGAGACGGCCGACATCCAGGGTGATCTGACCAAGGTTCTCGTGGAGGAGAAGGAGATCCACGCCCGGATCGCCGAGCTCTGCCGCGAGATCGAGCGCGACTACGAGGGCAAGGACCTGCTGCTCGTGGGCGTTCTGCGCGGAGCGGTCATGGTCATGGCCGACGTCTCGCGCGAGCTCAACCGCCACATCGAGATGGACTGGATGGCGGTGAGCTCCTACGGAGCAAGCACCCAGTCGTCGGGTGTCGTGCGCATCCTCAAGGACCTCGACACCGACCTCACGGGCCGCAACGTCCTCATCGTCGAGGACATCATCGACTCCGGCCTCACGCTCTCCTGGCTGCGGGAGAACCTCGCCGGCCGCGGCGCGGCGTCGGTCGAGATCTGCGCCCTGCTGCGCAAGCCCGAGGCGGCGAAGGTCGATGTCGACGTGCGCTACGTGGGCTTCGACATCCCGAACGAGTTCGTCGTCGGCTACGGCCTCGACTACGCCGAGAAGTACCGCAACCTCCGCGGCATCGGCGTGCTCGCCCCGCACGTCTACTCCTGAGCGCGGTCGCCGCCTCAGCCTCCGGCGAACATCCAGGCCCCGCCAGGCATCCGGGCGGTAGCCTGACAGTCACTTCTCCGCAGAGGAAGGACTCGGGCTCCCGCCCCGCTCATACATGAACCTCAAACGCATCGTCCGCGGCCCCCTGCTCTACGTCATCCTGGGTGCGATCATCCTCATCGTCGGGTTCAACCTGCTGAACACGACGGGCTTCCAGCGCGTCACCACGCAGGAGGGCATCGAGCTGCTCGGCGGAAAGACGGTCGAGTCGGTGAAGGTGGTCGACGGCGAGCAGCGCGTCGACCTCACCCTCGACGAGCCCTATGTCGACGACAACGAGGTCGACAAGGGCAAGCTCGTGCAGTTCTACTATGTGCAGCCGCGCGGCGAGGACGTCATCTCGGCGATCGACGCCTCGGATGCGACCTTCGACGACGAGGTGCCGCAGACCAGCTGGTGGGTGAGCCTGCTCAGCATCCTCATCCCGTTCCTGCTCATCGGCCTCATCTTCTGGTTCCTGTTCTCGACGATGCGCGGCGGCGGCAACGGCGTCATGCAGTTCGGCAAGTCGAAGGCGAAGCTCGTCTCGAAGGAGGCCCCCAAGGTCACCTTCGCGGATGTCGCGGGCGCCGACGAGGCCGTCGAGGAGCTCACCGAGATCAAGGAGTTCCTGCAGGACCCGACGAAGTTCCAGGCGGTCGGGGCGCGCATCCCGAAGGGCGTGCTGCTGTACGGCCCTCCCGGAACGGGCAAGACGCTTCTCGCGCGCGCCGTTGCGGGCGAGGCGGGCGTGCCGTTCTACTCGATCTCCGGTTCGGATTTCGTGGAGATGTTCGTGGGTGTCGGCGCGAGCCGCGTGCGCGACCTGTTCGATCAGGCGAAGCAGAACGCTCCCGCGATCATCTTCGTCGACGAGATCGATGCGGTCGGCCGCCACCGCGGCGCGGGCCTCGGCGGCGGCCATGACGAGCGCGAGCAGACGCTCAACCAGCTCCTCGTGGAGATGGACGGCTTCGAGTCGAACGAGGGCGTCATCCTCATCGCGGCGACGAACCGGCCGGACGTGCTCGACCCGGCGCTCCTCCGCCCCGGCCGCTTCGACCGCCGGATCACCGTCCCCCGGCCCGACCTCAACGGCCGCCTGGGCATCCTCAAGGTCCACACCAAGAAGACCCCGCTCGATGGCTCGGTCGATCTCTCCCAGATCGCCCGGGGCACGCCCGGCTTCTCCGGCGCGGACCTCGAGAACCTGGTGAACGAGGCCGCGCTCTACGCCGCCCGGCGCAACCTGGAGCGGCTCTCGCTCAACGACTTCGAGTTCGCGAAGGACAAGGTGCTCATGGGCACCGAGCGCCGCTCGATGATCATCTCCGAGAAGGAGAAGCGGACCACGGCGATCCACGAGGCAGGGCACGCGCTCGTCGCCAAGGTCCTCCCGGGCACCGACCCCGTCCACAAGGTCACGATCATCCCCCGCGGCCGGGCGCTGGGCCTCACCCAGCAGCTGCCGCAGGAGGACCGGCTCAACATCAACCAGGAGTACGCGCTCAACCAGATCGCGATCCTCATGGGCGGCCGGATCGCCGAGGAGCTCACCTTCTCGCAGAAGACGACCGGCGCCGGGAACGACATCGAGGTGGCGACGAACCTCGCCCGCTCGATGGTCTGCGAGTGGGGCATGAGCGAGCTCGGGCCGCTCGCCTACGGCAAGAAGGAGGGCGAGGTGTTCCTCGGCCGCGAGATGGCGACGGCCCAGGGCTACTCCGAGCAGACGGCGCGCGACATCGACGCCGAGGTCCGCCGCATCGTCACCGAGCAGTACGAGCGGGCCAAGGGGGTGCTGCTGGAGAACCGCGGGATCCTGAACCGGATCGCCGACGCGCTCATCGAGTACGAGACCCTCGACTCCGCCGACATCGACGTCCTCATGTCCGGCGGCGCGATCACCCGGACGCCGCCGCCGAAGCCGGCGACGCCGCTCACCCAGGAGAAGGGGAAGCGCGGCGGGCTGCTCGACGCGGTGGGCGGCGTGCCCGCGACGAGCAAGGCGTAGCGCACCGGCCCCACGAGGAGATCATGTGAGGATGCAGATCGGGGCCAGGCTCTTCGAGGGGCCCGGCCCCTTTCTCATGGGCGTCGTCAACGTCACGCCCGACTCGTTCTCCGACGGCGGGCGGTTCGCCGACGCGGACGCCGCCGCGGCGCAGGCGCGGAGGCTGGGCGAGGAGGGCGCGGATCTCGTGGACCTCGGGGGCGAGTCGACGCGGCCCGGCGCGCCGCCCGTCCCGGTCGCCGAGGAGCTCCGGCGCGTGATCCCCGTGATCGAGCGCCTGCGCGCGGGCGGCTTCGCGCTCCCGATCTCCGTGGACACCTCCAAGCCGGAGGTGGCCCGGGCCGCGCTCGACGCGGGCGCGGATCTCGTGAACGACGTGCAGGGCCTGGCGGCGCCGGAGCTGGCGGCGCTCGTCGCCGCGCGGGGCGTGCCCGTCGTCCTGATGCACATGCGCGGGACGCCCGCGGACATGACCTCACGCGCGGTGTACGCGGACGTGGTGGAGGACGTCGCGGCCGAGCTCGAGCAGGCGCTCGCCCGCGCCGAGCGGGCGGGGGTGCGCCGCGACCGGGTCGTGCTCGATCCGGGGGTCGGCTTCGCCAAGACGGCCGAGCAGAGCCTCGCGCTCCTCGCCGGCCTGGGCCGCCTGCGCAGGCTGGGGTGCCCGCTCCTCGTGGGCCCGTCCCGGAAGAGCTTCATCGGGAAGCTCACCGGGGCGGAGGTCGCGGACCGGCTCCCGGGGACGCTCGCCGCGGTCGCCGCGTGCGTCCTCGCCGGGGCCGAGCTCGTGCGCGTGCACGACGTGGCGGCGGCGCGCCAGGCCGCTCGGGTCGCGGCCGCGATCCGGGAGGCGGCGCGGGCGGGCTCCGCGCCCTAGCGTTGGGGGCACGCGTCGCCGGAGGCGATCGGCCCGGCCGTGTGATAGGTTCCCGGCGCCTCTCGCCGGCGTTTGCGTACGACGGAGAACGGGGGATCTCGATGGCGACGCGCACGGGTGCAGGGAAGAAGGACGGCGTGGACGGCGTGGTCCCGATCGTGGACGCTCCCACCCGCAACGGCGCGGTGGCGGCCGCGGTCGCAGCCCCGGCGGTCCGCCGCCTCTTCGGCACCGACGGCGTCCGCGGCGTCGCGAACGTCCACCCGATGACGGCGGAGATGGCGCTCCAGCTCGGGCGCGCCCTCGCGTTCGTGGTGCGGAACGGCTCGCACCGGCACCGGATCGTCATCGGCAAGGACACGCGCCTCTCCGGCTACATGCTCGAGCAGGCGATCGCCTCGGGCATCTGCTCCATGGGCGTGGACGTGCTGCTCTCCGGTCCGCTCCCCACCCCGGGCATCGCCTTCGTGACCCAGTCCATGCGGGCCGACGCGGGGGTCGTCATCTCCGCGAGCCACAACCCGTACCAGGACAACGGCATCAAGTTCTTCTCCCGGGACGGCTTCAAGCTGCCCGACGAGGTGGAGCTGGAGATCGAGCGCCTCGTGCTCGGCGAGGGCGGGAACCCGGACTTCCAGGCGCTCCGGCCCACCGCGACCCGCATCGGCAAGGCGAAGCGGATCGACGACGCGAAGGGGCGGTACGCGCAGTTCCTGAAGTCGCTCTTCCCGAAGGACCTGACGCTGGAGGGCCTCACCGTCGTGGTGGACTGCGCGAACGGCGCCGCGTATCACGTGGCGCCCGACGCCTTCGAGGAGCTGGGCGCGAAGGTGATCCCGCTCGGCGTCGCGCCGGACGGCACCAACATCAACGAGGGGTGCGGCGCGGTGCACCCCGAGGCGATGGCCCGGGCCATCCGGGAGCACGGCGCGCAGCTCGGCCTCGCCCTCGACGGCGACGCCGACCGGCTCATCCTCGCCGACGAGACCGGGCGGATCGTGGACGGCGACGCGATCATGGCGATCGTCGGGCGCGACCTGGTCCGCCAGGGGGCCCTGGCCAAGAAGACGGTGGTCGCGACCGTGATGTCGAGCCTCGGGCTCGAGCGCGCGCTGCAGGAGGTGGGCGGGCGCGTCGTCCGCACGCAGGTCGGCGACCGGTACGTCGTGGAGGAGATGCGGCGGAACGGTTACAACTTCGGCGGCGAGCAGTCCGGTCACCTCATCTTCCTCGACCACGTCACCACCGGTGACGGCGTCGCCGCGGCGCTCAACGTGCTCGCGGTGATGCGGCGCGACGGGCGGAGCCTGTCCGAGCTGGCGCGGTGCTTCGAGCCGGTGCCGCAGGCGCTCGTGAACGTCGCCGTGAAGGAGAAGCGGCCGCTCGCCGAGCTCCCGGCGGTGGGGAAGGCCATCGCCGCCGCCGAGGAGGCGCTCGGGGCGGACGGCCGCGTGCTGGTCCGGTTCTCGGGGACGGAGAACAAGGTCCGGGTGCTCGTCGAGGGGCCCGACGCGGCGCGGGTCCGGGGGATGGCGGAGGGGATCGCGACTGCGTTGAGGGAGGCGCTGGGGTAGAAGGCGCCGAGAAGCCGGGTGCGGGACCGGGAGCGGGTTCGTTGACGGGGGCGGGCCCGGGGACGGGTACGACCCCGGGCACGGTGAACGGTCCGTGTGCCCGTCCTCTCGGCCAGGCCCGGGATCCCTCACGCGACTCCATCCGCAGGCCGATCCGCGTTACATTTGCGCCATGCCCGCCCGCCTGGGAGTCAACGTCGATCACGTCGCAACGCTGCGCCAGCTCCGGCGCACGCTCTACCCGGACCCGGTCGCGGCCGCGATGATGGCCGAGATGGCCGGGGCGGATCAGATCACCATCCACCTCCGTGAGGACCGCCGGCACATCCAGGACCGCGACCTCCAGGTGATGCGCCGGACCGTCACGACGCGGCTCAACCTCGAGATGGCGGCCACCCAGGAGATGGTCCGGATCGCCTACGAGACCAAGCCCGACATGGTGACGCTCGTCCCGGAGCGGCGTGAGGAGCTCACCACCGAGGGCGGGCTCGACGTCGTCGGCGGCCGCGACGCCGTCCGCAAGGCCGTCAAGACGCTCGGGGACGCCGAGATCGAGGTCTCGCTCTTCATCGACCCGGACCTCGACCAGGTGAAGGCCGCGCACCGCGCCGAGGCCACCATCGTCGAGTTCCACACCGGCCGCTACTGCGAGGCGCGGCTCGCCGCCGATCGCCGGCGGGAGCTCAACCGGCTCGTGGACGCCTGCAAGGCCGCGGCGAAGCTCGGGCTCACGGTGGCCGGCGGCCACGGCCTCAACTACCAGAACGTCCTCCCCGTGGCGGCCATCCCGGAGCTGGAGGAGCTCAACATCGGCCACTCGATCGTGGCGCGGGCGGTGCTCGTGGGCTTCGAGCGGGCGGTGCGCGAGATGAAGGACCTCCTCCGGCAGGCGCGGCCGTGATCCTGGGGCTCGGCCTCGATCTCGTGGACATCGCGCGGATGGCCCACATCCTCGACGGGCCGCCCGCCCGCGCGGCGCGGTTCGTGGCGCGCGTGTTCACGCCGGGCGAGCGCGCCTACTGCGACGCGCGCGTCGATCGTCCGACGCGCTACGCCGCCCGGTTCGCCGCGAAGGAGGCCGCGCTCAAGGCGCTCGGGGTGCCGGCAGGCCTGCGCTTCCAGGAGCTCGAGGTCGTGCGCGGGGAGGGCGCGCCGGCGCTCGTGCTCTCGGGCGCGGCGGCGGAGGCGGCGCGGCGGCTCGGGGTGGCGCGGCTCCACCTCTCGATCACCCACGACGGCGGGACCGCGGCCGCGGTGGTCGTCGCCGAGGGGGCGCCGTGAGGCTCGTCGGATCCGCGGAGATGCGCGCCGTCGATCGCGCGGCGATCGAGGCCCTGGGCGTCCCCGCGCGCGCGCTCATGGAGCGGGCCGGCGCGGCGGTGGCCCGCGCCGCGGCGGCGCTGCTCGGGCAGGGCGGCCGGGTCCGGGTGCTCTGCGGCGGCGGCAACAACGGCGGCGACGGCTACGTGGCCGCGCGGCTCCTGCACGCGGAGGGCCGGCTCACGGACGTGCTGGCG
>JAEYZK010000254.1 GCA_023428085.1 Pseudomonadota bacterium
CCCCCAACATCTGGACCGAGCCCGGCGCGACCACCAGCACCGCCTACCTCGCCGGCGCCGACGGCTACCTCTATGCCGTCATCGTGGACGGAGCGCTCGACACGAGCGCCCCGTGGCCGAAGGCGTACCACGATCCCCAGAACACCTCGAACGCCGGGGTCACCCCGTGATCCGCGCCGGGCTCGCCGCTCTCGTCCTCGCGCTCCCGGCGGCTGCGCTCCCGTCCGAGAAGTTCGCGATCCTCGCCGTGGGCGATCCGCCGGCCGGGCCGGACGGCGATCTGACGGAGCTCGCGCACCAGCTCCGGGCTGCCTGCCGGGACCGGGTCCCGAACGTCATGGACTCGTCCTCGATGCGCGCGCGCCTGCTCGGCCAGACCTCGAGCGCGACCGAGTCGGAGCTCGACCGCGCCTACGGCGGCGCGCTCGCGGTGTACCAGAACGGCGAGTTCGACAGCGCCCTCCGGACCCTCCGCGCGATCGTGACGGACCTCGAGTCGCTGCCCGAGACGGACGAGTCCTACTTCCAGTGGAAGCGCGCGCTCCTCCAGGTGGCGGTCGTCGCCAACGCGGCGCGCGATCCGAAGGAGATGGAGGCGGCGCTCGCGCGGGTGGCCCGGATCGAGCCGACCCTCCAGCCCGATCCCGATCAGTTCTCGCCCGGCTTCCGCAAGCGCTTCGAGGAGGTCAAGGGAAAGGTCCGCGCCCTGCCGAAGCGCAAGCTGACCGTCACCGCCGAGGGGCGGCAGGGCCAGGTGTACGTGAACGGCAAGCCGATGGGCCTGTCGCCGCTCACCATCAGCCTGCCGAGCGGCGTGTACCGGGTCGGCGGCGCCGCGGGTTCCCTCCGCGTGCCGGGCGTCCGCGTGGACCTCGAGCAGGAGGACCGCTCGGTGGTGCTCGACTTCGCGCTGGCCGACTCCCTCCGGCTCAACGCGGGCCCGGGCCTGGCGGTGACCACCGCCGCGCGCGCCCACGGCGTCATCCGCGCCGGCGCGTGGCTCGGCGTGGAGAAGCTCATCGTCGTCTCGCGCGCGGACGAGGGGCAGGCCCAGTTCCTCGTGGGCACGATCTACGACGTCCTCCGCGGCTCGCTCCTCCGGGAGGGGAGCGTGCGGATGGTGGCGGGCGGGGTGCCGTCGGTGAACCTCTCCGCGCTCGCCGCCTTCCTGCTCACCGGCCAGGCGTCACGCGAGGTGAAGCAGCTCTCGCAGGAGCCTCCGAAGAAGGCGGTGCCGCCGGTCGTCGCCGCTGCGCCGCCGCCGCCGGACGCGACCACCCACACACATCCGGACGCTCCAGCGGCACCGCTGCCGTCCGTCGCCGCGCTGTCCGCGAAGCCGGAGCCCGTCAAGCCAGAGCCGGCCAGGCCCGGGGCCGCGCCCTCCGCGCCTGCCGCCTCGATGCAGCCGCCCGTGGCCCCGCCGGCGCCGGCGGCAGCCGCCAGACCCGACCTCGACGCGAAGCCAGCGCCCGCCGCCGACGCGGTGAAGCTCGCCGAGGAGGAGACTCCCGGCGCGGCGGTCCGCGGCCGCCGCGGCTGGAGGAAGCCTGCCACGATCGGCGCCGGGGTGCTCGCGCTCGGCCTCGGCGCGCTCGCGCTCCAGCAGAACGCCGCCGCGAAGCAGGCCTACTCCCGGGCGGAGGATCAGGTCGCTGGCGGCGCCTTCAAGAGCGCCGCGGCCCAGCAGCGGTTCTACGAGCTCAACGCGCAGGGCAACCGCTCCGTGACGAACGCCCGCATCGCCGCCGGCGGTGCCGCCGCGTTCGCGGTGAGCGCGGTCGTGCTCGGCTGGAACGCGTGGCGCTCCCGCCCGGAGGACGGCGGGACGCTCAAGCTCGAGTTCTGACGGACGGCCGTCAGGGGCGGTGAGCGAGCCCGCTCCGAGCGGTCTCTCGCGCGATCACGAGGCCGCGCCGGCAGGTTCGGGGCGCGCCGCGCCGTCACCGCCCCGCCGCGGCCGCCCTCGGATACTCGAGCTGCATCGCGACCACCTCCGCCGTCCTCACGCCGTACCGCGTTGCGATCCCGCGGAGCGCGGCGTCGAGCGCCTCGGCGGGCCTCTCCTCTCCGAACGCCGGGACGAGCAGCGCCCGCGCGCCGGGCGCACCGACCTGGTCCGGGACCACGCGGAGCCCGCTCCGGGTGGGCAGCGGGTCGGCGCCGCTCGAGAAGGTGACCGCGCGCGACCGGTACGTCCGCGACCAGGCGTCGGCGACGAGCGCGAGCGACACCTCGTCCACGCCCGGCGCGAGCGGGAGCGCGAGCTCCTCGCGCCGCCAGAACGCGGCCGCGTTGGCGAGGACCGTCACCGCGAACGGGCGCGTGAACGCGAACGCGCCGCTCGCGTGCCGCGCGTCCCACCGCGCGAGCCCCAGCTCCTGCGCGACCGCCTCGGCGCGCGCGCGTCCGGCGATCGCCTCGACGAGGGTGAGCGCCATCGGCATCGAGGCGGTGATGCCCGTGGTGGTGGCGACGCCGCCGTCCACGACCAGGCGGCGGTCCGGGACCCAGCGGATCGCCGGGTGCTCCTCGAGCAGCGCGTCGCGGACGTACCAGTGCGTGGTCGCCCGCTTGCCGTCGAGCAGCCCCGCGTTGGCGACCACCTTCACGCCGACGCACACGCCGACGATGGTGGCGCCCTTCGCCGCCTGCGCCTGGAGCCAGCGGAGGACGGCCGGGTCGTCCTCGCGGGCCAGGGCCGGGACGATCACGAAGTCGGCGCCCTCGGGGTGGCGCGCGTCGAAGTCCGCGACCGTCGCGTCGGGCAGGACGGCGAGCGCGGGGTACAGCTGCACCGGCCCCGCGCCCGTCGCCAGCGCCACGACGTCGGCGACGCCGGCGCGCTTCAGGATCCCGTACGGCATGACGTAGTCGGTGGTCTCGGTCCCGCCGTTGGCGCCGATGATCGCGACGAGCGGGCGCGCGCGCTTCGGCGGCTTCAGGGCCGCGAGCGCGGCGCCGGTCTCCTCCTGCGGGACGGGCGGCGCCGCCACCGCGGCGGGCGCCGGTGGCAGGGAGAGCAACCAGCCGGCGAACCCCGCCGCGCCGAGGCCGACGATCGCGAGGCCGCTCCACAGGATCCGCTTCCGCACGCCGACCTCCCGGGTCCGAGGTGACGCGGATCTTTGCGGCCCGCGGGCGCGCGCGCAGCACCTCCTCGGGAGGTCGGGCGTGGGGGCGACCGCGCATGGGGCTCGGGCGGACGCCGGAGCGGCCGCGCGGGCGGCCACCCGGCCTGCGGCGCTGCGTCGAGCCTCGGTACGGCGTCGATCATGCCAGAGGCCGCGGAGCCTCACCGACGGCACGCGCGCGATCGAAGGCTCGAGGAGCACCCCGCGCGTGTGGTGAATTCCTCTCGGCTCACCCAGGCGCTGGCGTCGCGTTCGTCCCCCCTGCTAGCGTACTGAGAGTGACGATGGGTCTGGCAGCAGGACCGGCCGCCCGCCCGGGAATGGCTCGAGGGGGTCGCGCGGTCCGTTCACCGAGGAAGGGAGGCAGTCGTGTTCACCGCCGACATGGATCTCACGCGAGTCCCGCTGTGGATTGCAAAGTATGCTCGTGCCCTCGACCTGGCGCGCTCCAGTGCTCTCAGGGCGGAGGAGGGCGCGGCTCTCGAGCCGGTGCCGAGCGAGGTGTATCTCGGGCAGTTCGCGATGACGTTGCAGGCCGTGCAACTCAAGGTGATCGCGGCGCAGATGGGCCCCGAGGGCGCCGAGCTGGCCAAGGCGGCGAGCAAGGCCGTCGCAGACATTCTCGATGACTGGTGCCCGACGAAGCCGCGCCCGCCGTTCCCGCACCGGGCTGCCGTGCTCGCAGTCCAGTTGGCAGCCTTCGCCGCCAGCTCCGCGAACGAGCGCGTTCGCACCGAGATCGCAGGGGTCGTCGAACAGATCGATCGTCGCCTGGCGGGAGCCAGGTAACGGGTCGCTCGAGGTAAAGCTCTGACCCTCGTTCCCGCTTCACCGGGCCGTCACCGCTCGTGCTTCGGGGCTCGGCACGAGCCGGTCAGCGCGACGGCCCTCGTCCTCATCGGGAGCACCCGCCCCGAGGGCGCCGCGCGCTCCGCCGCCTCCGCTTAAGATGCCGGAGCTACGGCGCCGCCGGGCGGGAGGACGCATGAGCTACCGCAAGCAGTTCACCATCCGCTGGCCCGAGTGCGATCTCAACGGCCACGTCCGCAACACCGCGTACTCCGAGTTCGGCATCGACACCCGCCTGAGCTACGTCGCCGAGCAGGGGTTCGGCTACGCGCGGCTCGTCGAGCTCGGGATCGGCCCGGTGATCCAGCGCGAGGAGATCGACTACCTGGCGGAGCTGTACCTCGGCGACACGATCGAGGTGGACTTCAAGGCCCTCGGCGCTTCGCCCGAGGGCGGCCGCTTCAAGCTCTCGCACGACTTCTACGCGGCGAACGGGAAGCGGGTCGCGCGGATCGTCCTCCTGGGCGGCTGGCTGGACCTGCGCCGCCGCCGGCTCAC
>JAEYZK010000307.1 GCA_023428085.1 Pseudomonadota bacterium
CTTCTGGGCCCCCCCGCCGAGCGCAGGGGCAGGCGTTGCAGCCTGCCCGGGAGCGAGCAGGGGGATCGGGGGGGCCTTCTGGGCCCCCCCGTCGAGCGCAGGGGCAGGCGTTGCAGCCTGCCCGGGAGCGAGCGGGGGGATCGGGGGGGCCTTCTGGGCCCCCCCGCCGAGAATGCCCGGTCCGGTCCGCAGCCGCTCCAGCCGCTCCTCGAGCGGCGGGTGCGTCGAGAGGAACCCGCCGGTGATCCCGCCCAGGCCGTTCGCGAAGAAGAAGTGCGCCGCCTCGGGCGCGTGTGGGTTCGCGAGCGCGGATCCCTGGTCGCGGATCTTGGCGAGCGCCCCTGCGAGCCCGGCGGGGTTGCGCGTGAACTGGACCGCGGCGGCGTCGGCGAGGAACTCGCGCTGGCGCGAGACCGCGAGCCGGATGAGCCGGCCGAAGAAGGACCCGATGGCGCCGGCGACGAGGAGCACGAGCCCCACCGCCAGGAAGGCGCCGGCGCCCTTCCCCCGGCTCCGCGCGCGCCACCGCGGGCCGCTGCCGAAGACGCGGAGCAGGAGGCGGCCGGCGAGGGCGAGCGCGGTGAGCCCGCCCACGATCGCGATGAGCCGCATGTTGAGGCGCGCGTCGGCGTGGAGCACGTGCGAGAGCTCGTGGGCGAGGACGCCCTGGAGCTCGTCCCGGCTGAGCTGCTCGAGGGCGCCCCGCGTGACGGCGACGACCGCCCGGTCCGGCGTGGAGCCGGCGGCGAACGCGTTGATGGAGCTCTCCTCGCGCAGCACGTAGAGGCGCGGGACCGGCACCGCCGCGGCGATCGACATCTCCTCGAGCACGTTCACCGCGCGTCGCTCGTCCGGGTCCTGCGTGCTGCGATCGACCGGCGCGCCCCCGAGCATCCGCGCGAGCGCGTCGCCGCCGTCCCGCCCGAGCCGGAGCGCGTGCCACGCCGTGCCGAGGAGGATGATGGCCGACACCAGGCCGGCCGCCGGGAGGAGGGACCGCCGGAACCGCTCCGGCCCCGTCGCGAGCGGCCCGGCGCCGTCGTACTCCGCCGTCGCGACCCGGTACCCGCGCCGCAGCGACGGCTCCGCCCCGGAGACGACGAGCGTGATCCCGAGGTCCGCGAGGAGGACCGTCAACGCCCAGGCGAGCGCGAACAGCACGACGAGGACGCCCGTCCGCCGCTTCGCCGCCGCCTGCGCGGCGAAGAAGTCCATCGTGCCCCGTACGTCGCGAGCCATGGCACCCTACGCTGCCCGTGGAGCGGGGCGGCGCGCCCCGCTCAAAACGCCACCTTCACCGGCTCGCGCTCCGCCGCCACGGTGAGCTCGAAGAGCTGCGCGGGCGGGAAGCCGCCGGCGAGCAGCACGCCGGGGAACGTCTCGCGCGCGTTGTTGTAGGTCATCACCGCGTCGTTGTACGCCTGGCGCGCGAACGCGATCCGGTTCTCGGTCGAGGTGAGCTCCTCGGTGAGCTGCATCATGTTCTGGTTGGCCTTGAGGTCCGGGTAGGCCTCGGCGAGCGCCATGAACCGCGTGAGCACGCCCGAGAGCGCGCCCTCGGCGGAGGAGAGGCCGGCCATCGCGGAGGGATCGCCGGGCGCGGCGGCCGCCGACCGCGCGGCGGTGGCGGCGGCGTTGCGGGCCGCGATCACCCGCTCGAGCGTCTCGCGCTCGTGCTTCAGGTACCCCTTGGCGGTCTCGACCAGGTTGGGGATGAGGTCGTAGCGCCGCTTGAGCTGGACGTCGATCTGGCTGAACGCGTTCTTGTAGGCGTTCCGCTTGGTGACGAGGCCGTTGTAGAGGGCGATCGCCCAGACCACGAGGAGGACGACGAGGACCAGCACGACGAGGACCGAGATCGACATCAGCTTCCCTCCGGGCGCGCGGATCGCGCGCGCTCGATGATGGCACAGGTTGCGCCCACCGGTGAACGCTCCCGGGCCCCAGCCCCGGCCCGAGCCCGGCCGGAGCCCGGCCGGAGCCCGCGCCTGGGCCGATCCCGGGCGCGGGCTCGTCCACGGATGTCATGTAGGATGGCAGGCGGATGCGGATCCTCCTCGTGGAAGACGACCGGATGCTGGGGGCGGGGCTCCAGGTCGGCCTGCGCCAGCAGGGCTGGGCGGTCGACTGGGCGCGCGACGGGGAGCTCGCCGACGAGGCGCTCCGGGGGGAGCCGTACGACCTGGTCCTGCTCGATCTCGGGCTGCCGAAGAAGAGCGGCCTCGAGGTGCTCGCCGGCGTGCGCGCGCGCAAGAACGCGGTCCCGGTGCTGATCCTCACCGCCCAGGACGCGGTCGGCGATCGGGTGGCCGGCCTCGACGCCGGCGCGGACGACTACGTCGTGAAGCCGTTCGACCTCGACGAGCTCGCCGCCCGCATCCGGGCGCTGCACCGCCGGAGCGGCGGCCGGGCGGAGCCCCGCCTCGGCGTGGGCGGGCTCGCGCTCGACCCGGCCGCGCACGAGGTGACGCTCGAGGGCGAACCCGTCGCGCTCTCCGCGCGCGAGTTCGCGCTCCTCCAGGCGCTCCTCGAGCGCCCCGGCCGGCCGCTCTCTCGCGCGCAGCTCGAGGAGCGGCTCTACGGGTGGGGCGAGGAGGTCGAGTCGAACGCGGTGGAGGTGCACGTGCACGCCCTGCGGAAGAAGCTGGGTGCGCACTGGATCCGGACGCTGCGCGGGGTCGGCTACATGGTGCCGGGGAGGCAGGACCGATGACGTCGGTCCGGCAGAAGCTGCTCGTCGCGCTCCTCCTCGCCGTGGTCGCGGCCGAGGCGTTCGGCGGCTGGCTGACCTACGTGTTCGCCCGCAACCAGCTCGACAACGTGTTCGACTACCACCTCCGCCAGATCGCGCTCTCGCTCATGTACCCGGGGCCCGACCGCGCGAACGCGCGGCGCGCCGGGCCGGAGCTCGACTTCTCGATCGAGGTGTACGGGGACGGGGTGCGGACGTTCCTCTCCCGCCCGGACGCGCCGATGCCCCGGATCTCGCAGCTCGGCTACTCCACCGTGGAAGGGGTCGCCGGAAGGTGGAGGATCTTCGCCATCCAGGTCGGCCCGGAGACCGTGGTCGTCGGCCAGCTCCAGCGGACGCGCGAGCGCCTGGCCTGGCAGGCCGCGTCGAAGACGGTGATCCCGCTCGCCCTGCTCCTGCCCGTGCTCGCGCTCCTCGTCTGGACGATCGTCGGCCGCGGCCTCGCGCCGCTCTCCCGGCTCGCCGACGCCGTGACGGCGCGGACCCCGGACTCGCTCGACCCGGTGGACGAGCGCGGCGTCCCGCTCGAGGCGCTGCCGCTGGTCCACGCGCTCAACGACCTGCTCGAGCGCCTGCGCGGCGCGATGGCCGCGCAGCGCGCCTTCGTCGCCGACGCCGCCCACGAGCTGCGCACCCCGCTCGCCGCGCTCAAGCTGCAGCTCCAGCTCGCGGAGCGGGCGCCGGAGGGGCCGGAGCGCGCCGCCGCGCTGGCGGAGCTCGCGGGCGGGCTGGAGCGCGGGGCGCACCTCGTCGCGCAGCTCCTCACGCTCGCGCGCCAGGACCCGGGCGCCTCGTCCGTCGCGGCGTCGACGCCGGTCTCGCTCCCGGCCCTGGTCGAGCAGGCGGTCGCGGATCACCACGTCGTCGCGGAGGCGAAGGGGATCGACCTCGGCGCCGCGCGCGCCGACGCGGCCGTGGTCGAGGGCGATCCCGCGGCGCTGCGGACCCTGCTCGCGAACCTCGTGGACAACGCGATCCGCTACACGCCCGCGGCCGGGCGCGTGGACGTGTCCGCCGGCCTGGAGGGCGCCGCGCCGTTCCTGGAGGTGGCGGACACCGGCCCCGGGATCCCCCCCGCCGAGCGCGAGCGCGTCTTCGCCCGCTTCTACCGGCTCCCCGACGCGCCCGCGCAGGGGAGCGGCCTGGGCCTCAGCATCGTCAAGGCGATCGCCGACCGGCACGGCGCCGCGGTGGCGCTCTCCGAGACCCCCGGCGGCGGGCTGACGGCGCGGGTGCGGTTCCGGGCGCGCGTGGGGACGCGGACGGCGGCGTGAGCGCAGGGACGACGGCCGGGCGCTCAGCAGCCGGCCATCGCCGGTGAGCCGTTCAGGTGCTCGCTACCGCCGCATCCGCCCCAGGAACCGCGCGAGCCGGCCGATCGCCTCGCGGAGGTCCTCCTCGTGCGGGAGGAACACGACGCGGAAGTGATCCGGGTCCTTCCAGTTGAAGCCCGTGCCCTGGACGAGCAGCACCTTCTCCTGCTCGAGGAAGTCGAGGATGAACTGCTGGTCGTTCTTCACCGGGTAGACGGCGGGGTCGAGCCGCGGGAAGAGGTAGAGCGCGGCCCGGGGCTTCACGCAGGTGACGCCGGGGATCTGCGTGAGGAGCGACCAGGCGAGGTCGCGCTGCCGGCCGAGCCGCCCGGTGGGGAGGACGAGATCCTCGATGCTCTGGCGCCCGCCGAGCGCGGTCTGGATCGCGGTCTGCCCGGGCACGTTCGCGCAGAGCCGCATCGAGGCGAGCATGTCGAGCCCTTCGATGTAGTCGGTCGCCTGGCGCTTGTCGCCCGACACGACCATCCAGCCGGCCCGGTAGCCGCACGCGCGGTAGTTCTTCGAGAGCCCGTTGAACGTGAGGCAGAGGACGTCGGGCGCGAGCGAGGCGAACGAGACGTGCTTCGCGCCGTCGTAGACGACCTTGTCGTAGATCTCGTCGCAGCAGACGATGAGCTGGTGCTGGCGCGCGATCTCGGCGACCTCGCGCAGGAACTCCGGCGGGTAGAGCGCGCCGGTGGGGTTGTTCGGGTTGATGAGGACGATGGCGCGGGTGCGCGGGCCGACCTTCCTGCGGATGTCGGCGAGGTCCGGCAGCCAGTCCGACCGCTCGTCGCAGAGGTAGTGGCGCGCCGTGCCGCCGGAGAGGCTCACCGCCGCCGTCCAGAGCGGGTAGTCCGGCATCGGCACCAGCACCTCGTCCTCGCGGTCGAGGAGCGCCTGCATCGCCATGACGATGAGCTCGGAGACGCCGTTGCCGAGGTAGATGTCCTCGATGCCGACGCCCGGGATCTCCTTCTGCTGGCAGTAGTGCATCACCGCCTTGCGCGCGGAGAACAGGCCCTTCGAGTCCGAGTAGCCGGACGCGCCCCGGAGGTTCCGGATGACGTCGACGACGATCTCCTCGGGCGCCTCGAAGCCGAACGGCGCGGGGTTCCCGATGTTGAGCTTGATGATGTGGTGCCCCTCGTCCTCCATCCGCTTGGCGACCTGGAGGACCGGCCCGCGGATGTCGTAGCAGACGTCGTCGAGCTTCGACGACTTGCGGACCGCGCGGCCGGCGGCCGGCGCGGGGAGGGGTTCGGGGGACGGCTCCTTCACGGTCACGCTGCGCAGCTCCTGCTTCACGGAAGACACCTCGCTGGGTCCCAGCCGGGGACCGGAGCGCCGAGCACATCACGAAGTTGCCCGGCCGTCACGCGGACTTGCGGCGGCATCGCGACCTGCGCCCATGTGCGCCGGGCGCAGGCCCGGTCCCTCCCTGGCTGTCGCACCCGGCGGGGATGCGGGGTCTTAAGTTTGCCTTAAGGCAGCGTGCCTAGGGTGACACTCGACGGCGGCGCCCCATGCCGCCCACTCACACGGAGGATTCAAGCATGCCTGGTTTCGCGAAGCGCGCTCCCGTCGCCGCCCTCGCGGTCGCGAGCGTCGCCGCGGCCGGGGCGCTTGCCCTGGCCAACCCCCTCCGGACCCTCGCCAAGGACGCGCCTGCGCGTCCGGCGGCGGCCGGGTCCCCCTCTTCCCCGCCCGTCGGCGGCGCGCCGCTCCAGACGCTCCCCGACTTCACCGCAATCGTCCGGCAGTACGGCCCGGCCGTCGTCAACGTGAGCACGGTCGGCGCGAACCGGGACGACGAGAACCCGCTCCGCCGCTTCGGGATGCCGTTCGGCGGCCCGATGCCCCGCGGCGGCGGCCCGATGGTCCGCGGCCAGGGGTCCGGGTTCATCGTGAAGAGCGACGGCCTCGTGCTCACCAACGCGCACGTCGTCGCGAACGCGACCGAGGTCACCGTCAAGCTCACCGACAAGCGCGAGTTCAAGGCCAAGGTGGTCGGCCAGGACAAGGAGACCGACGTCGCGGTGCTGAAGATCGAGGCGAGGGACCTCCCGACCGTCCGCATCGGCGACGCCTCGCGCGTCCAGGTCGGAGAGTGGGTGCTCGCCATCGGCTCGCCGTTCGGGTTCGAGAACAGCGCCAGCGCGGGCGTCATCTCCGCCCGGTCGCGCTCGCTCCCGGGCGAGGGCTACGTGCCGTTCATCCAGACCGATGTCGCGGTCAACCCCGGCAACTCGGGCGGTCCGCTCTTCAACCTCCGCGGCGAGGTGGTCGGGATCAACTCGCAGATCTTCAGCGGCTCGGGCGGCTACATGGGCATCAGCTTCGCGATCCCCATCGACGTCGCGATGAAGGTCCAGCAGCAGCTCGTCGCGACCGGCAAGGTCGTCCGCGGCCGGATCGGCGTGATGATCCAGGACGTGAACGCCCAGCTCGCGCGGTCGTTCGGGCTGCCCAGGCCCGCCGGTGCGCTGGTCTCCAACATCGAGAAGGACGGCCCCGCCGCGCAGTCGGACCTCAAGGTCGGCGACGTGATCACCGGCCTGAACGGCCAGGAGATCCTGAGCTCCGGCGATCTGCCCCCGCGCATCGCGGACATCGCGCCCGGCAAGGAGGCGCGCCTCAAGGTCTGGCGCGACAGGAAGGAGCGCGAGGTGGTCGTGAAGGTCGGCGCCTCGGGCGGCGAGCAGGTGGCCGCCAACGAGAAGGGCGGCGCCGGCGACCGCGGCCGCCTCGGCCTCTCCGTGCGCCCGCTGTCGCCCGAGGAGCGCCGGGACGCGGAGCTCGAGGGCGGCGTCCTCGTCGAGGGCGCGAGCGGGCCGGCGGCGCGGGCCGGCATCCAGCCCGGAGACGTCGTCCTCTCGGTCAACGGGACCCCGGTCCGGAGCGTGGACCAGCTCCGGAACCTCGTGAAGGACGCGAAGGAGGGCGTGGCGCTGCTCGTGCAGCGCGGCGACGCCCGGATCTTCGTGCCCATCGATCTTTCGTAACGGTCGCTGTCGGACGCGGCGCGCGCCCGGTTCCGCCCCCCTTCCCTCGGGCGGACCGGGCGCGCGTTTTGCTGGAGGGCCGGCGTCTGCCACAGATCGGGATCGGGGGTCGTGCGTTCTCCCCTGCGAGAGGAGATCCGCATGACCCGCCTCGCCGCCCTCGCCGTCGCGCTCGCCGCCTGCTCGACCCCCCGCGCCACCCCTGCCCACGGACTGCCCGCCCGCTCCGGACCGTACGCGCTGGAGGTCGTGGACGGCGCCGGGCGGACGCTCCCCACGTTCCACCACCGCGGCCGGACGTACGTGCTCGGCGCGCTCGGGGAGCGGTACCTGCTCCGGATCCGGAACCTCTCCGGCGACCGGATCGAGGTCGTCGCCTCGGTGGACGGGCGGGACGTCGTCGACGGCAGGCCGGCGTCGGTCGCGAAGCCGGGCTACCTCGTCGAGCCGTGGGGCGAGGTGACGATCGAGGGGTTCCGGCTCTCGACGAGCGCGGTCGCCGCGTTCCGGTTCAGCAGCGTGGACGACTCGTACGCGGCGCGCATGGGCGACGCCCGGGACGTGGGCGTGATCGGCGTGGCGGTCTTCCCGGAGGCGCCGCGGCGGGTGGTCGTGCCGGAGCCGTACCCGTACCCGTATCGCCCCCACGAGGACGACGCGCTCGGGCGGGCGGAGGCCGCCCCGCGGGCGCCCGCGGCGGAGGCGCCCTCGTCGGCCCAGGCCGAAGGGGCCCGGGGCGCGCGCGAGAGGAGCGGCAGGCCGGGCCTCGGCACGGGCTTCGGGGAGGAGCGCCGCTCCGAGGTGGTCGAGGTCGCCTTCGAGCGCGCGAGCGCGACGCCCGCCGCCCTGCTCACCGTGCGCTACGACGATCGGCGCGGGCTCCGCGCGCTGGGCATCGACGTGGACGGTCCGCGGGTGGGCACCCGCGACCGCTGGCTCCGCGATCGCGCCTCGCCGTTCCGCAGCGACTTCTCCGAGCCGCCCCCCGGCTGGGTCCGGCGGTGATCGGCTCCGCGACGGCCGTTCCGTTGTAGCTTCCTGCGCATGGCGAACGAGCTCCTGGTGGTGCACGTGAACGTGCGCGTGAAGCCCGAGGCGGTGGAGGCCTTCCGGACCGCGTCCCTCGCCAACGCGAGCGCGAGCCGGAAGGAGCCCGGGGTGGTCCGGTTCGACGTCGTGCAGGACCTCGAGGATGCGACGCGGTTCGTGCTCGTCGAGGTCTACCGCGACGCGGCCGGCGCGGCCGCGCACAAGGAGACGGCCCACTACGCCGCATGGCGGGACGCGGTGGCGCCGCTCATGGCCGAGCCGCGCTCCTCGCGCAGGTTCCGGAACGTCTCGCCGGACGCGGCGGAGTGGTGATGGCGAGCTTCGAGCTCGCGACCCCGGCGCGCGTCGTCTTCGGCGCGGGGCGGGCGAAGGAGATCCCGGTCGAGGTCGCGGCCCTCGGAGTCGCGCGCGCGCTCCTCGTCACGGGCCGGGCCGCGGGGCGCGCCGCGCCGATCGAGGCCGGGCTCGCCGCGCGGGGGATCGCCACCGTGCCGCTGCGCGTGGAGGGCGAGCCGACCGTGGAGCGGGTGCGCGTGGGGCTCGCGCTCGCGAAGCAGGAGGGGTGCGACGGCGTGCTCGCCGTCGGCGGAGGGAGCGCCATCGACGCGGGCAAGGCGATCGCGGGCCTGCGCGGCAACGGCAGCGACGATCCGCTCGAGCACCTCGAGGTGGTGGGGCAGGGGAGGCCGCTCGCGCGCCCGGGGCTGCCGTTCGTGGCCGTGCCGACGACCGCCGGCACGGGGTCGGAGGTGACGCGCAACGCGGTCCTCGGGGCGGGCACCACCAAGGCGAGCCTGCGCAGCCCGCACCTGCTCGCGCGGCTCGCGGTCGTCGATCCGGACCTCCTCGAGGGCCTGCCGCGCGCGGTGCTCGTCGCGAGTGGGCTCGACGCGCTCGCCCAGCTCGTCGAGCCGTTCCTCTCCGCGCGGGCGAACCCGCTGACCGACGCGCTCGCGCGCGAGGGGATGCGCCGCTCGGCGCGCGCCCTGCGCCCCGCGTGCCTCGAGGGGCTCACCCCGGAGCGCCGCGAGGACCTCGCGCTCGCGAGCCTCCTCGGCGGCCTCTGCCTCGCGAACGCGGGCCTCGGCGCCGTGCACGGCTTCGCCGCCCCCGCCGGCGCGGCGCTCGGGGCGCCGCACGGCGCGCTCTGCGCCGCGCTCCTCGGGCCGGCGCTCGCGGTCAACCTGCGGGCGCTCCGTGCGCGCGCGCCGGAGAGCGCCGCCGCGCGGCGGTTCGAGGAGCTCGCGCGCCAGCTCACCGGCCGGGCGGACGCGGCCCCCGAGGACGCGATCGCGTGGGTCGAGGCGCTCGGCCGCGACCTCGGCGTCCGCGGCCTCGGGGCGTGGGGCCTCGCGGAGGCGGGCATCCCGGACCTCGTCGCGCGGGCGCGCGCCGCGAGCAGCATGAAGGCGAACCCGATCGCGCTCACGGAGGAGGAGCTCGGCGATCTCGTGCGCCGGGCGCTGTAGCGCAGGTGCAGACCCGGCCCGGTCCGCGGTAGAACCGGCCGGCATGCCCGACGGGAAGCGCAGCCCGGGTACCGACGCGGAGGCCCTCGCCGCGGCGCTCGACGTCCTCGAGCGCGCGGCCGCCGACCGGGGGCTCCTCGCGTCGCTCGACGCGGACGCGCGCATGCGCCTGCAGAAGGCGGCCGGGGAGCTGGCCCGGCCCGGGCCGGAGCAGCGGCGGAAGCTGCGGCGGGCGCTCGCGCGCGGCGAGCGAGACGCGCGCAAGGCGCGGGACGGGGCGCTGCGGCGCGGGACGGGGATCCAGGCGCTCCGCCTCGCGCCGGCCTATCCCACACCCGCGGCGATGATCACCGGGGCGGTGGCGGCGTCCTCGGCCGGCGCCGACGCGGGCGCGGGCGCGGAGACGGACCCGCCCGCCGGTGCGGGGGAGTTCTCCGCGCCCCGCAAGTGCTACGTCTGCAAGACGGCGTACACGCGCCTCCACCGCTTCTACGATCAGCTCTGCCCGGCCTGCGGCGACGAGAACGAGGCCCGCCGGACGGCGACGGTCGATCTGCGCGGGCGCGTGGCGCTCGTCACCGGGGCGCGGGTGAAGATCGGCTACCAGGCGGCGATCCTGCTCCTGCGCGCAGGCTGCCGCGTCGTCTCCCTCACGCGGTTCCCGCGCGACGCGGCGGCGCGCTACGCGCGGGAGCCGGACTTCGCCGCGTGGCGGGACCGGCTGGACGTCTTCGGCATCGACCTCCGGCACACGCCCAGCGTCGAGACCCTCTGCCATCACCTGGACGCGTGGCTGCCGCGGCTCGACTTCCAGATCCACAACGCCTGTCAGACCGTCCGCCGTCCGCCCGGCTTCTACGCCCACCTCGTCGAGGCGGAGGAGGGGCCGCTCGACGCGGTCCCCGCCGAGGCGCGCGGGCTCGTCGCCGCGTACGAGCGGTTCCGCGCCGCGGTCCGCGGCGCCGCCGCCGGGGTGGAGCGCCCGGCGCTGCTGACGCAGGCGCGGAGCGAGGCCGATCTCCTGCGGGGGATGCTGCGAGCGGGGGGCCTGGGGGGCACAGGCCTCATCTGGCCCCCCCAGCAGGATCAGGGCATCTTCCCCCGCGGCGTCCTCGATCAGGATCTCCAGCAGGTCGATCTCCGCACGCACAACTCGTGGCGCCTGGCGCTCCACGAGGTTCCGACGCTGGAGCTGCTCGAGGTGCTGCTCGTCAACGCGACGGCGCCGTTCGTCATGGCGTCGCGGCTGCAGGGGCTCATGCTCCGCCACCGGGCGGCGCCGCCCGGCACGGCGACGAGCGGCGACGCGGCGAAGCACGTCGTCATGGTCTCGGCGATGGAGGGGCAGTTCTACCGGGACCACAAGACCGACCGCCACCCGCACACGAACATGGCCAAGGCGGCGCTCAACATGCTCGTCCGCACCAGCGCCGCGGGGCTCGCCCGGGACGGCATCCACCTCAACGCGGTGGACACGGGCTGGGTGACGGACGAGGACCCTGCCCACCTCGCCGCGCGCAAGGCCGAGGAGCACGCGTTCTCGCCGCCGCTCGACATCGTGGACGGCGCGGCGCGCGTCGTCGCCCCGATCGTCGAGGGGTTCCGGACCGGCCGCCACGCCCACGGCCTGTTCTTCAAGGACTACGAGCCGGCGCCCTGGTGAGCCGCCGGGGGCCCGGCGCCGCGGGGAGCGTGTGAACGCTCACACACGCAGCCGCCGCCGGCCGGTCGGCGGGGCAGCCCGCCTCACCGCGACGGGATCGCCGACGTGGACGCGCGGACGATGAGCTCCGGCGCGACCACCGCGCGCTCGGCCGACCAGGGCTCGCCCTCGATGCGCGCGAGGAGCACGTGCAGGCAGCGGCGCCCCAGCTCGGCGAAGTCCTGGCGGACGGTGGTGAGCGGCGGGGTGAAGAAGGCGGCCTCGGGGATGTCGTCGAAGCCGACGACGCTCAGATCGCGCGGCACCTCGCGCCCGGCCTCGTGGAGCCTGCGCAGGAGCCCCAGCGCCATCTGGTCGTTCGCCACGAACACCGCGGTCACCTCGGGCTGCTCGAGCAGGCTCCGGCCGAGCTCGTACCCCGAGCGCGCCGTCCAGTCGCCGCGGAGCACGGCCGGGATCGGCGCGCCCGCCTGGCGGAGCACGCTGCGCCAGCCCTCGACGCGCTCCTCGGCCTCCTTCCAGTCCGCGGGGCCGGCGAGGTGCCAGACCGTCGGGTGGCCGAGGTCGAGGAGGTGGCGCGTCGCGGCGGCGGCGCCGACCACCTGGTCCACGGTGGCCACCGGGATCGAGTCGTCGGGGCCGGCCTCCACGGCGACCACCGGGAAGTCGGGCCGCAGGTGGCGCAGCGCCTCGACGCCCGCGCGGAGCGGCGCGATGACGACGACGCCGTCGACGCCCTGATCCCGCAGCCTGTGGACGGCCGCGATCACGGCGGGCCGGTTGAGCGACCGCAGGCTCGAGATGCTCACCCCGTACCCGGCGTCGTGGGCCGCCTGCTCGATCCCGAGCAGGGTCGAGGCGGGGCCGTACAAGGTCGTGTCGAAGCTCACCACCCCCAGCGTGCGCGAGCGGCCGGTGACGAGCGCCTGGGCGACGGTGTTGGGCCGGTAGTCGAGCTGGCGGATCGCCGACAGGACGCGCTCGCGCGTGTCGGGGCGGACATGCGGGCTGTCGTGCAGGACGCGCGAGACGGTCTGGTGCGAGACTCCGGCGAGCTCGGCCACGTCGGCCATGACCGCGGAGCGGCGCTTCTTCTCGAAAGGCGGGCGCGGGGCGCTCATGGTGTCCTGCACGGGTGTGACGGGCCTCCTGACCAGGAGCGTTTTACTGCGTTTCAGGGTTCCCGTGCCCCATCACGCGTTCGTATACCAGCTTGACACCCACCATGTGAACGCTCACAATTTCGGACCAGCTCACGGTGGCGCTCGGAAGTATCGTGTGCACATCGGCGGTCGCCGACGCGGGTTCACGAGAGGAGTTCAATGAGACCGAGGTCTTGTGTCGCTCGCGCCGTGCGGCCGGACACGGTGAAGGAGTTCGCCACGACGTGAGGCTCCGCCTCCCGGGCGAACGGGGGAGCGGCGGCCAACACGGGGGTCGCCGCTCCTCCTTTTTTTCTTTTCGAGCGTATGGGTGACGAGCGCCGCCGGCGTGGCGAGCGCGGAGAGGGAGAGCAGCCGTGATGGACGCGTGCGTGGTGGGGATCGACTTCGGGACGGACTCGGTCCGGACCGTGGTGGTGGACGCGGCGAAGGGCGCCGTGCTCGGCGCGGCCGTCCGGCCGTTCGTGCGCTGGGGCGAGGGCCGCTACTGCGACCCGCAGCGGAACCAGTTCCGCCAGCATCCGAAGGATCACCTCGAGGCGATGGAGGCGGCGACGGTCGAGGCGCTCTCCGCGGCCGGCCCGGGCGCCGCCGGGCGCGTCGCGGGCATCGCGATCGACACCACCGGATCCACGCCCGCGCTCGCGGACGCGCGCGGCGTCCCGCTCGCGCTCACCCCCGGGTTCGAGGAGAACCCGAACGCGATGTTCGTCCTCTGGAAGGACCACACCGCGGTCGAGGAGGCCGAGGAGATCAACGCCCTGGCGCGGAGCTGGGGCGGCCCCGACTTCACGCGCTACGAGGGCGGAATCTACTCGACGGAGTGGTTCTGGGCGAAGGCGGTCCACGTGCTGCGCGGGGACGCGGCCGTCGCGCAGGCCGCGGCGACGATCGTCGAGCACTGCGACTGGCTCCCCGCCGAGCTCACCGGCACCCTGGACCTCGCGCGCTGGAAGCGGAGCCGCTGCGCCGCGGGCCACAAGGCGATGTGGCACGCGGAGTGGGGCGGCTATCCGGACCCGGCGTTCCTCACCCGCCTCCACCCGCGCCTGCCGGCGCTCCGGGCTTCGCTCGGGACCGAGACGTTCACGGCGGACCAGCGGTTCGGGACGCTGAGCGCGGCGTGGGCCAGGCGGCTCGGGCTGTCCGAGAAGGTCGTGGTGACGGTCGGCGCCTTCGACGCCCACATGGGCGCCGTGGGCGGCGGCATCGGCCCGCACAAGATCGTCAAGATCATGGGCACGAGCACCTGCGACGTGGTCGTGGCGCGCCGCGGCCCGGAGCCGGAGAAGCTCGTGCGCGGGATCTGCGGCCAGGTGGACGGCTCGGTGATCCCCGGCATGATCGGCTACGAGGCCGGGCAGTCGGCCTTCGGCGACGTGTACGCCTGGTTCAAGCGGATCCTCTCCTGGCCGCTCGAGCACGTGCTCCCGGGCGTCCCGGGCGGGGATGCCGCCGCGCGTCGGCAGCTCGCGACCGACGTGGCGGACCGGATCATCCCCGCGCTGGAGCGGGCGGCGCGGGCGCTGCCCACCGACACGGCCACGGTGCTGGCGGTGGACTGGGTGAACGGGCGGCGCACCCCGGACGCCAACCAGCGGCTCAAGGGCGCGATCGCCAACCTGTCGCTCGGCTCGGACGCTCCCCGGGTGTACCGGGCGCTGGTCGAGGCGACGGCGTTCGGCTCGCGCGCCATCGTCGAGCGGTTCCGGAAGGAGGGCATCCGGATCGACAGCGCCATCGGCATCGGCGGGGTGGCCCGGAAGAGCCCCTTCGTCATGCAGACCGTCGCGGACGTCATGGACATGGAGGTCGCCGTGGGGGCCGGGGATCAGGCGGTGGCCCTGGGAGCGGCGATCTTCGCCGCCACCGCGGCGGGGCTGTACCCGGATGTGGAAGCGGCGCAGCGCGCAATGGCGGCCGGGACGGAGGCGGTGTACCGGCCCGATCCGGCGCGCGCCCGCCACTACGACGCGGTCTACGCCGACTATCGGAAGCTGGGCGCCTTCGTGGAATTCGAGCTGACGAAGGCGTAAAGATCACCTCGACGCGGGCGAACCTTCCCCTCGCAGGGCGCGCACGGGCCCGGCACCCCACCGTGCGAGAAACAGGACGCGGCCGTGGCAGAGTCACGCACCCCGGAGATCTGGTTCCTCACCGGCAGTCAGCACCTCTACGGCGACGAGACGCTGAAGCAGGTCGCCCGGAACTCGCAGCAGATCGCCGAGGCGCTCGAGCGCACCGGGAAGCTCCCTGCGCGCGTGGTCTGGAAGCCCGTGCTGACCGGGCCGGACGCGATCCAGGAGGTGGTCCTCGCGGCGAACGCGAGCCCCTCCTGCGTGGGCGTCATCACCTGGATGCACACCTTCTCGCCCGCCAAGATGTGGATCGCCGGGCTCACCCGGCTCCAGCGGCCGCTCGCGCACCTGCACACGCAGTTCAACCGCGTGGCGCCGTGGGGCGAGATCGACATGGACTTCATGAACCTGAACCAGTCCGCGCACGGGGACCGGGAGTTCGGGTTCATCGCGGCGCGGCTGCGGATCTCCCGCAAGATCGTGGTCGGCCACTGGCAGGATCCGGTGGTCGTGGACGAGCTCGCCGGGTGGAGCCGCGCGGCGGTGGCCCTCGGGGAGTCGCGGCGCCTCAAGATCGCCCGCTTCGGCGGGATGAACATGCGCGAGGTGGCGGTCACGGGCGGCGACCGGGTCGAGGCGCAGATCCAGCTCGGCTGGTCGGTGAACGGCTGGGGCGTGGGCGATCTCGTCGCCCGCATCGCCGAGGTCTCCGACGCGGAGGCCGACAAGGTCGTCCAGGAGTACGAGGACAGCTACGCGGTCGCGCCGGCGCTCCGGAAGGGCGGCGACAAGCGCGACAACCTGCGCGACGCCGCGAAGCAGGAGCTCGCGATGCGGTCCTTCCTCGTGGAGGGCGGCTTCGGCGCGTTCACCACCACCTTCGAGGACCTGCACGGCCTCCTCCAGCTCCCGGGCCTCGCCTGCCAGCGCCTCATGGCGGCGGGCTACGGCTTCGGTGCGGAGGGCGACTGGAAGACGGCGGCGCTCGTCCGGCTCGCCAAGGTGATGAGCGCGGGCCGCTCGGGCGGCGTCTCGTTCATGGAGGACTACACGTACCACCTGGTCCAGGGCGAGGAGCGGGTCCTCGGGGCGCACATGCTCGAGGTCTGCCCGTCGATCGCCCAGGGCAAGCCGTCGCTCGAGGTGCACAAGCTCGGCATCGGCGGCAAGGCCGACCCGGCGCGGCTCGTCTTCGACGCCAAGCCCGGACCGGCGGTGAACGCGACGCTGGTGGACGTGGGCGGGCGGATGCGGCTCATCCTCGCCGAGCTCGACGTCGTCGCGGCGCCGTCCATGCCGCGGCTGCCGACCGCCCGCGCGCTCTGGATCCCGCGGCCGGACTTCCGGCGGGGCGTCCAGGCGTGGATCGAGGCGGGCGGCGCGCACCACGCCGCGTTCGCCCAGGCGCTGACGGCCGGCGAGCTCGCGGACTTCGGCGCGATGGCGGGGCTCGAGGTGATCCGGATCGGGGAGGGGCTCGACCTCCACGCGCTCCGGAACGAGCTGCGCTGGAACGACCTCGCCTTCAAGCTCGGAGCGTAGCCTTGCGCTCTCCGTACCAGGAGCTCAAGGAGCAGGCCTGGGCCGCGAACCAGGAGATCCCCCGGCGCGGCCTCGCCATCTACACGTTCGGGAACGCCTCGGCGTTCGACCGCGCCCGGGGCGTCCTCGCGATCAAGCCGAGCGGGGTCGCCTACGACGTCCTCTCCGTGGACGACATGGTGGTCCTCGACCTCGAGGGGCGCGCCGTCGAGGGGAAGCTGCGGCCCTCGTCGGACACGCCCACGCACGTCGTCCTCTACCGCGCGTTCGAGGGCGTGGCCGGTGTCGTCCACACGCACTCCACGTACGCCACGGGCTGGGCGCAGGCGCGCCTCCCGATCCCGATCTACGGCACGACCCACGCCGATCACCTGCCGGAGGACGTGCCTTGCACGGCGGTCATGACCGACGCGGCGGTGGAGCGCGACTACGAGGTCGAGACGGGGAACCAGATCCTGGAGTGCCTCCGCGGGCGGGACCCGCACCGGACCCCGGCCGTGCTGGTGGCGGGGCACGGGGTGTTCACGTGGGGTGAGAGCGCGGCGAAGGCGGTCTACCACGCGGCGGTGGTCGAGGAGCTCGCCCACATGGCCTTCGTGACCCGCACGATCGACCCGGTCGCGGCCCGGCTCCCGGAGCGGATCGTCCGCAAGCACTTCGAGCGGAAGCACGGCAAGACGGCGTACTACGGGCAGGGCTGAGCCCGCGACAGGGCGTGGCTGGCGCAGGGCCGGGGAGGATGCTAAAGCCCTCTGCGCCCAGAGCGCCGCAGGCCGGGCTCGGGCTGGGGCTCGGGCTCGTTCACGGGGTCGGGCCCTTCCCAGGACCCCATGATCGACCACGAGATCCTCCGCCGCCGGACGTTCGCGATCATCTCCCACCCGGACGCGGGCAAGACCACCCTCACCGAGAAGCTGCTCCTCTACGGCGGCGTCATCCAGCTCGCCGGCGCGGTGCGCGCGAAGCGGGGGCGCTCGAGCGCGGTCTCGGACTGGATGGAGATGGAGCGGGAGCGCGGGATCTCCATCACCACGAGCGTGATGCAGTTCCCCTACCGCGGGCACCAGATGAACCTGCTGGACACGCCCGGCCACGCGGACTTCAGCGAGGACACGTACCGGACCCTGCACGCGGTGGACGGCGCGGTGATGCTGCTCGACTGCGCCAAGGGCGTCGAGGCGCAGACGCGCAAGCTCTTCCGCGTGTGCCGGCAGCGCGCGATCCCGATCTTCACCTTCGTGAACAAGATGGACCGCCCGGGCCGCGACGCCTTCGAGCTCGTGGGCGAGGTGGAGAGCGTCCTCGGCATCGGCGTCTTCCCCATCACCTGGCCGGTCTTCCGCGGCGGCACGTTCCGCGGCGTCTGGCACCGGCTCGCGCGGCGCGTGTACCTCTTCGACGCGGCGCACGCGCTCTCCTCGGCGGCGGTCGGCGCGGAGCGGGCGCCGGTGGAGGTGACGGGCCTCGACGACCCGCGCGTGCGGGAGGAGCTCGACGACGCCGGGTACGATCGGCTCCGGAACGACGCCGAGCTCCTCGACGCGGCGGGGGACGGCTTCGACAAGGAGCGGTTCCTCGCGGGCGAGCTCTCGCCGATGTTCTTCGGGAGCGCCATCAACAACTTCGGGCTGGAGGCGTTCCTCGAGACGTTCTGCGAGCTCATGCCGCCGCCCCGCGCGCGCGACTCGGACCAGGGGCCGATCCCGCCCACCCGGGAGGAGTTCAGCGGGTTCGTGTTCAAGATCCAGGCGAACATGGACAAGGCCCACCGGGACCGGATCGCCTTCGTGCGGATCTGCTCGGGGCGGATGGTGAAGGGCATGAAGGTCCACCACGTCCGCTCGGGCAAGGACGTGCGGCTGGCGAATCCGACGCAGTTCCTGGCCCGCGAGCGGAACGTGGTGGAGGAGGGGTTCGCGGGCGACGTCGTGGGCATCCACGACCCGGGCAACCTCGAGATCGGCGACACGCTCACGGGCGGGTCCACCTTCACGTTCGAGGGCATCCCGAGCTTCGCGCCGGAGCACTTCACGCGCCTCCTGCTCATCGATCCGATGCGCCGGAAGCAGTTCGGGCTGGGCCTGCAGCAGCTCGCGCAGGAGGGCACGATCCAGCTCTACCGCCCGCCGGCGGGCCGGGCGGGCGATCTGGTCCTCGGCGCGCTGGGCCGCCTCCAGTTCGAGGTGACGCAGTACCGCCTCGAGTCCGAGTACGGGGTCGAGGTGCGGCTCGAGCCGGCGCCGTACCAGCTGGCGCGCTGGGTCTCGCGCAAGGACGGAAAGCCGCTCGACCTGGACCAGCTCCAGTCGGACATCGAGGGCATGGTGGTGCTCGACGTCCGCGACCGGCCGGTGGTCCTCTTCGATCGCGAGTGGGCGCTCCGCTCCGCGGAGAAGTTCCACCCGGAGTACGCGATGGCGGAGACGGCCACGGGCGTCGTCGTGCGGGCGGCGTAGCGGACGCACAGGCCGAGCAAGGCCGGGCCCGGAGCTAGGCTGGGACTGGGACTGGGACTGGGACTGGGGCTGGGACTGGGACTGGGACTGGGACTGGGGCTGG
>JAEYZK010000413.1 GCA_023428085.1 Pseudomonadota bacterium
CTCAGGCCTCGCGCGATCTGCGCCGGGCCTGAGCGCCGCGCGCCTCGGGCCGGGCCGGATCGCGGCGTTTCCGGCGGCGCGGGCGCGGCACGCCGGCTGCATTTCACGGATCGCGAAGAACAAACCCGTAGGACCGAAAGGACAGCAGCCATGACGTTCCGTCTTCGTATGATCGTGATCGGCCTCCTCGCGTCTCCGCCGGCGCTCGCGCTGGCGGGCGCCGGGTCGGGCCACGCCGACCTGGGCGAGCTCCAGCGGGCCGGGGAGGAAGGGCGGGGGACCGCGCGCGCTGAGCCCGCGGCGCCGACCCACTCCGCGCAGCCGGCCAGCGGCCAGGGCCTGGGCGAGCTGCAGCAGCGCGGCGAGGAGGGACGCGGCGCGCCGCACTCCTCCGCGCGCGCGGAGAGCGCGGCCCCGGCCCCGGTGGACCTCGGCGACGCGCAGCGGCGCGCGCAGGAGGGGCGGGGGGAGCCGGGGCCCGGCTCCCGGACCCGGACCGACGTCGCCTCGCGGCAGTGAGCACGAGCGGCGCGCGCCTGCCCGCCTCGAGAGGCTCGGGGCGAGGCGGGCGCGCCGTTCCCTCCCCCCGCGGCTTCACCGGCGTCCGATGCGTCCCCCGGCGCCGCGCACCGCCCAGCAGGACGCGGGTGCAGGAGGTGACGGCGGAGTGGGGGGCGGGCGGGAGCCTCGCGCCAGCCGTCGGGCTCGAGGGCGAGACCCGGTCGCGATCGGTTCGCCTGGGCGAACCGATCGGACGCGACTGGGGCACCCGCCCGCGGGCTATCGCGCGAGCTCGCGGATCTGGTGCGAAACGGAGTCCGGAAGGCGTACCCAGACCAGGGTCCGTCTTTACGATGAGGCCGTGCGTGATCCTATCGGACACGCGCGTCTCCCTCTTGACCTCTGCCAATGCTGTAGATGGCGGCAAAGGCACTCTCTGGGATGCGCTGCGGACCAGGAAACGACGAATTCACGGTTTCTGCTCCTACCTTCTTTAGAACTCCCCGAACTCTCTCAAGGGGAACGGGCGCTGGAAAGCACTCCGTATCGCGGAACCGTAGGGACTGAACAAGACCGTTGCGGGTCTTGGACGCGACCCTCGCGCCGTCTTTCCACTCGTATACGCCAAGGCGACGACCAGCCCTGTAAGCGAGTTTCGGAGACCCTACAGTGACGTCGACCAGGCGAGAGCAGGCTCGGATTGCCTTGGTGCCTGGTTTCCGGGAGTCTGAACTCACGTACCAGAGGAGTCGTGCTGGGGACGGAAGCGTCCTGGGGTTGGTCGGTGCGCGGTAGTAGACGTTCTCGCGGCTCAGCGCGAGGTGGGGCTGCGCGCCGAAGAGGTCGAGCCTCGCCAAGTCGAGCCTCGCCAAGTCGGCATCGAACAGGAACTCTGTGCGTCGCTGCGCGCCTCTGAATGTGTCGGCGACCCTCTCCTCGGGGAGATCCTTCGCAGGAACGAGCGCCATTCGAGTTCCGGCGAAGCGAGCCGGTCGATACGCCTCTGCTCTCTCGACCTCATCGAGGTCCGCTACGATCTCGCTCGGGCGAAGCACTTCGACTCTCGCTCGCTCCCAAAGTTGGTCCGCGAACTCTCGAAGCAAGTCGTCGCGGGTCACGAAGTAGCTCACGCGCGCCGCGATGCACATGGCGAGGTGCTCACGGTCTGATCGGTCTCGGTCGTTGCACGGCCGGGGGAGAACTTCGGCTACGAGGCGACGTGCTTCCTGCAGTTCGCCTGTTTCATATCCGAGAACATCGAAGTTCCGAGCGAACTCCAAGTTGCGACGCCTTACCTCGTGATCTCCATGTCGGCTGATTTCCTCGAACAGCTCGCCCGTTATCCTCAGTTCAAGGACAACACGCACCCAGTCGGCCAGCAATGCCCTAGACTCGTTGGGTGAACGTTCCTCCGCCTCAGCAAGATCGAAGAAGACGTTCGCGTCGATGACAGCGACCGTCCGCGGCTCCCGCTTCTTCGCGGCCCAAGAGAAGAGATCGTCATTACCGTGAATCTTGAACCACTCGACGAGGCAGGCGCCGTCCCGAGGGGAGCGGGCCCATATCCGATAGCTCCCGATGTCAGACATCCGTGCGAGAAGAGTCATTATGAACAATGTGTCGCGCGACCTCGCCATCCGCCTCGCCGACCTCCTCCGCTGCGAGCACGTCGCGATGGTGGACTTTCTTCTTGCACTTGCCGACTTCGACCGGCAGCGCGCGTGGCGGGAGCTCGGCTACACCGGTCTGTTCCCCTTCCTGCACCGGGAACTCGGCCTCTCGAAGGCCGCCGCGTTCTTCCGGATGAAGGCCGCGGAGCTCGTCCGCCGTTTTCCGGAGATCGTCGAGCCGCTTCGCGACGGGCGGCTGTGTCTCACGAGCGTCGCCGAGCTGGCGAAGGTGCTCACGCCGGCGAATCGCGACGTCGTCCTGCCGCGGTTCTTTCACTGCTCGAAGCAGGAGGCGAAGGCCGTCTCGGCGGAGCTTGCGCCTGTCGCGGAACCTCCGCGGAGGACGCTGGTGACGGAGCTGCCGAGTGAGGCTCCGGCGATGCGGGTCGAGCCGGGCTTGATTGCACCCGAGACTCCGTCGCAATCGGTTCGTCCGGGCGAACCGATGTGCCCCGAACTGGTGGGCGACGCGAAGACCGACGAGGTCTCGCGTCCGCGGGACGAGTCGGTCCCGCTCACCGCGTCCCTCAGTCGTCTCCACGTCACGGTCTCGCGGGCGTTCCTGGACAAGCTCGAGGCCGCCCGCCTCGCGCTCTCGCACGCGCGCCCGGGCGCCACCGTCGAGGAGGTCCTCGAGGCGGGGCTGGAGCTGGTGCTCGCGAAGGACGCGAAGAAGAAGGGGCTGGTCTCGAGACCTCGCCGCTGCGCGGCGAATGAGCCTGTCGTGGGCCGGTCGGATCACGTCCCCGCAGCGGTTCGACGGGAGGTTTGGAGGCGCGACGGCGGGTGCTGCCAGTGGCCGATGGCGTCGGGAGGGATCTGCGGGTCGACGCTACGGCTGGAGCTGGACCACATCGTCCCGAAGGGCCGCGGCGGCGGGTCGACAGCTGACAACCTGAGGATCCTCTGCCGGGCACACAACGATCGGGCCGCCCGGCTCGCCTACGGTGACGCACTCATGGATCGCTTTCACGGCGGGGCGGGTGAGTCACTGACGGGGTAGCCATCAGCCCGCTCGAGAGGACCCTCACCGTCGCGGTCTGCCGTCACGCCGCGGAACGCTCCGTGCGGCGCCGCCCTTTCCCTCGCGCCACCGCCACCCGTACCGCTCCAGCGCGACCATCCCCCGCTCGTCGAACCGGACGCCCTCCTTCCGCAGCTTCGCCTCCTGCACGGCCGCGCCCATCGGATCGAGGATCGTGATGGTCGCGCGCCCGCGCGGGCGGGCGCCGAGCACGCGCTGCCAGGGGACGTCGTGCCTCGCGCCGCGGAGCGCGGCGAGGGCGTAGCCGACCTGCCTCGCGCCGCGCGGCTTTCCGAGGAGCGCCGCGACGGCGCCGTAGGTGGTCACCTTGCCGCGCGGGATGCGCCGGACCACCGCGTAGATCTCCTCCCAGCCCTCGGGCATCGCGCGCACGGGCGGAGTGTAGCGCCCGGCGCGGCGCAGCTCGCGGACCCGCGCGGGACCGCGGGCCGCACGTCGACGTTTGCGCGCGGTCCGGGCGGTGTTATCTGTCCCGCATGAACGTTCGAACCGGCGCCCTGGCGCTCGCCTCTCTCATGGCGGTGGGTTGCGGCTTCCAGTCCATCCCCCGCTCCGACAACGCGGTCGCCGCCGCCTGGGCGGAGGTCGAGAACCAGTACCAGCGGCGCGCCGACCTCGTGCCGAACCTCGTCCAGACGGTGAAGGGGTACGCGAGCCACGAGCGCGAGACGCTCGAGGCCGTGATCGACGCGCGGGCGCGCGCGACGCAGGTGACGATCACCGCGGACCAGCTCACCCCCGAGAACCTCCAGAAGTTCGAGGAGGCGCAGGGGCAGCTCCGGAGCGCGCTCGGCCGGCTGCTCGCCGTGGCCGAGAACTACCCGAACCTCAAGGCCAACGAGAACTTCCGGGACCTCCAGGCGCAGCTCGAGGGGACCGAGAACCGGATCGGCATCGCGCGGCGCCGCTACATCGAGGCGGTCCAGCAGTTCAACGACCTCGTGACCGTGCCGCCGACGAGCTGGACCAACTCGCTCTTCCTCAAGCGGAAGGCGAAGCCCCAGTTCACCGCCACCACCCAGGGCGCGCAGGAGGCGCCCAAGGTGAACTTCCAGTGACGGGAGCCGCGCTCCGCGCGCCCTTCGACAGGCGCAGGGCGAGCGGCGGGGGAGCACGGGCGTTCGGCTGGTCCGCGCTCGCGCTCGCCGTCCTCTGGTCCGCTCCGGCGCGCGCCGCGCTCGCGATCCCGCGGCTCACCGGCCCCGTCGTGGACGCGGCGGGGATGCTCGACCCGAACGGCGAGGAACGCCTCGCCCGGCTCGCCGAGGCGGCGCGCCGGGAGCGCGGGGGCGAGGGCGTCCAGCTCCAGTTCCTCCTCGTCCCGTCGCTCGAGGGCGAGCCGCTCGAGGAGTACTCGATCCGCGTCGCGGAGGCCTGGAAGATCGGCTCGCGGGAGTCGGACAACGGGGTCCTCGTGCTCGTCGCGCGCGACGACCGCGCCGTCCGCATCGAGGTGGGCGGCGGGCTCGAGGGCGAGCTCACCGACGTGGAGTCGAAGCGGATCATCGAGGAGGCGATCACCCCGCGGTTCCGCGCCGGGCAGTTCGCGGAGGGGCTCTTCGCGGGCGCGGTCCGGATCCTGTCCGCCACCAACGCGCTCCCCGAGAACGTGGCGGTGCCCCCGCGGAGCCCGCCGCAGCTGCACGTCTCCTCGCTCGCGATCGTCGCGTTCGTGCTGTTCTTCCTCTTCACCCGGATCCTCTCCGGCTTCGGTCGGCGCCGACGCCGCTCGCTCTGGGGGCTCCCGTTCCTGCTCGGCGGCGGCTCGCGGTGGGGGGGCGGCGGCCGCTGGGGCGGCGGCGGGTTCGGCGGCGGTGGGGGCAGCTGGGGCGGCGGCGGTGGTGGGTTCTCCGGCGGAGGCGCCTCCGGGCGCTGGTGATTGCCATGGGCATCGAGCGGTACTTCACCGAGGAGGTCCGCGCGCGCGTCGCGGACGCGGTCCGCCGGGCCGAGGCGCTCACGCGCGGCGAGATCGTGACGGTGGTGGTGGAGCGGTCGGATCCGTACCCGGAGGTCCGGATGCGCGGAGGGCTGCTCCTCGCCGCGCTCGCCACCGGGATCGTGCTCGCGCTCCGGCTGCCGTTCGGCCTCTCCGAGCTCGTCCTCGCGCAGGTCCTCGCCGGCGGCGCTGGCGCGCTCCTGTCGCTCTGGGATCCGCTGGAGCGGCTGCTCGCGGGGCCGCGCGCGATGGAGGACGCCGTCCGCGCGCGCGCGGTGCGTGCCTTCGCCGAGCAGGGCCTCCACCGGACGGCCGAGGGGACGGGCGTGCTCGTGTTCGCCTCGCTCTTCGAGCACCGCGCGGTCGTGCTCGGCGACACGGGCATCCACGCGAAGGTCGGCGACGCCGGCTGGGGCCGCGCGGTCGCCGCGCTCGTCACGGGGCTGCACGACCGGGACCCGGGCCGCGGGTTCGTGGACGCGGTGGCGATCTGCGGCGCGCAGCTCGCGCAGCACTTCCCGAGCGACGGCGCGGCGCGCGCGAACCCGAACGAGCTGGAGGACGCGATCCGGGTCAGCCGGACGTGAAGGCGCGGCGCGCGCCCGCCGAAGGCGGGCTCACGCTCCCCCGACCCGGCGGAACCGGCACGTCCGGCACACCGGGTGCTCCGGGACGCGCTCCAGGAACGCGCGGAAGGCGCGCGCGGTCCACAGCGCGCCGAGGGGCCGCGCCGCGACCGAGCCGAGGTCGCCAAAGGCCTCCGCCGCGGCCGGGTGCGGGCAGGGCGCGAGCCGGCCGTCCCAGTGGATCCACGCCTCCCGCCCCGCGAACGGGCAGGGGCCGCGCGGCGCGGGCG
>JAEYZK010000199.1 GCA_023428085.1 Pseudomonadota bacterium
GTCCGGCGGCTTCGCGAGGTGCGCGTCGAAGCCGGCCTGGTGCGCGCGCGCCACGTCCTCCGCGGCGGCGTAGCCGGTGAGCGCGACGAGCCGCGCGCGCGTACCGGCGGCGCGGAGCCGGCGCGCGACCTCGTACCCGTCGAGCCCGGGGATCCCGACGTCGCACAGCACCACGTCGGGCTCGGCGGCGCGCGCGCGCGCGAGGCCCTCCGCGCCGTCGTGGGCCACCGAGACCTCGTGCCCCTGCAGCTCGAGGATGTCGCGCAGGCTCTCGGCGGAGTCCTCGTTGTCCTCGATGACGAGCACGCGCACGGCGCCGTCGGCCGCGCGCGCGGCCGGGCGCGCGGGCGCGGCCGCCTCGGCCGGCGCGCACAGCGGGAGCCGCACCTCGAACTCCGCGCCCTTGCCGCGCCCCTGGCTGGCGGCGGAGATCGTCCCGCCGTGGAGCTCCGCGATCGAGCGCGCGATGGCGAGCCCGAGCCCGAGCCCGCCCGCGGTCCGGTGGAGCGTGTCCTCGGCCTGGACGAAGGGTTGGAAGAGGCGGCCCAGGAGCGCCGCGTCCATCCCGGCGCCGGAGTCGGTGACCCGGAGCACCGCCCGCCCCTCCACCGCGGCGACCTGCACCTCCACGCGCCCGCCGGCCTCGGTGAACTTGCCGGCGTTGTGGAGGAGGTTGGTCGCGACCTGCGCGAGCCGCGTCGCGTCGCCGTCCACCCAGACCGGCCCCGCGCCGCCCACGAAGGTGAGCGCGAGGCGCCGCGCCTCGAGCGCCGGGCGCGCGTCCTCGACGGCCCTGCGCACGATGTCCGCGAGATCCAGCCTGTGCTTCTCGATCCGGATCTTCCCGCTCGCGATCCGCGAGACGTCGAGGAGGTCGTCCACCATCCGCGCGAGGTGGCCGGACTGGCGGTCCACGATCTCCCGCGCGCGGTGGGCGGCCTCGCTGTCCGCGGGCGCCCGGGCCAGCACCGCCATGCCGTTGCGGACGGCGGCGAGCGGGTTGCGGAGCTCGTGCGAGAGGATGGCGAGGAACTCGTCCTTGCGCCGGTCCTGCTCCTCGAGCAGCTCCGCCCGCCGGGCCAGCTCGCGCTCGGCGGCGCGGCGCGCACGGTTGTCGCGCAGCACGAGCACCACGCCGACGACGCGCCCGTCCACGTCGCGGACCGGCGCGGCGCTCTCCTCGATGGGCACCTCGGTCCCGTCCGGCCGGACGAGCAGCACGCGATCGTTCGGCCCGACGGGCCCGCCCGCGCGGAGCACCTCCTCGACCGGGCACGTCGCCGGCAGGTGGGTCCGCTCGGAGAGCCGGTGGAGCACCTCGCCGAGGGGCTTGCCGAGCGCGGTGTCGTCCGCGCCGCTGATCTCGCGCGCCGTCTCGTTCAGGACCTCGATCCGTCCCGCCTCGTCGGTCACCACCACGCCGTCGCCGATGCTCGTCAGCGTCGTCCGGAGCCGCTCCTTCTCCTCGTGGAGCTGCGCCGCCGCGAGGCTGCGCTCCTGCAGGCGGCCGCGGAAGGCGCGGATGGCCGCCGCGAGCAGGGCGAGGCCGGCGGCGAGCCCGAGCAGGATCGTCACGAGCCCGATGCGGAGCGCCTCGGCGGACGCGCGCGCGCGATCGACGAGGCGGGCCTCCTCCTCCGAGGCCAGCTCCTCCACCCGCGCCTCCACCTGCGCCATCAGCTCCTTGCCCCACCCGGCGCGGACGAGCGCCTGCGCGCGCTCGAAGCCGTCCGCCCGGGCGCGGAGCTCTGCCTCGCGGTGCAGGACGTCGAGCCGCTGGGCCACGATCGGGCGCAGCGCCGCGAGGCGCTCGTGCTGGGCACGGTCGCTGCCCAGGAGCGCGTCGAGCCGGAGGAGGTGGAGCTCCACCTCGTCCCGGGCGCGGTCGTAGGAGACCCGGTAGAGCTCGTCCCCGGTGAGGAGGTAGCTCCGCTGGACGCGCTCGACGTCCTCCACGCAGCCGACGAATGCCTGGAGCTGCTGGAGGATCTGGTTCGAGTGGTTGACGCGGGTCTCGGCCTCGACCACCCGGCGCAGATCGGTCACCGCCACGGCGGCGTTCACGATGAGCGCGAGCGCGGCGAGCGCCGACAGCGCGATCGCCGCCGCCTGGCTGCGCAGCTTGAGGAAGTCGATGGGATCCCGCTGCTGCATGCGCGTTCCTGCTTCGGGGCGAGCGTCCGATCATACGCTCAGGGAGCGATCGGGGCGGGGCTCACGCGGGGCGAACGGCGCCCTGGCGGGGTGCTGCATTCGGGAGCGGCTCGACGGGGCGGGTTGTGCGACGCTTGCCTCGATGCGGGTGGTCGTCGCGCCGGACTCGTTCAAGGGGAGCGCCTCCGCGGCCGAGGCGGCGCATGCGATGGCGCGGGGCGTCCGCGCGGTCTTCCCGGACGCGGAGGTCCTCGCGCTGCCGATCGCCGACGGCGGCGAGGGAACGGTCGAGGCCCTCGTGGCGGCCACGGGCGGGCGGCTCGAGACACGGGCGGTGAAGGGACCGCGGGGGGAGCCGATCGCCGCCCGCTGGGGCGTGCTCGGGGACGGCGCCACCGCGGTCGTCGAGACCGCCGCGGCGTCGGGCCTGACGCTCCTCCCGCCCGACCGGCGCGACCCGCGCGTCAGCACCACGTTCGGCACGGGCGAGCTCCTCCGCGCCGCGCTCGACGCGGGCCTGCGCAAGGTCGTCGTGGGGCTCGGCGGGAGCGCGACCAACGACGGCGGCGCCGGGCTCCTGCGCGCGCTCGGCGTCCGCTTCCTCGACGCCGGCGGGCGGGAGCTGCCCGAGGGCGGCGCCGCGCTCGCAGCGCTCGACCGGATCGACGCCGCCGGCCTCGACCCGCGGCTCGCGGAGACCGAGCTCCTCGCCGCGTGCGACGTGGGCACGCCGCTCACCGGGCCGCGCGGCGCCTCCGCCGTCTTCGGGCCGCAGAAGGGCGCGAGCCCCGATGCGGTCCGCGCGCTCGACGCCGCGCTCGCGCGCTACGCCGAGGTGGCGCGCGTCACCACGGGCCGGGACGTCGCCTCGGCGCCGGGCGCCGGCGCCGCCGGCGGGCTCGGGGCGGCGCTCCTCCTCTTCACGCCCGCGCGCCTCCGCCCCGGGATCGAGCTCGTGCTCGCAGCGATCCACTTCGCGGAGGCCGTGGAGGGTGCCGACCTGGTCCTCACCGGCGAGGGCCGGACCGACGCGCAGACCGCGATGGGCAAGGCGCCCGTCGGCGTCGCCGCCGCAGCGCGAGCGCAGGGCGTACCGGTCGTCTGCCTGTCCGGCAGCCTCGGCGACGGATGGGAGACCGTGCTCGGCGCGGGGCTCGACGCCGTGGAGTGCATCGCGCCCGGACCGATGACGCTCGAGGAGAGCATGGCCCGCGCGCCGGAGCTCATCGAGGCGGCCGCGGCGCGGGTGTGCCGGGTGGTGAAGGTGGGGCGACGGATGTGGGGCCGGCGGGGGTCGAACCCGCACGAATCGTGAGATCCCGAGGATTTTAAGTCCCCTGCGTCTGCCAGTTCCGCCACGGCCCCGCGGGGAACTTACTACGGACCTG
>JAEYZK010000073.1 GCA_023428085.1 Pseudomonadota bacterium
CTCAGGCCCCCGCCTGCGCCGCCGCCCGCCGCCGGTCGAGCGGCCCCACGACGAGCGTCGCGGCCCCCGCGACCAGGAACGCGCCGATCGACGCGGACGCCCAGAGCGGCGGCGCGAAGCCGAGCGCGGCCTGCGCCGCCCGCCACGCGTCCGACCACCCTGGCACGGTGCCCGGGTTGAGGAGCTGGTACGTGACGAACCCGAGCACCCACGGAACGGCCATGAGCGGCCGTGCCGGCGCGCCCGTGCCGACGTCCCAGCCGCGGCGGCGGCCCAGGACGAAGTAGTCCGTGAGCAGCACGGCGAAGAGCGGCACGAACACCGAGCCGATGAGGAAGAGGAAGCTCTCGTACTGCGTGACGTCCATCGCGAGCGCCAGCAGGGTGGCGACGACGCCCACGGCGATCACCGCGGCGCGCCGGTCGACGCTGGGCCGGACATTCTGGGCGGAGAGGGCGGTCGAGTACAGGTTCGCGAAGGCCTCGTCGAGCTCGTCGAGGACGAGGACGGCCACCGCGAGGGCGCCGACCTGCACCGAGAGCAGCGCGCCGATGGGGTCCTTCGCCGCCTCCGGGATCGCCGTCACCGCGAACACGCCGAGCAGGAAGTAGGCGATCGCGGCCAGTCCGAACCCCGCGGCGGCGCCGGCGAACGCCTTCCGCGGCGTCCGCGAGTGGCGCGCGTAGTCGGCCGCGAGCGGCGCCCACGAGATGGGGAGCGCGACGACGAGGTCCACGGCGGGCCAGAACTGGGTCCAGGCGCCGCCCGCGGGCGGGACGATCCCGCGCCGCAGCACCTGGAAGAAGAGGTAGGCCGACGCGGCGAGCACGAGCCACACGGCGTACCTGCGCAGCTCGCGGATGAACCCCAGCGGCCGCACCGCGAGCGCGGTCGCGGCGACGCCGGCGGCGATGAGGAACGCCGCCCGGGGGACGCCCGGGAAGATGCGGGCTGCGCCGTTGCCGATGATGAGGATCTCCACCGCGGCCCAGCCGACGCACTGCGCGACGTTGAGCGCCGTCGGGATCCACGAGCCGCGCCGCCCGAGGAGGCCGCGGAGGAGCACCATGGCCGGCGCGCCGGTCTCGGCCCCCGGGACCGCCGCCCACCCGAGGACCACGGACCCGAGCACGGCCCCGAGCGCGATCGCGGCGACGGCGGCGCCGAGGCTGAGCGGCGGGAGCCCGGGGAACGGCTGGAGGACGAAGGCGGCCGCGACCGGGATGGTGAGCGTCACCCCGAGGTTCCACCAGAGGACGACCTGGTCCCGGAGCCCGAGCTGCCGGGGAGGCGCCTCGAGGAGCGTGGGCGCCGCTTCCCCTGCGCCGATCGACGAGACGGTGAGCTCGCTGCTGGTCATTCCATCCTCCCTCCGCCGGCATTACCCGGACAGGTTCGTACGGTCGGCGGCGCTGCCGCCCTCTCAGCCCGGTCGCCCGAGCTCCCGTGTGTGGTTCGCGGGAACATACCCGAACCGCGATCCCGGCGCCCTGGCCTTTTGTCGAGCGATGCACCACGGGGCTGCCGACCCGCGCCCGATCGTGTGCGGGCACGGGACGGCCGGAGCGGCGGCGCGCGTGCCTCTCGCGTATGATGCGCGCCTCCACTCCGGAGGCTCCATGAAGCGAAGGCCCGCGTCCCGCTCCTCGATCGCCTACCTCGACGAGGAGTTCCTCGCGAGCGACGGCGCACGCCCGGTGCGGATCCTCGCCGAGTACCTCCGGCCGCTGGAGGTGTTCCGGCGCGAGGGGATCCACGACACGATCGTCTTCTTCGGCTCCGCCCGCATCCAGCCGGAAGGTCCGCTCGGCCGCTACTACGAGGACGCGCGCACGCTGGCGCGGCTCGTGACCACGTGGTCGAAGGGCCTCCCCACGGGCTCGCACCGCTACGTCGTCTGCTCGGGCGGCGGCCCCGGGATCATGGAGGCGGCGAACCGCGGCGCGTCCGAGGCCGCCGGGCTCACGGTCGGCCTCAACATCGGCCTGCCGTTCGAGCAGCGCCCGAACCCGTACATCACCCGCGAGCTGAGCTTCGAGTTCCGCTACTTCTTCATGCGGAAGCTCTGGTTCGCGTACCTCGCGCGCGCGCTCGTGGTGTTCCCCGGCGGCTTCGGCACCCTCGACGAGCTCATGGAGGTCCTGACGCTCCAGCAGACCGGCAAGCTCGACCGGCGTACGCACGTCATGCTGTACGGGTCGGAGTACTGGAAGGAGATCGTCGACTTCGACGCCCTCGCGCGGCACGGGATGATCAGCGCGGAGGACCTGGGCCTGTTCACGTACGCGGACGACCCGGACTCCGCGCTCCGGCTGCTCCAGTCCTGGCTCGCGTCGGAGCCCGCGCCCGCCGCGCCCGATCTGCCGACGTCGCTCGCCGTGGACACCGCGCGCGGCGCGGGCGAGGCGATCGAGGAGAAGCCGTGAGCGCCGTCCTCGTCACCGGCGGATCCGGGTTCGTCGCGAGCCACTGCATCCTCCGGCTCCTCGCCGCCGGGCACGAGGTCCGGACCACCGTCCGGAGCCTCGACCGCGCGGAGCAGGTCCGGACGGCGCTGCGCGCCGCCGGCGGGGATCCCGGCGCGCGGCTCTCGTTCGCCGCGGCGGACCTCACGCGCGACGAGGGCTGGCCCGCGGCGGTCGCCGGGTGCGCGTACGTCCTACACGTGGCCTCGCCGTTCCCGCCGACGCTCCCGCGCAGCGAGGACGAGCTCGTCGTGCCGGCGCGCGAGGGCGCGCTCCGGGTCCTGCGCGCCGCCCGGGACGCGGGCGTGCGGCGGGTGGTGCTGACCTCCTCCTTCGCGGCCGTGGGGTACGGCCACCCCGACGTCCGCTCCACCCCGTTCGACGAGACGAGCTGGACCCTCCCGGACGGCGCCGACGTGCAGCCGTACGCACGGTCGAAGACGCTGGCCGAGCGCGCCGCCTGGGACTTCGTCGCCCGCGAGGGCGGCGCCCTGGAGCTCGCGGTCGTGAACCCCGTGGTCGTGCTCGGGCCGGTGCTCTCCCCGGACACCTCGACCTCCATCCTCCTCGTCAAGCGGCTCCTCGACGGCGACATCCCCGGCTGCCCCCGGGTCTGGTTCGGCGTGGTGGACGTGCGCGACGTGGCCGACCTTCACGTCACGTGCATGACCCACCCCGCCGCCCGGGGCGAGCGGTTCCTCGCCGTCGCGGGGGACTTCCTCTCGATGCGGGACTTCGCCCGCGTGCTCCGGGACCGGCTCGGGCCCGCCGCGCGCCGGGTCCCGACGCGGCAGCTCCCCGACTGGCTGCTGCGGCTCGCGGCGGTGTGGGACGCGCAGGTGAAGCAGATCGTCCCCGAGCTCGGGCGGCCGAAGAACGCGACGAGCGCGAAGGCGCGGCGCGTCCTCGGGTGGAGCCCGCGCTCGGCGGAGGACGCGATCGTCGCCACGGCCGAGAGCCTCGCGCGGCTGGGGCTCCTCGGGCCGCGGCGCGGTCCGTGACCGCGGCGACGGCAGCGCCCGCGCGACGACCTCCGACGGAAGGAGGGGCGCCGAGCCGCCCGGCTCACCGGGCGGCCGCGGCCTCCTCGGCGGCAGGCACCGGCGGATACCGGAGGAGCCGCGCCTTCCGCTCCTCCCCGGTCACGTACAGCGCGCCGTCCTGCGCGAACCCGACCGCCTCGGCCTGCCACAGCCCGGGCGCGCCGAGCGGCTCGGGCGGTCGCGCGAGCGCCGCCGCCCAGGACTCCCCCGCACCTCGCGTGAACTGGTGCACCTCGCCGTACGTGAGGATCGCCGCGAAGCGGCGATCGCGCGAGAGCGCGAGCCCGGTGACGTTCGCGCGGAACCGCCGGGTGGGGAGCGGGAGCTCGAGCGCGCCGATCTCGGGCTGCGGCAGGCTGCCGAGCTCCGCCTCGACCCGGGCCACCGCCGGCGCGCCCGCCGCCGGCCGCAGCGGGGCGGCGTAGAGGAGGGGCGGCGTGGTCCGCTTGGTGACGAGGTAGATCCGCTCCTCGACCGGATCGACGGCCACGGCCTCGCAGTCCGCGGGGCCACGCTCGAGCCGGACCGTCACGCTCCAGGCCGGGCGCGCCACGCTCCTCCGCGCCGGGGAGAGCGAGCCCGGCGGCGGCTCCGGGACGACGTGGAGCGTCACCTCCGGGCGCGCGACCGCGTTGTCGCCGACGTCGGCCACGAGGAGCCACGGCCGGCCGTCCCACTCGAAGGAGTCGAGGGCCTCCCAGTCGAAGTTCTCCACCCCGTCGAGCCTCACGTGACCGCGGAAGCGGCCGTCCGTCCCGAGGGCGTGCAGGACGGGCGGGTTGCCGCTGTCGTCGAGGGCCCAGAGGAGCGTCGCGTCGACGCTGGATCCGGCGAGGCCGCTCGCCTCGTTCAGGCTCGCGTCGTCGATCCGGGCCGCGACCCGATCGGGGTCGACCCGCGGCAGCACTCCACCGCACGCGGCCGCGAGCGCGGCCGCCAGCACCCAGATCGTCCTCCGGCTCCACCGCGGGGCTCGCACGGCTCGAGAACCTGCGCTCCTGGCGCGAGGCGGGCAAGGTGCCGCGCGGTCGCACCGGGGTCACGCCCGCGACGCGTGCCCCCGCCTCCCCGCCTCCCGCAGGAGCCGCTCGAGCTCCTCCAGCGCGGGAGGCTTGGGCACGTGGGCATCGAAGCCGGCGCGGAGCGCCTCCGTGCGATCGTGCGGCTGCGCGTACCCCGTCAGCGCCACGGCGAAGATCTCGCCGCCGCGCTCCTGCGCGCGCACGGACCGGATCACATCGTGGCCGCTCACGTCCGGCAGCCCGACGTCGCAGAGCAGGACCTGCGGCGGCGCGCGGGCGGCCTCGCGGATCGCGTCGTTCCCGGTCGAGACGCGGCGCGCGGAGTGGCCGAGCAGCCGGAGGAGCTCTGCGAGCGTCGCCCCCGCGTCCTCGTTGTCCTCGGCCACGAGGATGTCGAGCGGCCGCCCGTGCGCCTCGCCCGCGGGCGCCGGCGGGTCGCGCCGCGCGGGGGCGGCCGCGCGCGGCAGCTCGAGGGTGAACTCCGCCCCCCGGCCCACGCCCGCGCTCGCCGCCGTCACCGTCCCGCGGTGGCGCAGGGCGAGATCCTGCACCAGCGCGAGGCCGATCCCGAGGCCGTTCTGCGACCGCGCCCGCGTGCGCTCGGCCTGCATGAACGGGGCGAAGACCCGGGGGAGATCGTCCGCCGCGATGCCGGCGCCGGTGTCCTGGACCGCGATGCGGCACGTCGACGGTCCGAGCGCGACGCGCACCTCCACCCGCCCGCCCGCGCCGGTGAACTTGAGCGCGTTGCTGAGGAGGTTCCCGATCATCTGGGCGAGCCGCGCGGGATCGGCCTCCACCCAGGCCGGCTCCGGCCCCTGCGCGCACCGCAGCGCGACGCCCCGCTCCTCGAAGACGGCGCGGACGTCGTCGCATGCGCGGCGCGCCACCTCGCGGGCGTCGAGCCGGGCCAGCCGGAGGTCGATCTTGCCGTGGGTGATCCGGGCCACGTCGAGGAGGTCGTCCACGAGCCGCCCGAGGTGCCGGGTCTGGCGCCGGAGCACCGCGCGCGCCCGCTGGTCGAGGTCGCTCCCCGGCGGCGCGCGGTCCAGGAGGGCGAGCGCGTTGCCGATGGGCGCGAGCGGGTTGCGGAGCTCGTGCGAGAGGACCGCGAGGAAGTCGGACCGTCGCTGGTCGGCCGCGTGCTCCTCGGAGACGTCGCGCACCGTGCCCACCACCCGGAGCGGCGCCCCCGCGGCGTCCCGCACGACCCGGGCGATGTTGGCGACCCATCGCGTCGCGCCGTCCGGCCGCTGGATCCTGTACTCGCGCGTGAACGGGACGTCGCGCGCGAGGCTCTCCTCCATCTGCGCCTCGACGCCGGGGCGATCGTCGGGATGCACGAGCGCGTAGAAGGCCTCCGGCGCGCCGCTGAACCGGTCGAGCGGGACCCCCATGATCGCGTGCGTCTCGGGCGACCACCACCCCCGCCCGCTCCGGAGGTCCCACTCCCAGATGCCGACGTTGCCGGCGGCCAGGGCCAGCGCGAGCCGCTCCTGGCTCGCCTCGAGCAACCGCGCGGCCTCGCGGGAGCGGCCCTCGCTCGCGCGGAGCTCGTCCTCGGCGCGGCGGCGCGAGGTCACGTCCTGCACCGTCCCCACCAGCCGCACCGGGGCGCCGTGGGCGAACGTGACCTGCCCCGTCGCCGCGATCCAGCGCTCCACGCCGTCGCGGCCGCGCACGCGGTGCTCGGCGCGGAACACGCCGGCGCCGCCCGGGTCGAGCGCGCGCCGGGCCGCCTCCGCCGTCGCGTCGCGATCGTCGGGGTGGATGCCCGCCAGCAGGCGATCGTACGTCGCCGGCTCGTCGGGGCCGTAGCCCCACAGCGCGCGCAGCCGGTCGTCCCACGCGATCCGCCCGGTGGCGACGTCGAGATCGTAGATCCCCAGCCCGGCCGCGTCCTTCGCGAGCACGAGCCGGTCGCGGTGCTCGCGCGCCTCGTCCAGCACGCGGGCGCGGTCGAGCGCCAGGGCGCAGCGGTCCGCGAGCGACTGGAGGAGCCGCCGGGTCTCGTCGTCGAACGCGCGCTCCGCGTGGTAGCTGAGCCCGAGCGCGCCGAGCGCCCGGCCGCGGGCCACGAGCGGGAGGGCCGCCCAGGAACGATCGCGCTGCGCGGCGACCGCGGGCGCCCACTCCGGGTAGCGCGCGCGCGCCTCCGCCGGCGAGTCCACCCACTGCGCCGCCTGGAGCCGCGCGGCGTCGGTGACGGGGCTCCGGAGCGCGAGCGGGAACCGGCGCCAGGTCTCGACGAGCGGCGCCGGGTACCCGAACGACTCGACGAGCTCGAGCTGATCCGGCGCGTCCGCCGGGACGACCGCCAGCGCCCCCGCGTCGGCGCCGAACACCGACATCCCCTTCTCGAAGACGGCGCGCGCCACCTCCGTCTGGCTCAGCGCCGCGCCGAGCGCCGCGGTGAGCCGGTGCGACGCCTCCATCCAGGCGAGCGCGCGCTCCTCGGAGACGGCGGCGGGGGCGAGGCCTGCTCGAGGCGTCCCTGTTCCCACGTGGCGGAGCTCCGGGTGCATGCGAAAAGAGCGAGGATGGCAGGCGTGCGCCCGCGGGGCCTGCCCCAGGACGGTACCGGACACTTCCGGGGCGGCCATGCCGCCATGCCGCCGTCGGGCGGCGGCGGGAGCGAGCCGCCGGCTCCTTACCCCCGCACCACCTTCTTCACCCCGCGCTCCTCCAGCCACCGCGCGGCGCGCTCCCGCTGATCGCCCTGGACCACGATCGCGTCGCCCTCGACGCCCCCGCCGCACCCGAGCCCGCGTTTGAGCGCGTCGGCCCAGCGTGTGCGCTCCGCCGGGGTGAGGTCGAGCTTCTCGATCACCGTCGCCTCCTTGCCGCCGCGGCCCTTCCGCTCCAGGCGGACGACGGCGCGGGCGGGCGCCCTGGGCGCGGGCGGTGCGGCGGGAGCCGCGGGCGGTGCGGGCTCCGGGGCGGGCGGCGCGGCGCCGGCGGGCAGCCGGTCGCGCAGCGTGGCGAACGCGTCGTTGAACGGCGCAGCCGGGGTGGCCGGCCCTGGATCGTGCTTGCCGCGTTTCATCTCTTCCTCCCGCGTCCATCCCGAGCCCGAGCCCGAGCCCGAGCCCGAGCCCGAGCCCGAGCCCGAGCCCTACCGCGCCCCGCCGCGCGCGTCGCCTCCTCGAGCCACGCCCCGGAGAGCCGCGCGCCGAGGGCGAGCCCCTCGTCCCAGGACGGTCCGTCGGGCACGGCGCGCGCCGCCTCCGACAGGAGCGCGGCCTCGCGCGCGAGCCCGTCGGCGAGCGTGTGCGCCGCGCCCTCGTCGAGGGCGAGCGCCGCGAGCGCCGCCCCGCGGCCCGCGGGGCGGACCCCGAGCCTGCGCAGGAC
>JAEYZK010000085.1 GCA_023428085.1 Pseudomonadota bacterium
CCGGCCCCGGCGCGCCGGTTCGGGCCGGTGGCCTGGGTCATCGCCGTCGGCGCCGCCGTCCGGCTCGCGCTCGTCGGCCTCGTCCCGCTCACGATGGACGAGGCCTACTACGTGGAGTGGGCCCGCAACCTCCAGCCCGGCTACCTCGACCACCCGCCCGCCGTCGCCTGGCTCCTCGCCGCGCCGCTCCGGCTCCTCGGCGCGAGCCCGTTCGCGCTCCGGCTCCCGGCGATCCTCGTCCAGACGCTCGCGCTCGTCCTCGCCGCCTCGCTCGTGCGCGCCCGCGCGGGGGAGCGCGCCGCGCTCGCGACGGCGCTCGGGCTCCAGGCGGCGCCGATCTTCTTCGCGGGCGGCGTCCTCGTCCTCCCCGACACGACGCTCCTCCTCGCCTGGGTGGGCACGTTCTGGGCGCTCGCGCGCGCGCTCGATCGCCACCCGGCCTGGCTCGCCGCGGCCGGCCTCTTCCTCGGCCTCGGCGCGCTCTCCAAGCTCACCGCGGGTCTCCTCGGCCTCGCCGTGCTGGCGGGCCTCCTCGCCACGCGGGAGGGCCGCAGGCTCCTCCGGACGCCGTGGCCCTGGCTCGGCGCCGCCCTCGCCGTCGCCGTCGCCGCGCCGATGCTCCTCTGGAACGCGGCCCACGGCTGGCCATCGTTCACCTTCCAGCTCCGCCACGGCCTCTCCGGGCGGCGCTTCTCGGTCGTGCGCCTCCTCGGCTCCCTCGGCGGTCAGCTCGCGTACGTCTCGCCGGTGCTGGTCGCGCTGGCGGCGGCGGCCGGCTGGCGGGCGCTCCGCGCGCGGCGCGACGCGCTCGAGGCGGCCCTCGCCGCGGCGGGCCTGCCGCTCGTCGCGTTCTTCACGTACTCCGCCGCGCGCACGCCGAACGCCCTGCCGCACTGGCCGGCGCCCGCGTGGCTCTCGTGCCTGCTCCTCCTCTGCCTCTCGGGCCGGGCGGTCGGCGCGTGGTGGCGGCGCGCGCTGTGGATCGGCGCCGGGGAGATCGCGGCCCTCCTCGTCGCCCTGGGGATCCTGCTCACCGTCTCCATCCCGCCCTCCATCTCGATCCTGGGCCGGGCGTACCCGGTGCGGGTCGGACCGCTCGACGATCTCCTCGGCTGGCGCGAGGGCGCGCGCGCCGCGCGCGCGGTGGCGGGCGACGCGCGGCTCGCCGTGGGCCACTGGATGCACCTCGGCCAGCTCGGCCTGTACGACGGCCGCTCGCCGGCGTACCTCGGCGCGCGGCCCAGCGGACCCACGTTCTACGATCCCGACCCGCGCGCCGCCGGGGAGCCGCTGCTCGTCGTCACGGTGGCGAAGCGGACGGACGCCCGCCCCACGCTCCCGCGGGCCCTCGCGGAGCGGCTCGGGCCGCTCGAGCACGCGGGGTCCTACGAGGCGCGCCAGGGCGAACGGCTCGTGCGGCGGTACGAGTTCTGGTGGTGGCGGCCGCCGCCCCCGTGAACGAGCCCGAGCCCGGTGCCGGTCGGCGCGCGGGCTCGTTCCCGGGACTCGAACCCGGTAGGATCCCCCCGTGGACCTCTCCGCCCGCCCCTTCGGCCTGGCCGAGATCGTGGATCGGTCGGTCGCGCTCGGCCGGCGCGGGTTCCGGGCGCTCTTCCTCGCCATGCTGCTCGTCGGCGTGCCGGCGCTGCTGCTCGGCAGGGCGCTCCCCGATCCCCTGGAGCTCCTCGGCGCGCTCTCCAGCGCGCGCGGCGCCTCCGCGGCGCTGGACGCGGCGCTCCGGCTCGGCTGGATCCTGCTCGCGCTCGTCGCGCTCCAGCTCCTCGCCACCGCGGTCGCGGCGGGGCTGGTCGAGCGGGACCTCGACCCGCGCCGCGCCGCGCCGCGGCCGTCGCGGGGCCGGCGGATCTGGGCGACGCTGACCGCGACCGCCCTCCACCTCGTCCTGCTCGCCGCTGCGCCGGCGCTCGGCGCGCTCCCGGGGATCGCGCTCCTCCTCCGCGCCGCCGAGACGGGCAGCCTCGCGACGACGCTGGCGGGCCTCGGGGGCGCCCTCCTCGGCGGGCTCGGCCTGCTGCTCGTCGTCACCTTCCGTCTCATGCTCGCGCCCGCCGCGGCCGCGATCGAGGGCCACGCGGGCCTCGCCGCGCTCGCGCGCTCCGCCCGCCTCATGGCGCCGCGCCCCGGCGCGCGGCTCATGGAACGCCCCGGGGTCCGCGCGACGCTCATCCTGCTCGCCGTGTTCGTGCTCGCCGCGGCGGTGAGCGGGGTGGTCGGGCTCCCGCGCCTCGTCGCGCACCGGGCGGCGGGCGTCGCGTCGGGCCTCGGTCTCCTCGGGGGGCAGCTCCCCGTCCCGCTCGACGTCGCGGTGACGATCGTCGAGGCGGTGCTCAACGCCGCGCTCCAGCCGTTCTCCATCCTCCCCGTCGTGGTCTTCTACTTCGACCGCCGCGCCCGGACCGAGGCGCTCGACGTCGAGCTCTGGGCCGAGCGGCTCGAGGCGCCGCCCGCGAGATGACCGGCGCGATCCTGCTCGCGGTCCGGCTCGCCACGGCGGCGCCCCCCTGCGCCGCCGCGCTCGAACGCGCGGGCGCGCTCGAGGACGCCGCGCTCGCGGCCGAGGCGCCCGCGATCGCCATGGCGCTGCGGACC
>JAEYZK010000093.1 GCA_023428085.1 Pseudomonadota bacterium
GGCGCACCGCTACTACGCGCGCGTGCCCGCGGGCGGCTGACGGCGCGCGGCGCGCTCGCGGAGATCGCGCCGCCCGGCGCGCGCCGCAGTACACTGGGCGGCGATGGCGCGCGCAGGGTTCTCGCCCCCGCAGCTCTTCGTCTCGTACGGCATGGTGGCCGCCGGCGCGTGGCTCCTCGCGCGCCACCCCGGCACCCGCGCCGTCCTCATCCTCGACTGGATGCGGCTCCTCCTGCTCGCGCTGGCCGTGGCCGTCCCGCTGTACGCCCTCGAGCGGCGCCTCTCGCGCCGGCTCCGCCGCGACGCCGAGGCCTACCCGTACGGCAAGTCCGTGCTCGCGGCCCTCTTCGGCCTGGGCGTCACGCTCGTCGGCGCGGTGAACGGGAGCTTCGCCCGCGCGCCGCCGCGGGTCGTGCGCGTCGCGGTGCGCGGGTGGGAGTCCACGAAGCACGCCGCCGGGCCGCCCGTCCCCCTCCACGCGGACGGCCGCCCCCAGCCGGTCGTGGCCGTCGCGGAGTCGTGGATCGAGCCGGGCGCGACGATCCGCATCGCGATCTCCCCCGAGGCGCAGGAGCAGGCCCGGGGGCCGGGCCCGCACGCCCTCGAGCTGGACGTGGCCCCGGGCTTCCTCGGGGTGGAGTACGTGAAGGCGGTGCGGCTCGTGACGCCCTGAGCCCGCGGGGCGCTACACCCCGAACGTCTCGCGGAACCGCGCGGTCGCCATCACCTCGCGGAGGCGCGCCGCCACCGCGCCGGGCTCGTGGAAGGGGTGCGCCCGGTGGAGCTCGGCGCAGAGGCCGTGGTAGCCCGGGAGGGCGGGCGCGCTGCGGGCGGCCACCTCGTGGACCTGGCGCACGCGGGCGCCGGCGAACTTCAGGTTGGCCGGGTCTACCCAGCCGACGCGGATGAACGCGCGGGTCTTGCGCGCGCACCGGCAGGGGTTCTCGGGGTTCACCAGGCCGCACCGCTCGTTCATGAAGCCGTGCAGCTCGCGCCGCGCCCGGGAGAGCCTCTGCCGGAACGCGTCGCGGTCGATCTCGAGCACCTCGGCCGCCACCGCGTCGCTCGCGCCCAGGATCTCGCCCAGCACGTAGACGAGGCGCTGCGCGCGGTCGAGGCAGAGCAGCATCGCCGCCGTGCACCCGAGCTTCGCCTCCTCGACGAGGAGCTGCACGTCGGCGGGCACGAGCCCCGGATCCGGGAGCGCGCCGTCCTCCGCCCCGGCGAGGCCGGCCGCGACGCTCTCGAATCCGACGAGCTCCTCGCGCCGCGTCCGGCGCAGGTTGAGGAGGTGGTTCGTCGCGATCCGGTACAGCCAGATCCGGAAGGGGCTCCGGCCCTCGAAGCGGGCGAGCCCGGTGAGCGCCTTGACCAGGATCTCCTGCGCTGCGTCCTCCGCCTCCGGCCGCCCGTAGAGCATCCGTGCCGCGAGGTTGTAGAGGAAGCGCTGGTGGCGCAGGACGAGCCCCTCCAGCGCGGCCGCGTCGCCGGCGCGGGCCGCCTGGACGAGCTCCTGGTCGCGGCGGTCCTCGGCGTCGGCGGCGACGAATGGGTTCACGTCGTGTGTCGGTTCCATCGGTTCGTTCCGCAGAGGCGAAGGGCCCCCGCGCTCCTACCACGGGAGACACGCGCGCGGCGCGACCGTGACGGGAGCGCTGGAGTCCCCGGCCGCCTGCTCGACGCGAGCCGCGCCGGGGGCGGCGCCGGGTCAGGGCCCGGACGCGCGGACCCGCCGGGCGGCCCGGGCGCGCGGTACACTCCGCGCGATGGCCCGTGAGACGACGTTCTCCCCTGCGCAGCTCTTCTCCTCCTGGGCGATCGTCGCGGGGGGCGCGCTGCTCGTGGCCGAGCGCCCGGGGACCCGCGCGCTGCTCATCCTCGACTGGCCGCGGCTGCTCCTGCTCGCCGGCGCGGGGGGCGCGCTGCTGTTCCTCGCCGAGCGGTGGCTCTCCCGGCGCGTCCGCAAGGAGTCGCGGGCGTACCCGTACCACCTGGCGATCCTCTTCGGCCTGTTCGGCCTCTGCGTCGCGCTCGCGTCGGCCGTGAACGCGTCGTTCGCGCGCCGGCCGCCGCGGGTGCTCCGCCCCGCGGTGCGCGGCTGGGAGCGGGCGAAGCCGCCGACCGTCGAGCGGCTGCCAGCGGACCAGGCCCGTGCCCAGGTCCACGAGGTGATCGCGGTCGTGGAGTCGTGGCGCGCCGCGGACGAGGAGATCCGGATCCCGGTCCCGATGCCCGCGCAGGAGGAGCTGCCGGAGCCGGCGCCGCGCACCCTCGAGGTGATCGCGCCGCCCGGCTTCCTCGGCGTCGAGTACGTCGAGGCGGTGCGGCTCGTGGAGCCCTGACGCGCGGCGCCGCGGGCGCCCGAGACGCCGCGAGCCCGCCCCGGTTCCCCGGGCGCGGGCTCGCGCGCTGACCCCATGGACGGCGCGTCAGGCGTGCGCCGCCGACACCGCGTCCGTGTCCCGCGAGAGCACGGGCTTGCGGAGGAAGTCCTGCGGGTTCTCGAGGAGGAGCGCCTCGCGGAGGACCTCGTCCGCGCTCTCCACCGGGATGATGGTGAGCGCCTCGCGGACCTTCCTCGGGATCTCGCGGACGTCCTTCTGGTTCTCCTTCGGGATGAGGACCCGCTTGATCCCCCCGCGGTGCGCGGCGAGGACCTTCTCCTTGAGCCCGCCGATCGGGAGCACGCGGCCGCGGAGCGTGATCTCGCCGGTCATCGCCACGTCCTTCCGCACGGGCAGGCGACAGAGCGCCGAGACGAGCGTCGTCGCCATCGTGATCCCGGCGGACGGGCCGTCCTTGGGGATGGCGCCCTCGGGGACGTGGACGTGGATGTCGATGTTCTCGAGGAACCGCTTGTCCAGGCCGAGCAGCTCGGCCCGCGAGCGCACGTAGCTCATCGCGGCCTGGGCGGACTCCTGCATCACCTCGCCCAGCTTGCCCGTGATGGTGAGCTTGCCCTTGCCGGGCATCACCTGCGCCTCGACCGTGAGCAGCTCGCCGCCCAGCTCCGTCCAGGCGAGGCCCGTGGTGAGCCCGATCTGATCCTGCTCCTCGGCGGTGCCGTACCGGAACCGCGGCGGGCCCAGGTACTTCTGCACGAGCTTCTCGTTGACGACGTAGCCCTGCCCCTCGGGGCGGCCGTTCTTCAGGACGTCCTTGGCGATCTTCCGGCAGACGGAGCCGACCTCGCGCTCGAGCGAGCGGACGCCGGACTCCTTCGTGTACTTGTGGATGAGCGACTTGAGCGCTCGCCGCTTGAACGAGACCGGCACGTGCTCGAGCCCGTTGAGCTCCTTCTGCTTCGGGATCAGGTACCGGTTCGCGATCGAGAGCTTCTCGAGGTCGGTGTAGCCGGCGAGCCGGATGACCTCCATGCGGTCCTGGAGCGGCAGCGGGATGCCGCCCATCGTGTTCGCGGTGCAGATGAACAGGACCTTGGAGAGGTCGTAGTCCAGGTCGAGGTAGTGATCGTTGAAGGAGAAGTTCTGCTCGGGGTCGAGGACCTCGAGGAGCGCCGCCGAGGGATCGCCGCGGAAGTCGGTGGACATCTTGTCCACCTCGTCGAGCAGGAAGACCGGGTTGCCCGAGCCGGCCTTCTTGAGCGACTGGATGATCTTCCCGGGCAGCGCGCCGATGTACGTGCGGCGGTGGCCGCGGATCTCGGCCTCGTCGCGGACGCCGCCGAGGCTGATCCGCACGAAGCGGCGGTTCATGGCGCGAGCGATCGACTTCGCGAGCGAGGTCTTGCCGACGCCGGGAGGGCCCACGAGGCAGAGGATGGGGCCGCGGATGCGATCGACGAGCTTCTGGACCGCGAGGTACTCGAGGATGCGCTCCTTGGGCTTGCGGAGCCCGTAGTGATCCTCGTCGAGGATCTTCTCGGCCTCGGGGATCTCGAGCTTGTCCTCGGTGTAGTCGTACCAGGGGAGCGAGAGGATCCAGTCGATGTAGTTGCGGACCACCGTGGCCTCGGCGCTCATCGGGCTCATCATCTTGAGCTTCTTGAGCTCCTTCTTCGCCTTGAGGGTGGCCTCCTTCGACATCTTCTTGTTCTTGATCTTCTCCTCGAGCTCCTGGATCTCGTTCTTGAACTCGTCGCGCTCACCCAGCTCCTTCTGGATGGCCTGCATCTGCTCGTTGAGGTAGTACTCCTTCTGCGTCTTCTCCATCTGCTTCTTGACGCGCGTCCGGATCTTCTTCTCGACCTGCAGGATCTCGATCTCGCCCTGCATCAGCTCGTAGAGCTTCTCCAGCCGCTTGGCCGGGGACTCGGTCTCGAGGATCGACTGCTTGTCGTTCAGCTTGAGCGAGAGGTGCGCGACGATGGTGTCGGCGAGGCGCGCCGGGTCGTCGATCGACGCCACGCTCGTCAGCATCTCCGGCGGGATCCGCTTGTTCAGCTTGACGTAGGCCTCGAACGTGGAGTGCACCGAGCGCATGAGCGCCTCGAGCTCCACGGTGCGATCGATCTGCTCCTCGATCTCCTCCGCCTCGACGACGAGGAACTTGTCGTTCTCGAGGAAGCGGCGGGCGCGCGCCCGCTCCCGTCCCTCGACCAGCACCTTCACCGTGCCGTCGGGGAGCCGCAGGAGCTGGATGATCGAGCCCACCGTGCCGACCGCGAAGATGTCCTCGGGCGTCGGCTCGTTGGTCTTGGCCTTCTTCTGCGCGCAGAGCAGCACCGCCTTGTCGCCCCCCATCGCCTCCTCGAGCGCGGCGATGGACTTCTGCCGGCCGACGAACAGCGGCACGACCATGTGGGGGAAGACGATGATGTCGCGCAGCGGGAGGAGGGGCAGCGTCCGGATGCGCTTCCCGTCCTTCTTGCCGTCATCGTTGCGGGAGAAGATGGCCACGGTGCATTCGCTCCTTGAGGAACTCGGGTCGGAACCTACCACCTAACACCGGAGCGGACGTCGTTCTTCGGTTCCGGTGAAAAGAGGTCCCGGCCAAGATCATCACGGCCGCCCAGGCGTGCGTAAAGAGGCCGCCCCGTGCGGCGGGAGGTCGGGTGACCCACCCGAGGGGCGTGGGTGCGAGCGCGGCGCAAAACGTGCCGGCGGCCGCTCCCTCTTCGGGGCGGCCGCCGGGCGAAATCCACTGAAAGCGAACGCTGGCTCCCTTCGGAGAGGGAGGGACGCTCAGGCGCTCTCCGCTTCCTTCTCCATCACGACGAGCGGCGGCTCGTTCTTCTCCACCACGTCCTCGGAGATGACGATCTCGCGGATGTTCCGGCGGCTGGGGACGTCGTACATGATGTCGAGCATCGCGCTCTCGAGGATGGCGCGGAGCCCACGGGCGCCCGCCCGGTTCTTCATCGCGGCCTTGGCGACCGCCTCCAGCGCGCCGTCGGTGAACTTGAGCGACACGCCGTCCATCTCCATCAGCTTCTTGTACTGCTTCACGAGCGCGTTCCGCGGCTTCGTGAGGATGTCGATGAGCGCCTGCTGGTCGAGCTCCTCGAGGCTCGTCACCACGGGGAGCCGGCCGACGAACTCGGGGATGAGGCCGAACTTGAGCAGGTCGTCCGGCTCCGCCAGCGCGAGCAGCTCGCCGGTGTTCCGCTCCGCGCGCGACTTGGGGTCCGCCCCGAAGCCGAGGCTGCGGCCGCCCACCCGGCGCTCCACCACCTGCTCGAGCCCGCAGAACGCCCCGCCGCAGATGAAGAGGATGTTCGTGGTGTCGACCTGCAGGAACTCCTGCTGGGGGTGCTTGCGGCCGCCCTTGGGCGGCACGTTGGCGACCGTGCCCTCGATGATCTTGAGGAGCGCCTGCTGGACCCCCTCCCCCGAGACGTCGCGGGTGATGGAGGGGTTCTCGGACTTCCGGGCGATCTTGTCGATCTCGTCGATGTAGACGATCCCCTTCTGCGCCCGCTCGATGTCGTGATCGGCGGCCTGCAGGAGGTTCACGATGATGTTCTCGACGTCCTCGCCCACGTACCCGGCCTCGGTGAGCGTCGTGGCGTCGGCGATCGTGAACGGGACGTTCAGGATCTTGGCGAGGGTCTGGGCGAGCAGGGTCTTGCCCGAGCCCGTGGGGCCGAGGAGCAGGATGTTCGACTTCTGCAGCTCGACGTCGTCGATCGAGACCCGGCTCTCGATCCGCTTGTAGTGGTTGTGGACGGCGACCGCGAGGGTCTTCTTCGCCCGCTCCTGGCCGATGACGTACTCGTCCAGGATGTTCTTGATCTCGAACGGGCGCGGGATGCGGAGCTTCTGCTCGCGCTTCTCGTCGCCGGCGATCTCCTCGGCGATGATGTCGTTGCAGAGCCCGATGCACTCGTCGCAGATGTAGACCGTCGGCCCGGCGATGAGCTTCTTGACCTCCTTCTGCGACTTTCCGCAGAAGCTGCAGCTGAGGGTCTCGCGCTTCTCCAAGACTTCCTCCCGGGGGGGCCCGAGGGCGGGCCGCCTCCCACAGTCTACTGCTGCTTCTTCTCCAGCGCCTTCTTGTGCGTGAAGACCTCGTCCACCAGGCCGTACTCCTTCGCCTCACCTGGGCCCATGAAGTAGTCACGGTCCGAATCCTTCTCGATCCGCTCGATGGGCTGCTTGGTGTGCCGGGCGAGGATCTCGTTGAGCCGGGACTTGAGGCGGAGCGCCTCCTTGGCCTGGATCTCGATGTCGGATGCCTGGCCCTGATACCCGCCCGAGAGCTGGTGGATCATGATGCGCGCGTTGGGGAGGGCGTATCGCTTCCCCTGCGCCCCGGAGGCGAGGAGGACCGCCCCCATGCTGGCCGCCTGGCCGATGCAGATGGTCGAGACCGGCGGCTTCACGTACTGCATGGTGTCGTAGATCGCGAGGCCGGCGGTGACCGAGCCGCCCGGGCTGTTGATGTAGAGGTTGATGTCCTTGTCCGGGTCCTCGGACTCGAGGAAGAGCATCTGGGCGATGATGACGTTCGCGATCTCGTCGTTCACCTCGGAGCCCAGGAAGATGATCCGGTCCTTGAGGAGACGCGAGTAGATGTCGTAGCTCCGCTCGCCGCGGTGCGTCTGCTCGATGACGTACGGAATCAGGTAGCTCATGGTCTCCTCTTCCCGGCTACTCGGGCTGGATGGTGGCCGACGAGGACAGCAGCGCGAGCGCCTTGTCCTCTCTGATCCGGTTCTTTAGTAGCTCGCGCGTCTCGTTGCTGCGGCTTTGCTGCTGGACCTTCGCAAGGGGCACCCCCATCTCGTCGGAGATGCGCGCGAGCTCCGCCTGCAGGTCCTCTTCCGTGACCTCGACCTTCTCCGCGTCGGCGATCGCCTCGAGCAGGAGCGCGCCGCGCACCTGGAGGAGCGCCTGCTCGCGCAGGTCGGCCCGCAGGCGGGCCATGTCCATCTGGAGCTGACGCAGATCGATCCCCTGCCGCGCGAACCGCTCGGCCGTCCCCTCGATCATCTGGTCGATGGCCCGCTCCACGAGCGACCCCGGGACCTCGAAGTCGTTCTTCGCGAGCGCCGCCTTCACGAGCGCGTCCTTGAGCTGGGACTCCGCCCGCCGCTTCTCGCGCTTCTCGAGGTCGCTCCGGATGCGCGCCCGGAGCGCGTCCAGCGTCTCGACGCCCTCGATCCCGACCTCCTTCGCGAACGCGTCGTCGAGCGACGGGATCTTCTGCGTCTTGAGCGCCTTCAGCTTCGCCGTCATCTTCGCGGTCTTCCCGCGGAGCGCCGGATCGCGCGCGTCGGGGCCGAACGCCTCCTCGAACTCGACCGCGTCGCCGATCTTCACGCCGGCGAGCCGCTCGAGGTTGCCCTCGTTCACCGGTCCCGGGGCGACCCGCACGGTCACGTCGTCGGCCTTGGCGCCCGCGAACGGCATCCCGTCCACGGTGCCGTCGTGATCGATGATCGCCCAGTCCCCCGACTGCGCCTCGAACCGCCCCTCGACGGGGACGAGCTCGGCGAACGACTGCTGGAGCCGGCTGAGCTCGGCCGACACCATCTCGTCGGTGACCTCGGGCGCCTTTCGCGTGACGGTGAGCCCCCGGTAGTCCTTGGGCTGGAGCGCCGGCTTCACCTCGACGCGCGCCGTGTAGCGGAGCGGCTTGCCCTCCGCGATCCCCTCCGCGAGCGAGACGCTCGGCGGGGCCACGACCGGGAGGTCCTCGGTGCGGACCGCCTCCGCGAAGGAGTCGGCGACGATGCGCTCGGCGACGTCGCTCTCGACCTCGGCCCGGAACTGGCGCTCGAGCACCTTGCGCGGCGCCTTGCCGGGGCGGAAGCCGCGGAGCTTCACCCGGCGGGAGAGGCCCGCGTACGCCCGCTCGAGCTCCTGCGCGACGCGCTCCGGATCGACCTCGATGGTGACCTTGCGCTCCACGGGGGAGAGCGACTCGACCTGGATCTTCATGTCGTCCTGGACCTTCTTCGTGTGGGGAAAGGGCGGTAAGTGCTACGTGCGCAGACCCCTCGGGTCAAGCGCAGAGTGGGCGGGGAGGGGCTCGAACCCTCACGCCTTGCGGCTCTGGATCCTAAGTCCAGCGCGTCTGCCAGTTCCGCCACCCGCCCGTCTATCTATACGGGGGGGCCTTCGGCCCCCCCGAACCCCCCGCTCGCTACGGCCCAGGCTAGCCGCCTGGGCCTGCGCTCGCAGCGGGGATCCGACCTGCTACGCGCCGCCAAGCCGGCTGGGCCTGCGCGCGCGGCGAGCTCGTTCCTTCCACCTTCGGGACCCCGCGTTCAGCGGCCCCCGCGCGCTCTGTACCACGCCTGGCGACGGGTCGCCTGCGACTGTAGTAAGAACGGGCACGTGGAAGATCCGCACGACCACCCGGCCGACGCGCCCTGCCCCGCCACCTGCCCCGGATGGTCGCAGGGGGCGCTCGAGCTGTTCGCGCTGCGGCGTCGCTACGCCGAGATGCTCGAGGCCTGCCGCGCGGCGACGGTGATCGAGTGCGTGATCGTCGCGCCCGCCGCGCCGGGCGTGGTGCTCCCCGAGTACCTCCAGGAGGAGGAGCTCGTGCGCGTGAACCTCGTCGTCGGGCGCGACACGCCCGAGGTGCTGCTCGACGAGTGGGGGATCCGCTGCAACCTGACGTTCCGCAGCCGCAGGTTCGACTGCGCGTTCCCCTGGCCGTCGATCCTCGCCGGCATCCTCAAGCCGCCGGAGCGCAAGCGCCCGCGGTTCGGCGTCATCCAGGGCGGCAAGAAGGAATGAAAAAAGCCCGCCGGCGGACCGGCGGGCTTCGTTGAGCGCAGAAGGAATCGAACCTTCAACCTATGGATTAAGAGTCCATTGCTCTGCCAGTTGAGCTATGCGCCCGTGCACCCTCGGTCGCCCGAGGGTCGCGGTTTGTAGCAGCGGAACGGCGAGGTGTCAACGTCAGTTCCAGCCCCAGCACCAGCACGCCCGGAGGGACTCGAACCCCCGACCCGCGGCTTAGAAGGCCGCCGCTCTGTCCAGCTGAGCTACGGGCGCGAATCGTGGAAACTCTCGGATCACCCTGCGAGCGCAGGTCCAGGCGGGAGCCTGGACCGGAGCGAGCCGGGGGGCTCGGGGGGGCCGATCCTCGGCCCCCCCGTATCAACAGCAGGGTGAGTAAGGGGGCTCGAACCCCTAACCCCCGGATCCACAGTCCAGTGCTCTACCGATTGAGCTATACTCACCGTAAAACTTGGCGCGCCCGGAGGGACTCGAACCCCCGACCTGCGGCTTCGAAGGCCGACGCTCTATCCAGCTGAGCTACGGGCGCTCGAGACAACCGTGCGCGAACTCCACGCTGTTCCGTTCTGTCAAAGATCGGGGCGGCGGGATTCGGACCCGCGACCTCCTGCGCCCAAGGCAGGCGCGCTACCAGGCTGCGCTACGCCCCGGAAGCGAGGGCACTTTCGGCCCAGGGCGTCTCCGAGAACGCCCGTCTGTAGCGGACCGGCGGCCCCGCGTCAAGGCCCGCGCACGAGGCCCGCGAGGACCGGCACGAGCTGCCGGAACGCCTCGCCGCGGTGCGAGATGGCGTCCTTCTCCTCTGCTCCGAGCTCGGCCATGGTCCGCTCTGCCGCACCTGGGGCCACCGCCGTCACGAACAGCGGGTCGTAGCCGAACCCACCCGTCCCCCGGCGGGCGTGCCCGATGCGACCGCGGCAGCGGCCGACGACCGACGCGACCACGGCGCCGTCGGGGCGGGCGAGGCAGAGGACCGCCTGGTACTCCGCGCCGCGCCGCTCGTCCGGCAGGCCCGCGAGCGCCCGCAGGAGCTTGTCGTTGTTCCGCTCGTCCTGCGCCGCGCGCCCCGCCACGGGGCCGAGCTCGGCGGCGGCGCCCTCGGCGAGGTCGCAGACGGGGCTCGCCGGCGCGCCCTCGGGCTCGAGCTCCGACCAGCGCGCCGAGTGGACGCCGGGCGCACCGCCGAGCGCGTCCACGCAGAGGCCGGAGTCGTCCGCGAGCGTGAGGTGGCCCGACCACCGCGCCCAGGCGACCGCCTTCTTCTCCGCGTTCGCGGCGAACGTGGCCCCGTCCTCGACCACCTCGGGGAGCGGGGCGGCGAGGTCCTCAGGCCCGAGGACGCGGAGCGGCAGCCCCGCCACGAGGCGCCGGAGCTCGCGCAGCTTGCCGGGGTTGGTCGTGCCGAAGAGCACCGTCGCGTTCATCTCAACGCCGCGGCCTGGAGCTGGGTCAGGGTCGCGATCCCTTCCAGCGCCGCCTCCAGCATGCGATCGAGATCGCCGCGCGGGAACGGCTTCCCCTCGGCCGTGCCCTGCACCTCGACGAGCTCGCCCTGCCCCGTCGCGACCACGTTCATGTCCACCTCGGCGGTGGAGTCCTCGCCGTAGTCGAGATCGAGCTGGACCTCGCCCTTCACGATGCCGACGGAGACCGCGGCGATGCTGCGCCGCAGGGGGTCGTGCGCGAAGGGCTTCCGCTTCGCGAGCGTCCGGACGGCGAGCGCGAGCGCGACGTAGCCGCCGGTGACGGCCGCCGTCCGCGTGCCGCCGTCGGCCTGGAGCACGTCGCAGTCGAGGGTGATCGTGCGCGGGCCGAGCGCGCGGAGGTCGATCGCCGCGCGGAGCGCGCGCCCGACGAGGCGCTGGATCTCCAGCGTCCGCCCGCCCTGCTTCCCGCGCGCGGCCTCGCGCTGCATCCGCTCGTGGGTCGAGCGCGGGAGCATGCCGTACTCGGCGGTCACCCACCCGGCGCCCGTCCCGTAGACGTGGGGCGGAACCTTGTCGTCGAGGGAGGCCGTGCAGAGCACGTGCGTGTCCCCGAAGCGGGCCAGGCAGGAGCCCTCGGCGTGCTTCGCGATGCCGGGCTCGAGGAGGATCTTGCGCAGCTCGCGCGGGCCGCGACCGTTCGTTCGCATGGCCGGCGGGATTAGCACGGGGACCCGGCCGGCGCCACGGTCTTTCCCGTGAAAGGTCCTGCGTCCCCGCCGGCTCCTCCTCGAGCTCGGGCTCGTTCACGGGGAGCGGCGCTCCGCGCCGCTCACCTCCGGACCTTGCGCGCCTCCTGCCCGTACGCCAGGACGGCCTCGGCGACGGCCCCGGCGATCCGGTCCTGGTACGCGCGCGTGACGAGGAGCTTCGACTCGTGCTCGTGCGAGATGAAGCCGAGCTCGAGGAGCACCGCCGGCACGCGCGCGCCGGCGAGGACGTAGAACGGCGCCTGCTTCACGCCGCGGTCCTGCGCGCCGAGCCGCGCCACGAGCCTCTCCTGGAGCCCGTACGCGAGGCGCGAGGCGGCGGCGAGGCTGTCCGCGTCGGAGAGGTCGGAGAGGATCGACGCCACCGGGTCGTTCGGGTCCACCGCGTCCTCCCCCGCGAGCCGGTCGGCGTTCTCGCGCGCGGCGACCGCGGAGGCGTGCGTGTCCGAGGCGTCGGCCGAGAGGAAGTACGTCTCGACGCCGGCGTGGCGCGCGCGGCCCTCGGCGGTCGCCATGGAGTTGAGGTGGATGGAGAGGAACACGTCGGCGCCGATCGCGTTGGCGATCGCGGGCCGGTTGGCGAGGGGGACCGAGAGATCGCCGGCGCGCGTGAGGACCACCTTCACCCCGCGCTTGCGGAGCTCGGCGCCGATCCGCTGCGCGATCTGGAGCGTGAGGTCCTTCTCCTTCAACCCCGCAGGCGAGAGCGCCCCGTCTGCCTCGCCGCCGTGGCCCGGGTCGAGCACGACGAGGAAGCGCGGCGCCGCCGCCGGCTTCGAGAGCTTGGCCGGGACCGGCGCCGCGGCGGCGACGGCGACGGCGACGAGCGCGGCGGCGAGCGGGGCGAGCATGCGGGCGCGATCTTAGCAGACCGGCCAGGGCACGGCTGCGCGCCCGCCGGCATACCCTCACGCACCTGCCGTCCTGCGGGAGCTGCACCCCTCCCCCGCGCCGCGCGCGGGGCCCCCACCGACTCACGCACCCGCCGACTGGAGATACAGCTCGGCGCTCCGGTTCCCCGGCGACATCTCCAGCACGGTCCTCCAGTGCTGGATGGCCTCGTCGCGCCGCCCGGCGGCGAGCAGGGCGAGGCCGAGGTGGAGGCGGGCGGGGATGTACTGCGGGTTCTGGCGGACCACCTCGCCGTACTCGGCGATCGCCGCCTCGCGCTCGCCCGCGTCGCGGAGCGCACCGGCGAGCTTGCATCGGATGTCGGCGAACGAGGGGCCCAGCGCGAGCGCGCGGCGGTACTCGGCGATCGCCTCGGCGTACAGGCCCGAGGAGAGGTAGACGTCGCCGATGTCGGCGTACATGTTCGCGAGCTTGCCCTGGACGTAGCGATCGAGCTTCCCGTGCGACGCCCCGGACCGCGAGAGCGCGTGGCGGTACGTCTCCTGCGCCTCCTTGTAGCGGCCCGTGTCGTTGTACGTGACGGCCAGGTTGAGGGCGGCGTCGGTGTATCCGGGGTTCAGCCGGAGCGCGGCCTCGAAGGCCCGGAGCGCCTTCTGGTACTGCCCCTGGTCGTGATAGATGACGCCGAGCATGTTGTAGACGTCGGCGAACGACTGGTTCTGCTCGACGACCTCGGTGAGATACTGCTCGGCGAGGCCGTACTCCTTCTTCAGGTAGTACCCGCGGCCCAGCTCGAACGCCTGCTTCAACGGGTCGTTCATGGCACCTCACGGTGGACGGCGCGCGCCGGGCGTCGGCCGCGGGCCTCACGTTGCGGGCGGCAGGCTACAGGAAAACGGGCCGACGTCCCAGGGCGCGCCCCCTCACAACCCGTCGAGAAACACCCACCGGCCCTCCGCCCGCGCGAGCCGGTAGACCGCGCGCCGGCGCTCCGGCGCGCCCTCCGCGCCGGGGAGCTCGAGGTCCTCGCCGACCGACGCCCGCTCGCGCTCGACGCGGATCTGCCAGGCCCGCACGCGCGCGGCCGAGGGCGCGCGGTACGCCTCCGCGAGGCGCGCCGCCAGCGCCGTCCGTCCGCCCTCGCCCTCGTAGGCCGGCGCGGCCAGGCGGAGCGCCGCCTCGGGGTCGGCCGCGGCCGCGGCGTCGGCCCGGCGGAACAGCGCGGTCAGCACCCCGCGCAGGTTCGCGAACTGCTCGCCGTCCGCGCACCACCGGGCCGATCGGCAGGGCGCCATCGAGAACGCCTCCCGGCCCACGTAGCCGAGCGACGTCTCCCCGCGCGGCCAGGCCACCTGCCCCTGGGCCTCGACCACCGCGAGGACCTGCGCGTGGCCTTCGTCCGCCGACACCGTCACGTCGCGGAAGGCGACGGGATCGAGCGCGATCCGGCCGCCCGCCTGGAAGCCGTAGGCGTCGTCCACGGCCGCGCGCCGCTGCGCCGCGAGCGCCGCCTTGACCTGCGCCCCGGCGCTCGCCGCGGCGGTCGCGAGCCCCGGGTCGAGGAGCGCGCCGCCGAACCGCCAGAGCACGAGGATCGCGAGGGCGACCGCCGCCAGCGGCACGAGGTGCGGCGCGCCGAGCCGCCGTCGATCCGCTCCGCGCTCAGCGGAGCGACTCAAGGAGCTTCTCCGCCTCGGCGCGCTGGCCGCTCTCCGGGTGCTCCGCGATGAGCCGCTGCAGCGCCTGGCGCGCGAGGAACTTCTGATCGAGCTTCACCTGCGCCCGCGCGAGCTTCCAGAGCGCGGTGCCGGCGAGCGGCGACTCCGGGAACCGCTCCACGAGCCCCTTGTAGCGGCCCGCCGCCCCGGCCCAGTGCTCGCGCTTGGCGTAGTAGTCGCCGGCGTACAGCTCGCGCTTCGCGAGCAGGTTCTCGGCCTCCGCGAGCGCCTTCCTGGCCTCGGGGACCCACTTCGACGAGGGGCGCTTCTCGAGGAACGCGCGGAGCACGGTCACCGCCTTCTCGGTCTCCGCCTGGTCCTTCTCCTCGAGCGGCGGCAGGAGGAAGAAGTCGTGCGGCGCGGCCTTCGCGTGGGCGAGCCCGGCGCGGAACTCGGCATAGTCGAGCTCGTCGGAGGTGGGGTGATCCTTCTGGAAGGCCTCGTACGCCTCGGCGGCCTCGAGGAACCGCCCGTCGGCGAACTTCACGTCGGCGAGCCGCAGCCCCGCCTCCGCGCTCACCTTCGAGTACGGGTACTTCGCCTTCACGTACTCGAAGAACCGGACGGCCTCGGGGTAGTTCTTCTCGCGGAGCTCGTCGAGGCCCTTCTGGTAGTTCTCCTCCGCGGTCGTGCCGAGCCGCAGCGCGCCGGCGACCGTGGTGTGCTTCGTGGCGCAGGCGGCGAGCAGGAGGGCGAGCGGGAGGGCGAGGAGGACGCGGCGCATGGGGCGCCGAACATACCAAGGCCCCGGGTTTCGGGCACCTGGGTTCGGGCGGGCACGGGGTGCAGGAGCGGATCACTCCCCGTCGGTCCAGATCCCGAGCACCGCCCCGATGGCCGCGCCGCCGAACCCGCGCCCCGCCAGGAACCGCCCGAGCCGCGCGCGCGCCCGATCGTCGAGCGCGGCGAGCGGCTGGCGCGCCCGGCGCTCGGCGAGCGCCCGGCACAGCGC
>JAEYZK010000201.1 GCA_023428085.1 Pseudomonadota bacterium
ACGAAGCGGCGGCGCTAGCGCGGCGGCGGCTAGCGCGGCCGGGGGTGTCGGGAGCGCTCGCGACGCCCCCGGGGCGCGCGCGGCCGTCCTCGCTGGCGCGCGGCCGCCGCCTGCGGCTATAACCCGCCCCGCATGAGCACGATCGACCTCGAGCAGCTCCGCCGCTCCTCCGAGCCGAAGCTCGCGCGCCTCCGGGAGGCCGTCGCCGCATGGGAGAGCGCCCTCGTGGCGTTCTCCGCGGGCGTGGACTCGACCTTCGTCCTGGCGGTCGCGCACGAGGTCCTCGGCGCCCGCGCCGTGGCCCTCACCGCCCACTCGCCGTCCGTGCCCGCGGCGGAGCGCGAGGAGGCGCGCGCCCTCGCGGCCCAGCTCGGCGTGCGCCACGTCGAGGTCGAGAGCCGCGAGCAGGACGACCCGCGCTACGTCGCGAACGGCACGGACCGCTGCTACTTCTGCAAGTCGGAGCTGTTCCGCCTGTGCGAGGAGTTCGCGCGGCGCGAGGGGCTCGCCGTCGTCTTCGACGGCTTCAACGCCGACGACCGCAAGGACCACCGCCCCGGCCACCAGGCCGCGCGGGAGCGCGCCGTGCGCTCGCCGCTCGCGGAGGCCGGGCTCACGAAGGACGAGGTCCGCGCCTGGAGCGCGGCGTACGGCCTGCCCACCTGGGAGAAGCCGCAGATGGCGTGCCTCGCCTCGCGCATCCCGTACGGCACGCCCGTCACGCCGGAGCGGCTCGCGCAGGTCGAGCGCGCGGAGGCCGCGCTGCGCGCGCTGGGGCTCCGCGAGCTCCGCGTCCGGCACCACGGCGACATCGGACGCATCGAGATCGGCGACGCCGAGCTCGAGGCGGCGTTCGCGCGTCGGGCGGCGCTCGTGGCCGCGGTGAAGGGGGCAGGGTTCCGGCTCGCGGTCCTGGACCTCGAGCCGTTCCGGTCGGGGCGCATGAACGCGCTGGCCGGGGTCTCGCTCCCGGTGGTCGAGTCGTGACCCGCGCCCGCGCGCTCCTCGTCCTCGTGGCGCTCAGCCCGGCGGTGGCCGCGGCCCTCGAGCCCCGCTACGACCATCGCGACCTGCAGGGCCTCCTGGTCGAGCCCCTGGTGGCGTACGACACCGTGGCGATCTCCGGTCGGCCCACGCGGTCGTCGTGGCGGCCGGCGCTCCGCATCGCCTACGGCTGGGACGCGCTGGGGGAGGGGAACGAGCTGTTCCTGGGAGCGCAGGCGCGGCTCGCCGGGTTCGACGATCCCGCGCGCGAGAAGGTGCGCCTCGCCCTCGACGCGCGGTACCGGTCCTACTTCGGCACGGAGCGCTGGAAGACGTTCTTCGAGCTCGGCGTGTGGGCTCCGGTCAGCTCCCGGCTGGCGGTGGGGCCGCTCCTGGGGCTCGGCGTCGCCTACGACTTCTCCCGCTCGAGCGGCCTGTTCCTGGACGGCGGCTTCTCGACGGCGTTCGGGCAGGCGCGGATCGCCTCGTTCTCGGCGTCGGCCGGCTGGGCAATTCGGTTCTAGATCCCGACCCCGTGAACGGGCCTGCGTCCGATCCCGAGCTTGCTCGGGTACGGGATCGCTGTTCGTTTTCTTGCGGCCCGGGTATCAGGTGGTAGCGTGTAGGCAAAGGTCAGTCTTTGTAGACAGGAGCCTACATGCACCCCTTCGAGATCAGCAGCACCGAGGCGATCCCTGCGGTTTCCCACACCCGGCTCGAGCCGATGCTCGTCCGCCTTCCGCCGGCGCTCGCGACCGAGCTGCGCAACCTGGCGCGCCGCACCCGCGTGCGGCAGTCCGACTACCTCCGCGAGGCCGTGGCGGACCTCCTCGCCAAGTACGCGCAGGCGAGCAACGAGGGACAGCAGGGCGGGAGCGCGATGTGACCCTGCCGGTCCTGCTCTCCCGGTCGCCGCGGCCCGCGCAGCCGCCGCCCGCCGCCCCGCGCTTCCCCGCGCGGCGCGTCCGCCTCGCCGAGGGATCGCGGATGGCGCGGTTCGGCGGCGACGTGCGGCCGCCGGCCGGGCTCGTCACTCCTCCGGATACGCGATCGACGCCAGCGTGAGCCCCCACGCGGGCGCCCGCACTCCGCGGTAGCGCCCGCCAGCCCGGAGGAGCGCGCCGACGATCGCCGGCGACGCGAGGCCGAGGCCGGCGGTCACCGCGGTGCCGACGAGGTTGCGCACCATCGCGCGGACGAAGCCCGTGCCCTCGAGGACGAGGGCGTGGAGCGGCGTCCAGGACGCGGAATGGACCTCGGCCCGGAGCAGGGTCCGCGTCGCGTCGCGGGCGGCGCCCGGGCGCGCGAACGGCGTGAAGTCGTGCGTCCCCACCGCGGCCGCGAGCGCACGCCGCATGGCGTCGGCGTCGAGCGGACGCGCGGGGACGCCCGGGAACGCGCGATCGTCGGGCAGGCTCCAGGCGTAGCCGTGGAGCTCCGGCGGGAGCGCGGCGCCGACGAGGTAGACGTACGTGCGCGCACGCGCCGCCGCGCGCGCGTGGAAGCTCCCCCGCGGACTCCATACCTCGAGCACCGCCACGTCGGGCGGCAAGGCCGCGTTCACGGCGCGCCGGAGCTCCACCGGGTCGAGCGCGGCGCGGACCGCGAAGCTCACGACCTGCGACGTGGCGTGCACGCCGCGATCCGTCCGCGCCGCGACCGCGAGCGGCGCGTGGACGCCGGCGGCGGCCAGGGCGTCCTCGACGGCCTCCTGCACGGTCGGCGCCCCCGGCTGGCGCTGCCACCCATGGAAGCGGTGCCCGTCGTACCAGAGCCTCATTGCGTAGAAGCGTCGCTCCATCGGGACGTGCTATTTTCACCACGCCCGGCCAGGAAGCGCGAACAGTTCCCGGGCCGCGAACCGCTCCCCCATGGCGCAACCCCTCGACCCGTCGTTGCTCCCGGACGATCCGGCCCTCCAGGGCGGCGAGTGGCTCTACCGCCGCCGCGGCGAGGTGTTCGGCCCGGTGGACTCCCGCCACCTCGCCGCGATGCTCTACCGGGGCGAGCTCGACGCGGGCACTCCCGTCTCGACCGACGGCGATCGGTGGCTCCCGGTCGGCGAGGTGACCCTCTTCCGCCTCCACGCGAAGAAGGCGGAGGCGGCGCTCCGCGTCCAGCAGGAGGTCACGGGCGCGCGGATGCTCCGGCGCCGGCAGCACCGCCGCACCGTGGCGCTCTGGCTCGTGCTCGCGGGTGCGGTCGTGGGCGGGGGCGGCGCGGCGGCGATCCTGCTCTCGCCGGCGCGCGGCCCGGTGAGCCCGCTGCTCGAGGACTTCGGCGGCGGCCTCCGCATCGCGTCGGCGCGCGTCGTCGCCCCGCGGGCCGAGGCGGAGGACGGCGTGGCCGTGGATCTCTCGGCCGTGGACCCGGCCCCCGGCCGGCGCGCCTCCTCGCGGCCGGCGCGGGCGGCGCAGCCGCCGCGGGGGACGGCGCGCGGCGGCGACGAGCTGGTCGCGGCGGCCTTCGATCCGGGGAAGATCCAGTCGATCGTGAACCGGGAGCAGCGGTCGCTCGTGCCCTGCTTCCGCGAGGAGGCGTCGCGCTCGGCCGACTTCCGCGGGCAGGTCCCGCTCGAGTTCGCCATCGGCAACGACGGCCGCGTGGTCGCGCTCTGGATCGACGAGCCCAGGTTCAAGGACGGCCCGCTCCACACCTGCCTCCTGCGGGCCCTCGCGGGCTGGCGCTTCGACCCGTTCCCCGGGCAGCGACCCACGGTCCAGCTGGCGTTCTCGATCCAATGACCGCCGCGCACGACAACGCCGCCAGGCCCGCCACCCTCGAGCGGCTCGCGGCCCGCGCCGAGGAGCTCCCGGAGGGCTCGCTGCGGCGCAGGGTGCTCGAGGGCGCGCAGCGCTTCAAGGCGGCGTGGGTCGAGTTCGGGCGGATGCTGGCCGAGGTGCGGCGGAAGGAGCTCTGGCGCGGGTGGGGGTACCCGAGCTTCGAGCGTTACTGCGCGAAGGAGCTGTTCATCCGGAGCGCCACCGCCGACAAGCTCACGCGCAGCTACGGCTTCCTCGAGCGGCACGAGCCGGAGCTCGCGCGCGCCCGGGGCGAGTCGAAGGCCCCGCCGTTCGAGGTGATCGAGGTGCTGTCCCGGGCGGAGGAGTCGGGGCGGCTCCCGGTCGGAGGGTGGCGCGAGCTGCGCGACGAGGTGCTCGAGCGCCCACCGACGCCGGCGGTGATGAACCGCCGCCTCTCGGAGAAGTACGGTCCGCCCCCCGCGGCCCCCGCCCCGTCCCGGGCCGATCGGCTGGCCCGGATCGCCGCGGCGGCCCGCAGGCTCGCGGAGGCTTGCGAGGAGGAGCCCTCCATCCCCAAAGTGCTCGCACGGCGGGCCGCCGACCTTGCGGGGGAGATCGAGGGTCTGTCCGAGGAATGAGCGTGGGGCCGGGGGACTGGGGGGTCGAGCCTCATCTGGCCCCCGGCGAGTTCAGGGACGCGGACGGGGTGCGAGGTTGACCCGGGACATGGGTCCGGCATGAAGTGGGGCAGTCATGGGACGCTCTGGCTATATTTCGAACGGGCAGGGCGATGGCGGCGGCGCGGTTTGATGTAGGATCACGGCACAGGGAGCGCGCTTGAGTCGGAAAGAGCACCATCACGGCGGGAACCTCTCCTGCTCGTTCTGCGGCAAGGGGCAGCGCGAGGTCCGCAAGCTGATCGCGGGGCCGACCGTCTACATCTGCGACGAGTGCATCCGCCTCTGCAACGACATCATCGCGGAGGAGTCGGAGCGCGACGAGGGCCGCCCGGCGGTCTCGCTCCCGACCCCGGCGGAGATCAAGAGCTTCCTCGACGATTACGTGGTCGGGCAGGACAAGGCCAAGAAGGTCCTGTCCGTCGCCGTCTACAATCACTACAAGCGCGTCTACTCGCGGAAGCCGGCCCGCCCGCAGCGGCCGGGCCAGAGCCGCCCCGCGGGCAGCGAGGACGTCGAGCTCCAGAAGTCCAACATCCTCCTCGTCGGGCCGACCGGCTCCGGCAAGACGTTGCTCGCCCAGTCGCTCGCCCGGTTCCTGAACGTCCCCTTCACGATCGCCGACGCGACGAGCCTCACCGAGGCCGGCTACGTGGGCGAGGACGTCGAGAACATCATCCAGAACCTGCTCCACAACGCCGACTACGACGTGGAGAAGGCGGCGCGCGGGATCGTCTACATCGACGAGATCGACAAGATCGCGCGGAAGGGCGATCAGCCCAGCCCCACCCGCGACGTCGGCGGCGAGGGCGTGCAGCAGGCCCTCCTCAAGATCATCGAGGGCACCCGCGCCAACGTCACCCCGCGCGGGGGGAAGAAGTACAACCAGCAGGAGTACATCCAGGTAGACACCTCGAACGTCCTCTTCATCGTGGGCGGGGCGTTCACCGGGCTCGAGCAGGTCATCCGCCGTCGGGTGGGCGTGAAGGGCCTCGGGTTCGGCGCCAAGATCGAGCGCAAGGAGGAGGCGAGCCTGGGCGAGCTCCTCGCGCGCGTCGAGCCGGGCGATCTCGTGAAGTTCGGGATGATCCCCGAGTTCGTCGGCCGCCTGCCGATCATCGCCACGCTCTCCGACCTCAGCGAGGACGATCTCGTCACCATCCTCACGCAGCCGAAGAACGCGCTCACGAAGCAGTACGTGAAGCTCTTCGACCTCGAGAAGGTGAAGCTCTCGTTCTCGAAGGAGGCGCTGCGCGCCACCGCCCGCGAGGCGATGCGGCGCAAGTCCGGCGCGCGCGGACTCCGCGCCATCCTCGAGCAGGCGATGCTCGACATCATGTACGACGTGCCCTACCGGGAGGGCATCAAGGAGTGCAAGATCACCGAGGGTGTGATCCTGAACAAGGAACCCCCGATGCTCTCCTTCGAGAAGGAAAAGAAGTCGGCGTAGGAGGGCGGGGGCCCCAGCGAAGCTGGAGGAGGGGCGCCTTCGACTCCCGGCCCGCTGTGCGGGCCCTGCGCTCAGGCTGAGCGGGAGATGAGGAATGGGGCAGCCGCGCGCAGCCGCGAAGCGGCGAGCACGGCCAGGAACCCGCGTCGCATTCGGGAGACGCGCAAGCGTCCCCCAGCAGGGCTGCGGCCCCGACGCTCGGCCGGCGGGGCGGGGCGGCACGCCCCGCAAGATCGTATCGGTGAACCTCCGGCACAGTGTGTTCGGCGGGCCCCCAGCACAGCAGCCAAGTACTTGGAGATCAGGGCGAAACCCGTGAGGCACGGGTTATGCTTTGAATGGCTCCGTCGAGCGGTACGTCCCGCCGAGGAGAGGTCGCGGACGAATTTCGACCCGCCGGGGCCGGTTCCGCAAGGAGACGCCATGCTTCGCCGAATCGCGCTGATCTTCGCCGTCGCCGCCGTGGTCGCACCCGCCGTGAGCCGCGCGCACGAGTGGGAAGAGGACTACACGGACGACTCCTCCTACGCGGAGCCGCCGGACGCCTCGGCAGACGTGGACGTGGACGCCTCGGTCACGTTCGACACGTTCCAGGGCGCGCTGGCGCCGTACGGCCAGTGGGTCGTGGTCGGGAGCCATGGCAGGGTCTGGCGGCCGCACGTCGCCGCCGGCTGGCGCCCCTACTACCACGGCCGCTGGGAGTGGACGAACGAGGGCTGGCTCTGGGTCTCCGAGGAGCCCTGGGGCTGGGCGGCGTATCACTACGGGCGCTGGACGACGGACCCGCACCACGGGTGGATCTGGGTCCCGGGGTACCAGTGGGCGCCGGCCTGGGTCTCCTGGCGGTACTCGGGCGACGTGGTCGGGTGGGCGCCGCTCGGGCCGGGCGTCTCGGTCTACGTCTCGGTGAACTCGTACCACGATCACGGGTGGACCTTCGTGCCGTGCCGGAGCTTCGTCGCCCATCCGGTCCACCGGGTCGCGTACCAGCCGTCGTACACGCGCCGGTACTGGCACGCGACGGCTCCCGCGCCCGCGTACCGCGGCCGGCCGGCCGGCCACCTGCCGCGGCCGGCGTGGGGTGGTCCGCCGCCGCGCACGATCGAGCAGCGGATCGGCCGTCCCGTGACCCCGGTGCGCGTGGTCGCCGCGCCATCGCCCGGCGCCGCCCGCGTCGGGAACGGGGAGGTCTCGATGTACCGCCCCGGCGCCAGGGGCTGGCTCGGCGGGCGGCGGGCCGAGGCGCGCGCGGGTGCGCGGGACGACGGCCGTCCGGAGCGCCGCGACCGGGACTTCATCGGCGACGTCCGGGCCCAGCGCGATCGCGACCGGCAGCATCCGGGGCTCCAGGGCGGCGCGCCCGGGCCGCGGCAGGGCCGTGACTTCATCGGCGACGTCCGCTCGCAGCGCGAGCGGGGGCAGGACCGCGACTTCATCGGCGACGTCCGCTCGCAGCGCGGGCGGGGGCAGGACCGCGACTTCATCGACGACGTCCGCTCGCAGCGCGGGCGGGGGCAGGACCGCGGCTTTGTCGGCGACGTGCGCGCGCAGCGGCGGGAGCCGGAGACGGCGCGGTCCTGGAGCCAGCCGGACCGCGGGTCGGCGCGGGCGCACAGCGCGGCGCCGGCCCCGGCGCCGCGCCAGGACGCGCCGCGGTTCGTCCCGCGGGGGGGCGGTTCGCACGACGGCGCGCCGCGCGGCATGGCGCCGGCTCGCGGCGGCGGCGATCGGGGCGAGCGGCCCCGCCAGCGGTGACGTGAAGGATCGGGCGACGATCGAGGGCCCTGCGCGGCGCGCGGGGCCTTCGTCGTCCCGGCGTCAGGACGAGGCCACCTTGACCGTGGTCTTCATCTGCCGGCCGGAGTCGAGGTCGCGGGCGCTCATCGTGAGGATTCCCTCGACGTTGACCTCGAACAGGATCTCGAGCCGGTTCTGGCCGGCGCGCGACGGACGCACGCCGCTGAAGGTGAACTCGCCGAGGAGCTCGTTGCCGGAGGTCTGGGCATGCTCGCCCTGGAAGATGCGGACCACGAGCTCCGTCTGGCCGTCCACCGAGTTGGTGGCCGCGACGGTCTTCGCGTTGGGGATGGCGGCGTTCTTCGGGAAGACCTGGTGCATGATCCCCCCGGCCTGCTCGATGCCGATGGCCATGGGGATGACGTCGAGGAGCTGGATCTTGAGATCCGAGTTGTCGTGCAGCGACCAGGCGTAGAGCGCGGCGCCGATCGCCACCGCCTCGTCGGGGTGGACGCCCTTCGACGGCGGCTTGCCGAAGTACTTCGTCAGCCGGTCCTGGATGACCGGCATCCGCGTCTGGCCGCCGACGAGCATCACCTCGTCGATGTCCTTCGCGGTCACCGCCGCGTCCACCATCACCGCGCCCATGATCTTGAGGGACCGGTCCACGAGGTGCTGGGTCAACGTCTCCAGGAGCTTCCGGTCGAACCGGACGTCCATGTTGAGCGGCTGGCCCTGCGGCGTCATCGTGATGAACGGGATCGAGAAGGGCGCCTCGGCGCGCGCCGAGAGGTCGATCTTCGTCCGCTCGGCGAGGTCCTTGATCCGCTGCATCGCGACCGGGTCGCTGGAGAGGTCGATCCCGTGCTTCTTGCGGAAGTCATCGAGGACGTACTGGATCATCGCGTCGTCGAAGTCGATGCCGCCGAGGAAGATGTCGCCGCCGGTGGCCTTCACCTCGAAGACGCGGTCGCGGATGTCGATGATCGAGACGTCGAACGTGCCGCCGCCGAGGTCGTAGACCAGCACGCGCTCGCTCAGCTTCTTCCCGATGCCGTACGCGAGGGCAGCCGCCGTGGGCTCGTTGATGATCCGCACCACCTCGAGCTCGATCAGCGCGCCCGCCTCCTTGACCGCCTGGCGCTGCCGATCGTTGAAGTAGGCGGGGACGGTGACCACCGCGCGGGTGACCTTGAACCCGAGGTGATCGCTGGCGACGTCGCGGATCTTGGCCAAGATCTTGGCGCTGACCTCGGGGACGTGGAACGAGCGGCCGTGGCAGTCGAGCTCGACGTCGTTGAGCGAGCCGGGGTGCACGCGGTACTGCACCGCCCGCTGCATCGACTCGACCACCTCGTCCCTGGGCGCGCGGCCGATGAGGCGCTTCGTCGCGTAGAGGGTGTTCTTCGGGTTGAGCTGCCACTGGCGCTTCGCCTCGTGGCCGATCAGCTCGTTGCCCTTGTCGTCGATCGCGAAGATCGACGGAATGGTGTAGTCGCCTCCCTTGTACGGGATGAGACGCACCTGCCCGTTCTGCGACGCCACCGCGCCGCACGAGTTCGTCGTCCCGAGATCGATCCCGATGATGGTGTCGGGGGAGAGCTTCTCCATGTGACCGCGAGGGTACTACGGGTCCAGTCCCAGGGGGAGAAGCCGGCCGGACGTCGCGCCGGAGGGCGGACGGCGCGCGCCCCTCACGGTGCCCGGGAGCGCGCGGCCGCCCCCGGCACCCCTGGCCGGGAGGCGCCCGGTCGGCTGGTCGTTGGAGCGGCAGGCGGTACGCGGCAGGGTTAGGACGGCACACGGGAGGTACCACATGGACGCGGGGCGGCTCCTGTCGAACCTGGGCAACGGGGTGAAGAGCGCCTTCACGGAGAACCGGTCCATCCTCTCGTTCGAGGAGTACCTGGGCGTCTTCCTCGAGTCCCCCCGCCGGCAGGCCCGCGGCGCCGCGCAGTACCTGCGGGACGTCATGGACCACTTCGGCGCGGAGGACCGCGAGACGCCCGTCGGGCGGGTCCGGCGCTGGCGGCTCTTCGACCTGGAGTTCGAGCCCGACGGGCGCGCGCAGCGCGTGGCGGGGCAGGAGGAGGTCCAGGCGGCCATCTACCGCGCGCTCGGCTCCTTCGTCCGCTCGGGCCGCGTCAACAAGCTCATCCTGCTGCACGGCCCGAACGGCTCCGCCAAGTCGTCCATCGTCAACGCGCTGGTGCGCGCGACGGAGGCGTACTCGCGCAAGCCGGAGGGCGCGCTCTACCGGTTCCACTGGGTCTTCCCCAGCGAGCGCCGGCTCAAGGGCCCGGGGATGGGGTTCGGCACCCGCGGGGAGGGGGGCGAGCCCACCTCCTTCGCCCACCTGGACGGGGAGATGCTCGACGCCCGACTCTCCTGCCCGGTCAAGGATCATCCGCTCCTCCTCCTGCCGCGCGAGGAGCGGCGGCGGCTGCTCGAGGAGCGCTGCCGGCCGAGCGCGCGCGAGGGGGAGGTGGAGTTCGTCATCCCGCAGGTGCTGCTCGAGGGCGAGCTCTGCCACTACTGTCGGTCGGTGCACGACGCGCTCCTGGGCGCGTACCGCGGGGACTGGCTGAAGGTGCTGCGGCACGTGCAGGTCGAGCGGTTCTACGTGTCCGCGCGGTACCAGCAGGCCGCCGCCACGGTGGAGCCCCAGCTGTCGGTGGACGCGGGCTTCCGGCAGGTGACCGCGGATCGGAGCCTCGCCGCGCTCCCGCCGGCGCTCCAGACGCTCACGCTGCTCGAGCCGCACGGCCCGCTCGTCTCCGCGAACCGCGGCATCATCGAGTACTCCGACCTCCTCAAGCGGCCGCTCGAGGCCTTCAAGTACCTGCTCGGCACGAGCGAGACGGGCCGGCTGCCGCTCGAGCACTTCCTGCTCCAGCTCGACCTCGTGCTCGTGGCGAGCGCCAACGAGAAGCAGCTCGGCATGTTCAAGGAGACCGCCGAGTTCGCCTCGTTCCGCGGCCGGCTCGAGCTCGTGCGCGTGCCGTACCTGCGCCGCGCGTCCGTCGAGCGGGAGATCTACGATCAGCAGATCACCGCGGCCGCCGTCGGCAAGCACGTCGCGCCCCACGCGACCGGCGTCGCCGCCACCTGGGCGGTGCTCACGCGGCTCAAGCGGCCGATCCCCGACCGGTACCAGGGCGAGCTCCGCGAGCTCGTCGAGGACCTCACGCCGCTCGACAAGCTGGCGCTCTACGACCGCGCCGCGGCCCCGGACCGGCTCGCGCTGGCGGCGGCCAAGGTCCTCCGCAAGCACGCCCCCGACCTCTACCAGGAGTCCGACGTCTACCCGAACTACGAGGGGCGGATGGGCGCCTCGGCGCGCGAGGCGAAGACCGTGCTCCTGCACGCGGCGCAGGCGCGGGGCACGGCGTGCCTCACGCCGCGCGCGGTGCTCGAGGAGCTGACGGCGCTGTGCCGCGACAAGACCGTCCACGAGTTCCTCCAGCAGGAGGTGGTGGACGGCTACCACGACCACGAGGAGTTCGTGCGCGTGGTCGAGGCCGAGTACCTCGACCGCCTCGACGAGGAGATCCGCGACTCGATGGGCCTGGTCTCCGAGGCGCAGTACCGGGAGCTGTTCCAGCGCTACGTGATGCTCGTGTCGCACTGGGTGAAGGGCGAGAAGGTCCGGAACCGCGTCACCGGCGACTTCGAGCTCCCGGACGAGCCCCGCATGGTGGAGCTGGAGAAGATCGTCATGCCCGGCGGCGAGGATCGCGGCGCGTTCCGGCGCGGGCTCATCTCCGCGGTGGGCGCGTTCCGGCTCGATCACCCCGACGCGGCGGAGATCGACTACGGCGCCATCTTCCCGGACCTCTTCCGCCGGCTGCGCGACCACACGTACGAGGAGCGGAAGCGCCAGCTCCACCGCTCGAAGGAGCAGCTGCTGCGGTACCTCTCGGACGACCGCTCCACGCTCGACGAGAAGGCGCGCAGGCAGGTCGAGGCCACGCTCGGCAACCTGCGCGCGCGCTACGGCTACTGCGAGAGCTGCGCGCAGGACGCGATCCTGTTCCTCATGCGCCGGCGCTACGAGGGGAGCGTGTAGCCCTTCAGCGCGCGCCGCCGACGGTCGAGGGCGGGGACACCGCGCCCGTCCCTTCGGCCGGCGCGGGCGACGCGCCGGCCGGACCCGTACCCTGGCCGGGCTTCGTCGCTGGAGCTCCTGCGCTGGCGGGGCGCCGGACCTCGATCCAGTAGGCGACGTCGCGCCCGTTGCGCCCCGCGCGCACCTCGTCGCCCGGCCGGAGCGCGGCCACGGTCGCGAGGCCGGACGGCAGGTACACGAGCGAGTTCCGGTCGAGCGCGAGCGTCGCGCGCGCGCCGTCCACCTCGAGGACGAGCCGGTGGGCGTCCAGATCCACCGCGGAGATGGTCCCGTTGACGACCGAGAGCGGCGTCTCCCTGGGCTTCTCGGCGTCAGGCGGGGCCGCCCCGTCCGGCGCGGCCGGGGAGGCGAGGGCGAGCAGCAGGGCGGGCAGGGCGGCGCCGGGCATGGGCACGTCCCCGATCATTACCATCGGCGCGGCCGGGGGCGTCGGTCGGATCGGGTAGCATGCCGCCCATGAGCGATCGCGTGAGCTGGGACGAGTACTTCATGAACATCGCGCGCGTGGCGGCGACGCGCGCCACCTGCGACCGCAAGCACGTCGGCGCGGTGCTGGTCCGGGACAAGACGATCCTCTCGACCGGCTACAACGGCTCGATCCGCGGTCTGCCCCATTGCAGCGAGGCCGGGCACATGATGGAGGACGGCCACTGCGTCGCCACCGTGCACGCGGAGGCGAACGCCATCATCCAGGCGGCGAAGAACGGGGTGGCGATCGACGGGGCGACCATCTACACGACGGCCTCGCCGTGCTGGCCCTGCTTCAAGCTCGTCGCGAACGCGGGGTGCCGCCGGATCGTCTTCGGCGAGTTCTACCGGGACGCGCGGATCTTCGAGTACGCGCAGCGGCTGGGCATCGAGCTCGTGGAGCTCAGGGTCCCGGCGCGTCCGGACGTGCAGCCGAGCGACACCGGGGCGCCGCACAAGGTGACGTGAGGACGCCGGGGCGTCGAAGACGCTCGCCTGGCTCCCTGGCCCGGGGCGGGCTCGTTCACCGGTTGGAGGCGGCCGCGGCACCCGGCGGCGGTGGAGGCGTGAGCTCCTCCGGGCGCAGCACCCGGAGCAGGTCCTCTCCCAGCAGGGTCGCGACCGCCGCGCGACGCGAGAGGTACAGCGCCTCGCGCCTGCGGAGCTGGACGTACCGCTCGACCTGGTCGGGGGGCAGCGGGTCGGGCATCGCCAGGAGCTCCGCCCGGACCTCCGCGAGGGCGCGGTCCACTGCCACGACCCGGATGGCAGGCCGGCGGCCGGGCTCCTTCCGGCGGTCGATCTGGGCCGTGTCGTTCTCGGTCCAGAGGGGCAGGAAGTCGGCGCCGACGACCTCCACCCGGACCACGCCGCGGCCGTAGTCCTGCCGCGCGAGCGCGACCCGCAGGAGCGCGCCGTCGCGGGTCGCCGCGACCGCGTCCGGCGTCACGCCCGCGACGAAGTTCCGGGACTGGTTCGAGATGAAGTTCCCGAGCGAGTAGGCGATGACGGCCATCCGCCCGTCGGCGCGGCGGTAGATCTCCACCGGCTGGAGCACGTGCGGGTGGTGGCCCAGGACCACGAGCGCCCCGGCGTCGGCGAGCCTGCGCGCGAGCGCGACCTCCTGCGCGCGAGGCTGCTGCTCGTACTCGATCCCCCAGTGGACCGACACCACCACGGCGTCGGCGGCGGCCGCCGCCGCGCGGACGTCCTCGACGATCGCGTCGGCGCGGAGCTCCGCCGCCTGCAGGCAGGCCGGCGCGCCCTTCGGGGCCGGCGGGCAGTCGTTCCCGGGCTGGTTGAGCCCGTAGGTGTAGCCGAGGAACGCGAGCTTGAGCCCGCTCCGCTCCACCAGGACCGGACCCGCGGCCCGGGGCGCGCGCCCGGCGCCGAGGTAGATCATCCCCGCGCGGTCCAGCGACTCCAGCGTCTCCTCGAACCCGGGCCGCCCCTGATCGAACGCGTGGTTGTTCGCGACCGAGACGAGGTCCACGCCCGCGCGCTGCAGCGCCGCGACCACGTCCACCGGGGCGTTGAAGACGAACGCGCGGGAGCCCTTCGAGGTCCGGGGCGCGATCGGCGTCTCGAGGTTCGCGAAGGTGAGATCGGGCTGGCCGAGGAGGTCCGCGATCGGGGCGAACAGCCAGGAGTACCCGGCGTCGGGCGCGCCCTTGCCGTGGACGGCCGCGCTCTCCTTCACCGCGCCGTGCATCAGCACGTCGCCGACCGCGGCGAGCGTGACCCGCGCGTCGCCGCGGATCGGCTCCGGGAGGGGCGGCGCGGGGACGACCTCGCCTCCGCGCGGCGCGGGCGCGGGGGCCGACGCCTTCAGCGCGGGAGCGGGCGGCGACGCGGGGCGCGGGGCGGTGGCGCATCCCGTGTGGATCCCCAGGCTTACGACGACGAGGGCGGAGCGGATGATCGAGGGCGCTTTCAAGGCGGTCTCCGGGTAATCAGGCTATCCTCGCCGCAGCCTTGAAAAATGACCAGCCCGGCAGCATTTCAGGCCGGGCCGTACGAGCGCATCCATGTTCCGTTACGCATCAGGAGCCGCCTTCATCGATCGCGCTGGCGCGGTGCTCGGCGCCGATCCGGGCTTTCGCGCCGCGCTCGGACTCCCCGCCGAGGACGTGGGCGGTGCGCTGCGCGGGCTCGCCGACGGGGACGCGTCGCTCCGGGCGCTGCTGCGCGGCGACGGGCCGGCGGCGATCCGCGTCGCCGGCCGCGACGGCGTGGTGGAGCTGGAGCGGCACCCGGCCGAGGCGGGAGCGCTGCTCGTCGTCCGGACGGCGCGCCTGCAGGAGCGCCTCGAGCACGCCCTGCGCTCCGCCGCGCTCTCGCGCCTGATGGCCGGGATGGCGCACGACATCAAGAACCCGCTCAACGCGATGGCGCTGCAGCTCGCGCTGCTCTCCGAGAAGCTCGGCCCGGGAGACGCGAGCGCGCCGCACCTCGGCGCGCTCCGCGATCAGATCGGGAGGGTGAACGAGGTGGTGCGGCGGTTCATGGACGTGACCGATCCCGCCGCGCCGCTCGGGTACACCGAGCTCGGCGCGCTGCTGGCGGACGTCGGCGCGCTGTTCGGCCACGAGGCGCGGCGCCGGCGGATCCAGCTCGTGCTCGAGCCGCCGCGCGGCGTGGTCCGGATCCCGGGGGACGCGGCGCGGGTGGGCAGCCTGGTCCTCATCCTCCTCGCGGCCGCGATGACGGCGGCGCCGGACGGCGGGCGGGTGGAGGGGGGCGTGGAGCTCGAGGACGGGCAGGCGGTCCTCCGGCTGGTCCACGCCGTCGCTGATGAGGGGCGGGAGACGGGCTATGACATGGAGGTGATCGTGGCGGCGGCGGGTGCGCTGGGTGGCTCGCTGACCGAGCAGCGCGAGGAGGGAGTCGCGCGGGTGGGGCTCCGGCTCCCGAGGAGCGAGCGGCCGTGAAATACCGCGTCCTCATCGTGGACGACGAGGCGGACAGCCGCGAGGCGCTCGCCGAGCTGACGCAGCACTGGGGGTACGACGTCCAGACCGCCAGCGACGGGACCGAGGCGCTGCGGCGCGCGATCGAGTGGCACCCGGACGTCATCCTCACGGACCTCGTGATGCCCAACATGGACGGCCTGTGGCTGCTCCGGGCCCTCCGGGCCGAGCTGCCCGAGTGCCCGGTGGTGCTGCTGACGGGCCGCGGCACGATCCAGACCGCGGTCCAGGCGATCCGCGAGGGCGCCTTCGACTTCATCGAGAAGCCGCTCGAGGTGCCGCGGCTCCGGCTCGTGATGGAGCGCGCGCTCGAGAAGCAGGAGACGATGCGCGAGGTCCAGCTCCTGCGCCGGCGCCTCGCCGCGCTCGCCCCCGGGACGGACATGATCGGGACCGGGCCGGCGATGGCGCGCGTGTTCGAGCTCGTGAAGAAGGTCGCGCCCTCGAACGCGAGCGTCGTGATCGGCGGCGAGAGCGGGACGGGCAAGGAGGTCGTGGCCCGCGCGATCCACAACCTCTCCCCGCGCCGCGACAAGGCCTTCGTGGCCCTCAACTGCTCGGCCATCCCGGCGACCCTCATCGAGTCGGAGCTCTTCGGGTACGAGCGCGGCGCGTTCACGGGCGCGGATCAGCGGCGGCTCGGCAACTTCGAGCTCGCCCACAACGGCACGCTGTTCCTCGACGAGATCGGCGAGCTGCCGCTCGAGCTCCAGGCCAAGTTCCTCCGCGTCCTCGAGGACCACCGGATCCGCCGCCTGGGCGGCCGCGGCGAGGTGGAGGTGGACGTCCGGGTGATCTGCGCGACGAACCGCGATCTCAAGGAGGAGATCCGGCGCGGCCGGTTCCGCGAGGACCTCTACTTCCGGCTGCACGTGTTCACGATCGGGCTGCCGCCGCTCAAGGAGCGGCGCGAGGACATCCCGCTCCTCGTCCACCACTTCATCGACAAGTACAACGCCGAGACCGGCAAGCGGGTCCAGGGCGTCGCGCCGAGCGCGCTGGCGCTGCTCCAGGGGTACGCCTGGCCCGGCAACATCCGCGAGCTCCGGAACACGGTGGAGCGGGCGATGATCCTCGTGGACGGGGACATCATCGGCGAGGAGCACCTGCCGCCGGACATGCAGACGAGCCGGCCCGCGGCGGCGACCCTGCGCGTGCCGCTCGGGATCCCCATCGAGAAGGTCGAGAAGGAGTACATCCTCGCGTCGCTGCAGCGGAACGCCGGGAACAAGGCGCGGACGGCCGAGGCGCTGGGGATCAGCGAGAAGACGCTCTACAACAAGCTCAACCGGTACGCCGCGGAGGCGCGGAGCCGCGCCGAGGCCGACCACCCCATGCCGGCCCCCGGCTTCAAGACGTGACGGGCGGCTCGCCCGCGACCACCACCCGGCCGCGTCCGGAGCGCTTCGCGGCGTAGAGCGCCGCGTCGGCCGCGTGCACGAGCGCCTCCGGCGGCTCCTCCGCCGCGTGCGGGAACCGGCACGCGACGCCGAACGAGGCCCGCAGCTTGAGGCGGCGCTCGCCGACGATCACGTCCGTCTCGCGGAGCCGCGCGCACACGCGCTCGGCGAAGATGCGCCCCTCCTCGGCCGCGGTGTGCGGGAGCAGGACCACGAACTCGTCGCCGCCGTACCGCGCGCCGAAGTCGGTCTCGCGGAGCTCCTCGCGGATGACGGCCGCGACCGCGGCGATCGCCCGGTCTCCGGCGGCGTGGCCCAGCTCGTCGTTGATGGGCTTGAGCTGGTCCATGTCGGCCATCACGCAGGTGATGGGCGTCCGGTACCGGCGGGCGCGCTTCACCTCCTCGTCGAGGCGGGCGCGGAAGGCGCGCAGGTTGGCGAGGCCGGTGAGCGCGTCCGTCTGCGCGAGCTCGCGGAGGGCGCTCTGGCTGCGCACCAGGCGGAGCGTGCGCTCGACCCGCGCGCGGAGCTCGAGCTCGGAGAACGGCTTCTGGAGGTAGTCCACCGCGCCCTGGTCGAGGCCGCGCACCTTGCCGGCGTCGTCGCTGCGGGCCGTCACGAGGATCACCGGGATGTCCATCGTGCTCGGGTCGGCGCGGAGGTGCTCGAGCGCGCCGAAGCCGTCCAGCCGCGGCATGTTGAGGTCGAGCAGGATCACGTCGGGGCGCTGCGCCCGGGCGGCGTCCACCGCCTCCTGGCCGTCCGCGGCGGTGATGATGTCGTAGTCGTCCCCGAGGACCTCGCCGAGGAGCTCGCGGGCGTCGGGCTCGTCGTCCGCGACGAGGAGGCGGGCCCGCGCGCCCTGCGTCGCGCGCGGGGGCGCCCGGTAGGCGGGCAGGGGGGTGCGGGACATCCGCTCGAGGTCCTCGGCGACGCGGCGGAGCCGCCGGGCTGCCTCCTCACGGCCCGCCTCGTTGCGCTGCGTCGCGAGCAGGTGCGCGGCAGCGTGCAGCTCGGCCGCGGCGCTCGCGAGGAGCTCCTCGTGCCGGACGTCGCGCTCGCGCAGGAGGCGGGTGGACTCCGCGAGCTGCGCCAGGGCCGCCTGGAGGCCGAGCCGGAGCCGGTGGGCCACCTCGTCGAGGTGGCGGCCCTCCGAGAACGCGAGCGCCTCCTCGACCGCCGCCTCGCGGGCCGTCCCCCCGGTCTCCGCCCGCGGCGGGGGCGCGCTGTCGTGTACGCCTTCCATGGTCCCGACCGGAACATAGCCAGGGGTCCGAGAACCGGCCGCGGCTGCGCAGGGAGCCGGTCCACGTCGATCGCTCGTCCCGTCCCCCGTGCAGCGCTGAGGCCGGCGAACGACCGTACAGCGCGCGCGCGCGCGCGGCCAGGCGGTTCCCCACGCGGGCCGCGGAGAAAAAGGGACCTTCGCCGCAAGTGAACTGTTCGGGGCGGGGCGGCCGCGACTCTACCAGGAGCGGGTCACGCGGGAGCGGGACGGCGAGACGGGGCCGCTAGCCGCGATACAGGGCGCGCCGGTTGCCGCGGAACCCGGGTCCGATGACCTGCTGGGGCGGGGGCTCGAGGTGGAACTGGAACCAGTGCTCCTCGTACAGCTTGCCGAGCTTGAGCTTCTTTCCGTTCTGGAGCGCCTGGAGGCAGGTCTTGAGCTTCTCGTCGTTCGGGTTCGCCTTGACGGCGCGGCCGAGCACGCGGAGCGCGTCCTCGCGCGCCCCTTCCTTCTCGAGCACCCAGGCGTAGGCCGCCCAGAGGACCCCCTCCTTCTTGTTCGCCGTCACCGCGTCCTCGAAGGTCTTCCGGGCGCCCGCGAGATCCCTCCGCCGGTACCGCAACGCGCCGAGCATGCCGCGGGCGATCCAGTTCTTGGAGAAGCTCTTCGCGAGGTGCGGGGCGGCGGCGTCGAAGTCCTGCTTGAGGTAGTGGAGGATGCCGATGTTGGAGTGGAGCTGCGCGGCGACGAGGAACTGCCAGGGCGCGAGGACGAAGGCGGCCTCGAGCACCTGGATCGCCTTGTCCACCCGGCGGGCCTGCACCTCCCGCTGCATGACCCCCATCACGGCCTCGAGCCGCTTCATGATGCGACGGAGGAGCAGCACGTAGACGGCCACCAGCACGATGAGGCCGGGGAAGACCGCCCCGGCCCACCCGAACGTGGTGAACGCCCCGATGCCGATCGTGACCGCGGCACCCGCGGCGATGGAGATGACGAGGTTCCACATTCTCGAATGCCTCCGCCCACGTCGGGTCCCGGTGGGCGCTCACCTCGAGCGCTGGGCCCCTCGGAGGGGCCGGGGTCGACGGGTGGGCGCGTACCGATACACGTTGGCCATGATCGGCCGCAAGGGAATTTGGCCCTCCCCGGACTCGAACCGGGACGGGGGGTCGCCCCGCTCGATTTTGAGTCGAGTGCGTCTACCGTTCCGCCAGAGGGCCCGCCGGCTACGCTAACAGAAAATCGACCCGCGGGGCGGATCAGGTCCGATCGCGCGGGCCGCTCCGGCGCGGCCTCCGCGGGGCGCCGGGGCGTGGCCCGGGGCGTGGCCCCGGGCGCGCACCGCCGCGTGGCGCGCCCGGCT
>JAEYZK010000285.1 GCA_023428085.1 Pseudomonadota bacterium
TCGGCCCACCGATCGCCGGCGTGGTCATGGGGTTGGCGGTCGCCGCCTACGTCGCCGCCCGGAGGGGCGTCGCGGCGCGCCCACCCTCCGCCCACGCCTGACCGTCCCGGGTGGTTCACGCCGGGACCCCATCTTGGGGCGCGCGCCAGGTTCCTACATCACTCCTGGTCGCACCCCCTTCACGATCCATTTCCGTACGGTCGGTTCGGGGTTAGGATGCCGTCCGCTCAGTGAAACCCTTTTCAGGAGAGTGACATGACCTCGCGCTCGTTCACCGGACTCGTCCTCGCCGCCGCGCTCCTCGCGCCGGCCGCGGCGACCGCCCAGGCCAGCGGAAGTGGCTTCGCGCTCGGCATCCTGGGTGGCGCCGAGTGGGGTGACGCCAGCGGTTACCAGCTCCGGCTCGACGGCGAGGTCCCGATCTTCCGGGCGGCGCCGAACCTCCAGCTCGCCGGCGTCGGCTCCCTGTCCTACTCCGGGCTCGAGGACGACATCAGCGTCTTCGAGCTCCTCGCCGCGGCGCGCCTCATCTACTCGGCCAACCCGCAGTTCGGCGGCTACGCCGACCTCGGCCTCGGCTTCGCACGTGCCGACCACCCGGACGTCGACGCGGCGACCGGCGCCACGATGCGGCTCGGCGTCGGCGCGTTCTACCAGATGAACCGCCAGGTGCGGTTCCCGCTCGAGCTGATGTTCCACCCGCACTGGGGCGACTACGACCAGACCACGACGACCCTGATGCTGGGTGCGCGGTTCCAGTTCTAGGCCGTCCGCCGCTCGAAGCACGAGAGCCCGCGCGCCCGGTTCCGGGCCCGCGGGCTTCTCTTTTCTCCGCAGTGCGACAGGCCTGAGCGAAGGTCCGCGCGCCCTGCGCCTCGGAGGGCGAGCGGTTCCGTCTACCGCGCCCCGCCCTCGCCGCGCGCCTTGGCCTCGGCGGCGAGCGCGCGGACCGAGAACCCGGGCGTCTGGCTCGCCTCGTCGGTCGCCATGGACGGGAACGGCTGGGCGATCGCGCGGGCCTTCTCCACGGCCTCGGGCGGGAGCGTCGAGGGGCGGCGCAGCCACGGATCGTAGTGGTAGCTGACCGGCGGGCCGCGGAGGAGCCGCTTCTCGTCCCAGATCTGCGCCGCGCGCTCGTAGGACGGCGGCGTGTGCTCGCCGGTGTCCATGCGGATCGCGTCCTTCGGGCAGGCCTCGACGCAGAACCCGCACACGATGCAGCGCAGCTCGTCGATCACGAACTTGACCGGGTACTTCTCGATCGGGTCGTCCTCGTACTCGCCCGCCTCGATGTAGATGCACTGCGCCGGGCAGATCGTGGCGCACATGTAGCAGGCGACGCAGCGCGGCTTCCCGTCGGCGCGCGGCACGAGCCGGTGCAGGCCGCGGTAGCCCGGGGGATAGGGCTGCCGCTCCTCGGGGTACTGGATGGTGACGTTGTCCGAGGTCCCGAACCCGTCGCGCGGCCGGGCGAGGATGTCCGGGTTCGGGTCGCGCGAGAAGAACAGGTTCCGGAAGAAGTGGCGCGCGACGGTACCGATGCCCCGGAAGACCTCCGGGAAGTACATCGACTCGCGCAGGCCGGTGGCGGCGGACTGGAGCTTGTAGGGCATGGGCTTTCCGAGGTCCTCTCTTAATGACCCGCGACGCTCCCGGCGTGGCCCGCGCCGGCGTGCCCCTCCTCGGTCCCGGCGCGCCCCGCGGCGACCGTGACGACGCCGATGACGACGAGCTCGGCGAGGCCGATCCAGGCGAGGAGCTCGAGGCTGGGGTCGAGGAGCACGGCGGCGCCGGTGACGAACACGTTGGCGAGGGCGGCGGGGAGCAGGATCTTCCAGCAGAGCTTCTGGACCTGGTCGTACCGGAAGCGCGGCAGGAGCCAGCGGATGACGAGCTGGAGCCACATGAGGACGATCATCTTGGCGAGGAACGCCGCCGCGCCCACCGCGGCGAACCAGAAGGGCGAGAGGTTCGCGCGCAGCCAGCCCTCGAAGAGGATGGGGTGCCAGCCGCCGAGGAAGACCGCGGCCACGATCGCGGAGAGCACCACGATCTCGAGGAACTCGGCGAGGAACATGAGGCCGAACTTCATCCCCGAGTACTCGACGAAGTAGCCGACGATCTCGCTCTCGCCCTCGGGCAGGTCGAAGGGCGCGCGCTTCGTCTCGGCGAAGGCGCTCGTGAAGAACACGAGGAACCCGATCGGCTGGAGGAGGATGCCGAGCGCCGGCGTCCCGCCGATCACCGAGGCGCCCTGCGCCTCCACCATCCCCTGCAGCCCGAGCGTCCGGTACGCGATCATGCAGCCCACGAGCCCGAGCCCGAGCGAGACCTCGTAGCTGATCATCTGCGACGAGGCGCGGACGCCGCCGAGCAGCGCCATCTTGTTGTTGGAGGCCCAGCCGGCGAGCGCGGTGCCGTACACCGCGAGCGATGCGAAGGCGAAGACGAAGAGGAGCCCGACGTCCGGATCCGCGATCTGCATCGCGAACCTGCCGGCGCTCGCCGGCGCGTCGGAGAACCACGGGATGTCCGAGAGCGCGATCGGCGGCCCGATGGGCACCACCGCCGCGAGCGCGAACACCGGGGCGAACGCGAGGACGGGCGCGAGCTGGTAGATGAACCGGGTGTTGCCCGTCGGCTCCACCCGCTCCTTGGTCAGCATCTTGAGCGCGTCGGCGAGGACGTACGGGATCCCGCCGAGCGAGAACCTCCCGAACACCTTGATCCGGTTGGCGCCGATCCGGTTCTGGAGCAGGGCGGACCACTTCCGCTCGGCGACCGTGAGCAGCGCCGCCGCGGTCATGAGCAGGCCGAGCGTGATGACGAGGATGTTGGAGATCGAGGCGCCGAGGAAGACGCCCACCGGGTTCCACGAGTCGCCGCCGAAGAGCCCGGCGAGCAGCCGGATCCCCCAGTAGCCGACGGCCCCCAGGACCACGAACGCGACGAGCAGCCCGACGAGGACCGCCGTCATGCCGAAGAAGCGCTTCATCGACGGTCCCCTTCCGATCCTGCTGGGGCGTTCGCATCGCGCTGCGCCCCCCCAGGGAGACGCTGCAGCGCGCGCCGCTGGTCCTCGCTCGTCTCCGGCGGCACGCGCTCGCGGTACCCGGCGAGCCGGCCGTCCACCGTCCCCGCCGCGAGCGGGATGAGGCCCGGACGCCTGCCGACCGACGGGAGCGCGTCCCACCGGAACTCGCCCAGGGCGTCCCCGAGCTTCGGCCCGAGCGCGCGGAAGACGTCGCGGGCCGACGGGTACTGCAGCGAGAGCCCGAGGTGCTTGCCCAGCTCGCCCGCGAGCTGCCAGTGCGGGCGTGACTCGCCGCGCGGGAAGTAGGCCATCTCGAACCGCTGTGCCCGGCCCTCGAAGTTGACGAACGTGCCGTCGGATTCGGAGTGCGGCGACGCGGGGAGCAGCACCTGGGCCGCCTGCGCGAGGGCGTCGTCGTTCGTGGCCTGCGCGACGATCGTCGCGCCGGCGAGCGCCGCCGCCGCACCCTCGACCGGCACCTCGGTCCCGATGGCCCAGACCGCCTTCGCCTTGCCCGCGCGCGCCGCGGAGAGGAGGTCCCCGAACGGCCGCGCCGCGAGGCCGAGCGCCTGCGCGGCCAGCTCGACGCCCTTGCGGTTCGGGTTCTCGTCGGCGCGCTTCAGGAAGTCGTCCTGCCAGCCGTCGGCGCGGCCGCCCATGAACACCTCGCCGATGCCCAGGCCGTCCCGGGCGACGGTGAGGGCCACGAGCACGTCCTCGAGCGAGGCGACGGGCGAGACCAGGACCGCGAGCCCGCCGTCCTTCGCGTGCTCGGAGAGGACCTCGGCCGCGCGCGCCACGGCGGCGGCGCGCGGGATCTTGGCGCCGCCCTGCCCCGCCCCCTCACGCGCGGCGAGCACCCGGCCGCGGTTCAGGTACTTGTAGGAGAGTCGGCCGTCGTCGCACATCCACTCCTGGTTGACGGCGTCGTTCTCGCGCGGGCGGTAGCGGTAGGTGGTGTCGTTCAGGTAGTCGAGGAACGTGTTGCACCCCCGCGCGCACCCCGTGCAGATCGACCGGGCGGCGCTCATGAACCAGACGCGGCCGCGGAAGCGGAAGTCGTTGCTGGTGAGGGCGCCGACCGGGCAGATGTCCACGACGTTGCCGGAGTACTTGTTGTCGAGCGGCTGGCCCGGGGCGGTCTCGATGAAGCTCTCGGTCCCGCGCTGGGCGACGCCGAGCTGCGGGTCCTTGGCCACCTCGCGCATGAACCGGACGCAGCGGGTGCAGAGGATGCAGCGCTCCTGGTCCAGCGTGACCATCGGCCCGAGGTAGAGGCGCTTCCCCTTCACGACCTTGGGGATGTCGAGCCGCGACGGCTGGCGGTCGTGCTGCATGTAGTAGTCCTGCAGCTTGCACTCGCCGGCCTGGTCGCAGATGGCGCAGTCCACCGGGTGGTTGAGGAGCAGGAACTCGAGCGTGGCGCGCTGCTGGTCCTTCACCCGCGGCGAATCGGTCTTGACCGTCACGCCCTCGGCGAGCGGCATCTGGCACGCCGGCATGAGCTTGCCCATGGGCGCGTTCGACATCTCGACCAGGCACATCCGGCAGTTGGCCGCGATGCTGAGCCGCTTGTGGTAGCAGTAGTACGGGATCTCGATCCCGGCCGACTTCGCCGCCTCGAGCACGTTCATCCCGGGCTTCACCACCACCTCGCGACCGTCGATCGTCGCGGTCACGAACCCCGGGTTCCTCGGCGGCGGCGGCGCGGGCGGGCCCGCAGGCTTGGGCGGCGGGGCGGCTGCGGGCTTGGTCTCGTCGGCCATCTCTTCCTCTTGTCGTGACTCCGTTCGCCCTGAGCCCTTCGACTCCGGGCCGGCTCCGCCCGCCCTACGCTCAGGGCAGGCGGAGTCGAAGGGCGAGATCTACTGCTCCACCTCGCCGCCGATCATGTTGATGCTGTCGAAGGTCGGGACGAGGTCCGCGAGCAGCGCGTCCTTGGTCATGTGCGGGAGCGCGGCCAGCATCGGCCAGCCCGGCGCGCGCAGGCCGAGCTTGTAGGGCCGCCCGCCGCCGTCCGACACCACGTAGAACCCGAGCTCGCCGTTGGCCGCCTCGGTGTAGCCGTACGCCTCGCCGGCGGGGACCTTGATCCCCTCCATCACGAGCTTGAAGTGGGCCATCACGCCCTCGATGGTCCCGTAGACCTGCGGCTTGGGCGGGAGCGCGTACGCCCAGTCGGCGACGATGATCTCCCCGGGCGGCATCTGCGCGAAGCACTGGCGGACGATCTTGTCGGCCTGGCGCATCTCCTCCATCCGCATGAGGTAGCGATCGAAGTTGTCGCCGTTCGTCCCGACGGGCACGTCGAACTCCAGCCGGTCGTAGACGAGGTAGGGGGCCGCCTTCCGGAGGTCGTACGGCTCGCCGCTGGCGCGCAGGCAGGGGCCGGTGAAGCCGAGCTCGATCGCGTCCTCGCGCGTGACCTTGCCGGTGCCGCGGGTCCGGTCCACGAAGATGCGGTTGCGCGTGAGCAGGCCGTCGACCTCGTCGCGCAGCGCGGCCACGCGGTCGAGGGTGGCGAGGGTCTTCTCCGCCCAGCCGTCGGGCATGTCGCGGGCGACGCCGCCGATGCGCGCGTAGTTGGAGGTGAGCCGGGCGCCGCAGAGCTCGGTGAGCCGGTCCCAGATCACGTCCCGCGCCTCGATGGCGTAGAGGAACACCGTCATCGCGCCGAGCTCGAGCCCCATCGCCCCGACGAGCGTGAGGTGGTCGCAGATCCGGTGGAGCTCGCTCGTCACGACGCGCAGGTACCGGGCGCGCTCGGGGATCTCGAGGCGGCAGAGCTTCTCCACCGCCAGCGCGAACCCGACGTTGTTCATGATCGAGCTGACGTAGTTGAGCCGGTCGGTGTACGGGAAGCACTGCGTCCAGGTGACGTTCTCGCAGCTCTTCTCGAACCCGCGGTGCAAGAAGCCGATGTCGAGCTTCATCGACCGGATGGTCTCGCCCTCGAGCTCCACCACCGCCCGGGTCACGCCGTGCATCGCCGGGTGCGAGGGGCCGAGGTTCACGACCATGCGCTTGGCCGGCAGCGGGGCGTCGAGCTCCCCCGGCGCCGCCGGCCGCGCCTCGCGGCCGAGCGGGTGGGCGGCCTCGCCGGCGCCGAAGGAGCCGGGGGTCGCGCGGGTGTCGAGGCCGGCGGGCCCGACGGACTCCAGTTCGTTCACGGTCTGCGAGGCCATGGTCAGTCCCTGCCCTCGGGCCCGGGGCCGCGGAAGATGTCGGGGACGTCGCGCTCGGGCACGAGCGGCTGCCGGCCCTTGAGCGGGTAGTCCTTGCGGAGCGGGTGCCCCACGAACTCGTCGTACATGAAGAGGCGCCGCAGGTCGGGGTGCCCGGTGAACCGGATCCCGTACATGTCGAAGCAGTAGCGCTCGAACCAGTCGGCCCCGCGCCAGACGCCGGTCACCGACGGCACCACCCCGTCCTCCCCCTCGGGCACCTTCACCCGCAGGCGGATGCGCGCGTTCCGCGGGATCGAGAGGAGGTTGTAGACCACCTCGAACCGCGGCTCCGTGCCGAGGTAGTCCACCGCCGTGATGTACGGCGCGAGATCGAACCGCTCGACCTCGCGGAGGTGGCGGCACACCTCGGCGATCCGGTCCTTCTTCACGAACGCGCAGTCGTCGCCGCCGACGCCTTCGTAGGCGTCGTACACGGCGTCGGGGAAGCGCTCGACGAGCGCGCCGATCACGGCCTTGGACATAGAGCGCCTCTACCCCTCCCGGCGGCCGGCCAGCTCGGACCGGGGCCAGCTCGCGGTGAGTCGGTTGGGCTGGTTCTGGATCTTCTTCTGCAGGAGCATGATCCCGTCGAGCACCTGCTCCGGCCGCGGCGGGCAGCCGGGGATGTAGACGTCCACCGGGACGATCCGGTCGATGCCCTGGACGGTGGCGTAGTTGTCGTAGAAGCCGCCGGAGCTCGCGCACACGCCGAAGGCGATGACCCACTTCGGCTCCGCGATCTGCTCCCAGACCCGGCGCAGGATCGGCGCCTGCTTGCAGTTGACCGTGCCGACGACCATGAGCAGGTCGGCCTGTCGGGGCGAGAACCGCGGCAGCGCGGCGCCGAAGCGGTCGAGATCGTACCGCGCCGACGAGAGCGTCATGTACTCCATGCCGCAGCAGGCGGTGACGAAGGGGTACTGGAACAGCGAGTACTTGCGCGCCCAGCCCAGGCCCTTCGACACCAGGCCGGCGAGGCCGGTCAGCGCCTCCTCGCGCCGCGTGGTGAGGGCGGGCACGCCGTCGAATTCGGACACCATCGGTACGTTGCCTCCGGACCAGGGAATCGGTCGCTGGTCAGTCCGCCCAGTCCAGCACGCCCTTCTTCCAGACGTACGCCAGGCCGGCCACCAGGGTCGCGACGAAGATCGCCATGGAGACATAACCGGGCCAGCCCAGCCCGTCCGCGAGGAGGACCGCCCACGGGTAGACGAACACCGCCTCGATGTCGAAGACGATGAACAGGATCGCGACCGTGTAGAACTTCACCCCGAACCGCTCGCGCGCCGAGCTCACCGGCTGCGATCCGAACTCGAAGGGCGTCTCCTTCACGGCGCTCGGCCGCCGCGGCCCCAGGACGTTGGACAGCCAGAGCATCAGGAGCCCGACGGCGAGCCCCAGTGCGACGACGAGCGCGATGGGGACGTAGACCAGGAGTTCGTTCATGATCGCAGGGGGGTGCAGACGGGCCCTTAACTGCCTGCCCGGTCCAGTTTTGTCAACGGTTTCCGGGCACTTGACTTGGGTGCCCGCACGGGAGTATCCCCCTCCTGCGATTCCTCATTGTTGGCAGGAGGATACGCACACTCAAGGCAACCCGCATGGGATTCCACTTCGGCGCGGTCCTGGCCTTCGCGCTCGTCGCGATCGCAGTCGCCTTCGGCGGCATCACGCTCTCGCGGCTCGTCGGCCCCCGCGCGCCCAGCGCGGAGAAGGCCAGCATCTACGAGTGCGGGGAGCGGCCCGTCGGGGTGGCCTGGTTCAACTTCAATCCGCGGTTCTACCTGGTCGCGCTCGTCTTCGTGATCTTCGAGGTGGACATCGCGCTCACGTTCCCCGTCGTCGCCGTGTACCGGCGCTGGGTGGAGACGGGCCACCTCCAGCAGAGCGCCGCCGCGTGGGTGGCGCTCGTGGAGCTCCTGATCTTCACCGCCATCCTCGTCGCCGGCCTGGCCTGGGTCTGGGCGCGCGGCGATCTGGACTGGGTGAAGAAGCTGGACGAGCGGGCGCCGGCCATCCCCCCCGACGAGCGGCCCGCGCCGCTGGCGCCGGTGGCGCACGATCGGCCGGCGGCGTAGCGACGGATCCCACCGAGGGAAGGGGAAGAGGAGAGAAGATGGCGGCGAAGATGGGCCAGGGAGAGGCGGGCGGAGACGTCACCCTCTTCCACACGAGCCAGCTCGATCAGCTCATCAACATGGCCCGCGAGAACTCGCTCTGGTACCTGCTGTTCGGGCTCGCGTGCTGCGGCATCGAGCTCATCCAGACCGGCGGGCCCCGGGCCGACCTCATGCGCTTCGGCGCGATCCCCCGCGCCTCGCCGCGCCAGTCCGACTTCATGATCGTGGCGGGCACGCTCACCTACAAGATGGCGGTCCGCGCCAAGCTCCTCTACGACCAGATGGCCGATCCGAAGTACGTCATCTCGATGGGCTCCTGCTCCAACTGCGGCGGGCTCTTCCAGGGCGCGTACTCGGTGTGCAAGGGCGTCGACAAGGTCATCCCGGTGGACGTCTACGTGCCCGGCTGCCCGCCGCGGCCCGAGGCCCTCACCGAGGGGCTCATCCGACTGCAGGAGATCGTCCGCCGCGAGCGGTGGACCGAGAAGCGCCGCCCCGAGGGCGCGCGCGTCATCCCAGCGACCCGGTAGATCGCGCTACCGGCGAGCTGATCCACAGAGCGTCGAATCGTCCGGCCTCCGGCGCCGGCCCCCCCGGGCCAGGCGTGCGGGGGTACGGGGCCACCGGCCATCCGGGCGGCGTCCCCGGGAGCATCACGCGGAGTGTGTGCATGACGGAACAGGAAGTCCACGAGCGGCTGCTGGCACGGTTCGGCGACGAGGTGGGGCCGCTCGGCGAGCCGAAGGTGGATCGGTTCTGCCTCGTGCGCGCCGCACGGATCGAGGACGTCTGCCGGTTCGCGAAGGAGGACCCCGCCCTGGCGATGGACCTCCTCGAGGACCTCACGGCCCTGGACTGGCCGAAGCGGAGCGTGATCGAGGTCGTGTACCACCTCTTCTCCTACCGGCACCGCCACGCGATCGTCCTCAAGGTGGAGGCGGACCGGGCGGCGCCGCGCGTGCCCACGGTCGAGGGCGTCTGGCGGGCCGCCACCTGGTTCGAGCGCGAGGTGTACGACCTGTTCGGCGTCGAGTTCACCGGCCACTCGGATCTCCGCCGCATCCTCCTGCCGGACGACTGGATCGGCCACCCGCTCCGCAAGGACTACCAGGAGGCGGGCGGCTACCGCGGCATGGACAACGTCCGCGAGAATCCGCTGGTCGAGCTCCGCCGGCTCGACGAGCGCGCCCGCGCCTCCGCCGCCCCGGCGACGCCCGCGCCCGCCGCGGTCGCGGCCGCGGCCCCCCCCGCCACCGGCGAGAAGGCCTGACCCATGGAACGGCTCATCCTCCGGCGGCTGCAGGCGGACGGCGAGGAGATGATCCTCAACTTCGGTCCCCAGCACCCGTCCACCCACGGCGTCATCAACTTCATGGTGGAGACCGACGGCGAGGTGATCCGCAGGGCGATCCCCGACGTCGGCTACCTGCACCGCTCCATCGAGAAGATCGGCGAGCAGGTCGGCTACCCGGGGTTCATGCCCTTCACCGACCGCGTGGACTACGTCGCCGCGATGTTCCCGAACGAGGGGTACGCGATCGCCGTCGAGCGGCTGCTCAAGCTCGAGGTCCCCCCCCGGGCCCAGTGGCTCCGCGCGATCTCGTGCGAGCTCTGCCGGATCGCCTCCCACCTCCTCTCGGTGGGCACGATGGCCATGGACATCGGCGCGTTCACGCCCATGCTCCACGGCGTCCGCGAGCGCGAGACGATCAACGACCTCATGGAGGCGCTCTGCGGGGCGCGCCTCACGTACAACTACCACCGCGTCGGCGGCGTCGCCTTCGACCTGCCCGAGGGCTGGCGCGACCGGACCCTCCGCTTCCTCGATCACTTCGACCGGTTCCTGGTCGAGTTCGACCGCCTCATCTCGTTCAACGAGGTGTTCGTGAAGCGGCTCGCCGGCGTCGCGGTGATCCCCGCCGAGATGGCCGTCGACTACGGCCTCTCCGGCCCGAACCTGCGCGGCTCCGGGGTCGACTTCGACCTCCGCCGCGACGTGCCCTACGCCGCCTACCCGCGGTTCCGGTTCCAGATCCCGGTCGGCAAGGGGTTCGTGGGCACGGTCGGCGACGCCTTCGACCGGTACTACGTCCGCTGCCTGGAGATGGCCGAGTCGTCGAAGATCGTCCGCCAGGCGCTCGAGACCCTGCCCGAGGGCGAGTACATGGCCAAGGTCCCGCGCCGCATCAAGCCGGAGCCGGGCGAGGCGCTGTCGCGCGTGGAGAGCGCGCGCGGAGAGATGGCCTACTACGTGGTGTCGGACGGGACGGAGAAGGCCGCGCGGGTGCGGGTCCGGACCGGCTCGTTCACCGCGATGGGGATCGTGGACGCGATCTCGCCCGGGCTGATGGTGGCGGATCTGGTGGCGTTGATCGCTTCCCTGGACGTCGTCGCGCCGGAGATCGACCGATGAGCGAGCCTGCCGCCCTCCCCTACGCGCCGGGCGCGCCCGCCGCGCGGCGCCGCGCCCGCGCCGTCCTGGGCCTCACCCTCGCCGTCGGCGTCGGCCTCCCGGGCCTGCTGTTCGGCCTCATCGTGGCCCTCTCGCCGCTCCGCACCATCGTCCCCGCGGGCTGGTCGGAGGGGCAGGTCTTCCTCCTCCACGCCGCCGGGCTCGCCGTCCTCGCCGCCGTGCTCGTCACCTTCGGCGCCGTCGTCTCCGGCATCACGGTCTGGTGGGAGATGCGGGTGTTCGCCCGCATGTCCAGCCGCGTCGGCTACAACCGCGTCGGCGCCGGAGGGTTCCTCCAGTGGGTCGCCGACGCGGTGAAGCTCCTCCTCAAGGAGGACCTCGTCCCCGCCGACGCCGACGCCGTCCTGTTCCGCGCCGCGCCCTACTTCGTCATCGTCGGCTTCGCGCTCACCTTCGTCGTCCTCCCCTTCGGCCAGAGCCTCGTCGCCGCCGACCTGAACGTCGGCGTCCTGTACGTGCTGTCGGTCACGGCGCTCGTGGTGGTCGGCATCCTGCTCGCGGGGTGGTCCTCGAACTCGAAGTGGTCGCTCTTCGGCGGCATGCGGTCGGCGGCGCAGGTGATCTCCTACGAGATCCCCGCCGGGCTCGCGGCCATGGTGCCGGTGCTCATGGCCGGGACCCTCTCCATGCAGGGGATGATCGAGGCGCAGGGCGCCTGGCCCTGGGAGTGGAACGTCTTCACGAACCCGTTCGCGCTGGTCGCCTTCGTCGTCTTCTTCATCGCCCAGCTCGCCGAGGGGAACCGCACGCCGTTCGACCTCCCCGAGGCGGAGTCGGAGCTCGTCGCCGGCTATCTCTCGGAGTACTCGTCGTTCCGGTTCGCGATCTACTTCCTCGTCGAGTTCGGGAACCTGTGGGTGATGTCGGCGATCGCCGTGACGCTCTTCCTCGGCGGCTGGCAGGTGCCGTTCGTCGGGCCGGAGGTCTACGCCGCGGCGCGCGGCGCCGCGGGGTCGGTCCCGGGCGCCGGCTGGTGGGGGCTCCAGGTCCTCTCGATGGGGGTCTTCGTGGTGAAGACGCTCGCGGTCCTGAACCTCATCGTCTGGGTCCGCTGGACCCTGCCGCGCATCCGCGTCGACCAGATGATGTCGCTCTGCTGGAAGTACCTCGTGCCCTTCGCCTTCGCCTGCTTCGTGGGCACGCTCTTCTGGCAGCTGCTCGTCACGGGCACCCCGTGGGCCGCGCGCGCGACGGGCTTCGCGCTCACCGGCGCCTTCCTGGTGACCGCCTTCTTCTTCCTCCGGCTCACCCTCCGCAACGTGTCCGCGGCGGGCGACCGGGTCGATCTCACCAACTGGTGACGGGGACTCGCGCCATGGCCCAGAACGTCCGCGCCTACGCCACCGCCGTCGGGACCACCGCCCGGTCCATCTGGCACGGCCTGTCCGTCACGCTCTCGTACCTGCTGCGGCGGCCGGTGACGATCCAGTACCCGGATCGCACGCCGCTGCCGGTGCGCGACATGCTCCCCGCGCGCTACCGGGGGCTGCTCGAGGTGGACCCCGCGATCTGCACCGGGTGCCAGGCCTGCGAGCGCGCGTGCCCCATCGACTGCATCGCCATCACGCTGGAGAAGGACCCGGCCAACCCGAAGCAGCGCCTCGTCACCCAGTTCGACATCGACGAGGCGAAGTGCATGTACTGCGGCCTGTGCGTCGAGCCCTGCCCCACCGGCTCGATCCAGCACACCCGCGAGTTCGAGGCCGCGAGCGCCGACCTGCGCACGCTCACCTTCCGCTGGGCGGAGAAGCCGTTCCCCGTCTACAAGGTCGCGAAGGACGCGACGTACTACCCGCGCGTGCCGCTCGGCTCGCTGCTCCGCCCGATGCTCGAGGCGCGCCGCTGGGACGCGCGCGGCCCCGAGTTCCTGGCGCCTGAGCCGGCGGCCGAGGAAGCCGGCCCCCCGGACCCCCGGCCGGCTTCCGCTCCCGCCGCACCAGCCCCGGCCGCCGCCGCGCCCGCGCCCGCACCCGCACCCGCACCCGCCGCCGACGACAAGGAGCACAAGCCGTGACCCGCAGACTCGTCGTCTGGGCCGCCGCCTCCCTGCTGGTGGTGCTGTTCGTGATCGCCGTGGCCGCCGTCGCCATCGCGCCCGCGATGGACGGCGCCGCCGCCCCGCGGCCCGGCCACGGCGGCTTCGCCGCGGGCGCCTTCTACGGGCTCGCCGCGATCACGCTGGGCGGCGCGGCGTTCGTCGCCTTCGCCCGGAACATCCTCTACAGCGCGGTCGGCCTCCTCGCCTCGCTGCTCGGGGCGGGCGCGCTCTACGTGCTCCTCTCCGCCGACTTCGTCGCCGTCGTCCAGCTGCTCGTGTACGTGGGCGGCGTGATGGTGCTGGTCCTCTTCGCGGTGATGCTCACCAACAAGATCACCGAGGTGAACGTCTCGAACCGGTCCTTCGGCCTGTTCGGCGGGCTCCTCCTCTTCGTCGCCATGGCGCCGGTCCTGGTCGCGGTCGCGCTCCTCGCCCCGTGGCGGGCCCGGCCGCCGGGCCCGATGGCGCCGACCACCGCCGCGATCGGCGACGCCCTCCTCACCCGCTGGCTCCTGCCCTTCGAGGTCGCCTCGCTCGTCCTCCTCGCCACGCTCGTCGGCGCGGTCGTCATCGCTCGCAAGGAGCTCAAGGCCGACTGAACCCAGGCCCCCCACTTCCATGACCATCACGCTCGCGCACTACCTCATCGTGGGTGCCCTGCTCTTCTCGCTGGGGCTCGTCACCGTCTCCACCCGCCGCAACGCCGTCGGCGTCCTCATGGGCGTCGAGCTCATCCTGAACGGCGCCAACGTGAACTTCGTGGCGTTCGAGCGGTTCGGCGACGGCGCGGTGGGCGGACACGTCTTCGCCCTCTTCGTCATCGTGCTCGCCGCCGCCGAGGCGGCGGTCGGGCTCGCCATCGTGCTGGCCCTCTTCCAGACCTCGAAGAGCATCGACGTCCGCCAGGCGGACCTCCTCAGGGAGTGAGCATGGACCACGCCGTCGCGGCTCCGCAGGCAGCGCGCCTGCTCTGGCTCATCCCGGCCCTGCCGCTCGCCGGGTTCGTCGTGAACGTCCTGCTCGGCGCGAAGCTGCAGAAGGCGTTCGGGAAGCGGGCGGTCCACGCGATCGCCATCGCCGCGGTGGCGGCCTCGTTCCTCGTGGCGCTGGCCTGCTTCGTGGAGCTGCTGGGGCTGCCCGCGGAGGACCGGCTGCTGCACCAGAAGCTGTGGAACGTCTTCACCATCGGGCGGCTCTCGGTCGACTTCGCCTTCGCGCTCGACCCGCTCTCGATGACGCTCGTCCTGGTGATCACCGGGATCGGCTCGCTCATCCACCTCTTCTCGGTCGGCTACATGGCGGAGGAGCCGTCGTACTGGCGGTTCTTCTGCTACCTGAACCTGTTCGTCTTCGCGATGTTGCTCCTCGTGATGGGCGACAACCTCGCGGTGATGTTCTTCGGCTGGGAGGGCGTGGGCCTCGCGTCGTACCTGCTCATCTCGTTCTGGTACACGGACCCCGAGAAGGCGAAGGCCGGCATGAAGGCCTTCGTGGTGAACCGGATCGGCGACTTCGGGTTCCTGCTCGGGATCCTCGTGCTCTTCTGGGCGCTCGGCGGCGCCTGGGTGCCGCGGCAGGGCGGCGGCCTGCGCGCGACCGACTACCAGCCCGCCGCGGAGCTCCGGACGCTGGACGGGGACGCGGCGGCCGCGGCGCCGGCCGTGGCCGGGGTGAAGGTCGGCCCGACCCTCGCCTTCCGCGAGCTCCGCGACCAGCTCACGATCGAGGAGACGGGCGTCCGGGAGCGCCTCGACGGCATGACGCTCTGGGGCGTGCCGGTGCTCGCGCTGGTGGCGTTCCTGCTGTTCATCGGCGCGATGGGGAAGAGCGCGCAGCTCCCGCTGTACGTCTGGCTGCCCGACGCCATGGCCGGTCCGACCCCGGTCTCGGCCCTCATCCACGCCGCCACCATGGTCACGGCCGGCGTCTACATGGTGGCCCGGCTCTCGTTCCTGTTCGCGCTCTCGCCGAGCGCGATGGGCTGGGTGGCGCTCGTGGGCGCGCTCACGGCCGCCTTCGCGGCGACGATCGGGTTCTTCCAGTACGACATCAAGAAGGTCCTCGCCTACTCGACCGTCTCGCAGCTCGGGTTCATGTTCATCGGCGTGGGCGTCGGCGCCTACTGGGCGGGGACCTATCACCTCCTCACGCACGCGTTCTTCAAGGCGACGCTCTTCCTCGCCGCCGGCTCGGTCATCCTCGGCTGCCACCACGAGCAGGACATGCGGAAGATGGGCGGGCTCGCGAAGCACATGCCCTGGACCCGCTGGGCGTACCTCGTCGCCTGCGTCGCCATCGCCGGCTTCCCGATCGCGAACGGCTTCTTCTCGAAGGACGAGATCCTCTGGAAGGCGTTCACGAGCGACCACCTCGCGCTGTTCGGCGTGCCGGTGCCGTGGCTCGGCCCGGCGATCTGGGCGCTGGGGCTCCTCACCGCGACCGGCACCGCGTTCTACATGTACCGCTCGTACTACATGACGTTCAGCGGGACGTATCGGGGGCCCCACGACGCCGGCCACGGCCACGGCGGGCCCGGCCACACGCCCCACGAGTCGCCGTGGACCGTCACCTCCGTCCTCGCCGTCCTCGCCGCCGGCTCGGTCCTCACGCTCTTCCTGGGCCTGCCCGCGCTCTGGACGCACCACGAGCCGCTCTTCGAGCGCTGGCTCGAGCCGGTCCTCGCGCCGGCGACGAGGCTCTTCGCGTTCCGCGAGACCGCCCACGCCCTCGAGTGGCTCTTCCAGGGGCTCGGCGTCGCGGCGGCCTTCGCCGGCTGGCTCGCGGCGCGCGCGCTCTACAAGGACGGCCGCAGCGAGGTGCCCGCGCGCCTCAAGGCGCGGTTCACGCGCGCCTGGACCGTGGTCCACGACAAGTACTACGTGGACGAGCTGTACGCGTTCGCCGTCGTCCGGCCGCTCACGCGGTTCGCGGCGCTGCTCGCCTGGTTCGACACCCACCTCGTCGACGGGATCGTCAACCTCGTCGGCGCGCTCGCCCGGTTCGCGTCGGCGATCAGCGACGTCATCGACCGGTACGGCGTGGACTGGGCCGTCAACGGGGTCGCGCACCTGACCCGCGGCGCGGGCGGCGCGCTCCGGCGGCTCCAGACCGGCCGCATCCAGACCTACCTCTACGGCGCGCTCGGCGGCGCGCTCGTGGTGGTCCTCCTCAACTTCCTCCTCCAGTAGCGAGGCCCGACACCATGTCCGCCATGCTCGACGCGCACGTCCTCACCTGGGCCACCTTCGTCCCGCTCCTCGGCGCAGCGGTGATCCTGGTCCTCGTCTCGCTCCGCTCGCTGCTCCGCCTCCCGAAGCGGCTCGCGGACGACGGCGCCCGCGTGGTGGCGCTCGTCGCGAGCGCCGTCTCGCTCGCCGCGGCGATCTACGCCTGGGTGACCTTCGATCGCGCGGCGACGGGCATGCAGCTCGTCCACCGGTTCACCTGGATCCGATCGTTCAACATCGAGTACCACCTGGGCGTCGACGGGCTCTCGATCTCGATGGTCCTCCTCACCGGGATCATCTCCTTCGTCGCGACCGTCGCGTCGATGCCGTGGTGGTCCGGCGCCCGCGCCGCGCAGATGGCGGGCATGGTCGAGGGCGGCCCCGCCGACGGCCACGCGCACCCGAAGCACTTCTCCGTCCGCATGGTCCCGGGCTACCTCGGCCTCCTGCTCCTCCTCCAGACCGGGATGATGGGCACCTTCGTCGCCCTCGACATGTTCCTGTTCTACGTGTTCTGGGAGGTGATGCTCCTGCCGATGTACTTCCTCATCGGCATCTGGGGCGGGCCGCGCAAGGAGTACGCGGCGATCAAGTTCTTCCTCTACACGCTCGCCGGCTCGGTGCTGATGCTGCTCGCCATCATCGGCATCTACTACAACAGCCTGCCCGCCCCGCTCACCGACGGCAGCATGTCGGCCGGCCACACCTTCAACCTGGTCGAGCTCGCGAAGCAGGGCGCGGCCGGCCAGTTCGACTCGGCCGCGCCCATCCTCGGGATGAGCTTCGCCAAGCTCGCCTTCGTCGCCCTCTTCATCGGGTTCGCGATCAAGATCCCGATGGTCCCCTTCCACACCTGGTTGCCCGACGCGCACGTCGAGGCCCCGACGCCCATCTCCGTCATCCTCGCCGGCGTGCTCCTCAAGATGGGCCCGTACGGCATCCTGCGCTTCAACTACCCGCTCCTCCGCGAGGCGACCGAGTGGGCGGCCGGGGCGATCGCCGCGTTCGGCGTCGTCAACATCGTCTACGCGGCCTTCGTCTGCCTGGCGCAGAAGGACCTCAAGAAGCTCATCGCCTACTCGTCCGTCTCGCACATGGGGTTCACGCTGCTCGGGATGGCGGCGATGACGCCCCAGGGCATCAACGGCGCCGTCCTCAACATGTTCACCCACGGGCTCATCAGCCCGATGCTCTTCCTCGTCGCCGGCGTCATCTACGACCGCGCCCACCACCGCGAGATCGAGCGGTTCGGCGGCCTCGCCCAGGCGCTCCCCGAGTACTCGGCGATCATGGGCCTCGCCTTCTTCGCCTCGCTCGGCCTGCCCGGGCTCGCCGGCTTCATCTCCGAGTTCACCGTCTTCGCCGGCGCGTTCCCGGTCTTCACGACCTACGTCGTCATCGCCGCGCTGAGCGTCGTCATCACCGCCGCGTACTACCTCTGGGCGATCCACCGCATGTTCCTGGGCAAGCTCAACGCAGCGTACCAGGGCTACCCCGACCTCAACTGGCGCGAGCGGATCAGCCTCTACCCGCTGGGCGCGATGGTGATCGTGCTCGGGTTCTATCCCCAGGCCGTCCTGGGCCACATCGCCCCGACGCTGCAGGAGCTGATCAAGGGCCTCTCGCCGCTGTAGGCCCCTCGCACGCTCCCGCTCCCGCTCCTTCGACCTCCCTCCGCAGCCCGGCGCTGGAACCCCCATGGACCTCACCCCGTTCATCCAGTCCAACCTCGAGTCCCTGGCCTGGTTCCGCCCGGAGCTGGCGCTCACCGCCGGCGTGGTCGTCCTCCTGGTGCTCGACCTCGTCTGGCGCCGGAGCGCGGCCCGCTCCGCGCGCCTCACCGTCGCGGCGCTCGCCGTGCTCGGGGCCGCCGCGGCGCTGCTCGCCTTCCAGCCGGACGCGCCGCGGACGCTCTTCAACGGGATGATCGCGAGCGACGCGCTCGCCACGTTCTTCAAGTGGCTCTTCCTCGGGGCGGGCGCGGTCACCGTCCTCGTCACCGCGCTCGGCCGCGAGCTCGCGCCCGCGCGGCGGGGCGAGTTCTACGCGCTGCTCGCCGCGATCGTGCTCGGCATGTTCCTCATGGCGAGCGCGAGCGACCTCCTCATGATGTACCTCGCCATCGAGCTCGTCTCGATGACGAGCTACGTCCTGGCCGGCTTCCGCCGCGCCGACCGGCGCGCCACGGAGGCGGCGCTCAAGTACGTCATCTACGGCGGCGTCGCCTCCGGCGTGATGGTGTTCGGGATGAGCTACCTGTACGGCCTCGCCGGGACCTTCTCCTTCTCCGGGCTCGGCGCGGAGCTGGCCCGCGCGCTCGAGGGCGCCGGCCCGGAGCTGGCCGGCGGCCGCCTCGCGATCGTGGCCGGCCTCGCGTTCGTCGCCGCGGGCATCGGGTACAAGGTCGCCGCGGTCCCGTTCCACATGTGGTGCCCGGACGTGTACGAGGGCGCCCCCACGCCGTTCACCGCGTTCCTCTCCGTGGGCCCCAAGGCCGCCGGGTTCGCGCTCGCGCTCCGGTTCTTCCTCGAGGTGTTCCCGCAAGGCGGCGCGTCGCTGGCCGCGGTGCCCTGGCCGGCGGTCCTCGGCATCGTGGCCGCGGTCACGATGACCCTCGGGAACCTCGTCGCCATCGTCCAGACCAACCTGAAGCGCCTCCTCGCGTACTCCTCGATCGCCCACGCCGGCTACACGCTGATGGGCCTCGCGGCCGCGTCGCTCGCCGGGCTCCAGAGCGTGCTCATCTACCTCGCCGTCTACCTGGTGATGAACCTCGGGGCGTTCGTGGTGGTGATGCGGGTCGCGGACGCCACCGGCTCGGAGTCGATCCTCGATTACCGCGGCCTCGCGCGTCGCCAGCCGGTCACCGCCATCACCTTCACCGTCTTCCTGCTCTCCCTCACCGGCCTCCCGCCGTTCGCCGGGTTCATCGGCAAGTGGTACCTGTTCACCGCGGTCTGGGAGCGCGTGGACGGGGCGGGCGGCGGCTGGTACGCGGTGCTCCTCGTCGTCGCCGCCCTCAACACCGCCGTCTCGCTCTACTACTACGCGCGGATCATCCGGGCGATGTTCCTCGATGCGCCGGCCGTGGCCGACCCCGCGCGGCTCCCGCGCGCCGTCGGCTACGAGCTCATCGCCGGGATCTTCGCCGTGCTCGTGATCGTGGCCGGCGTGCTCCCGCAGCCGCTCATCGCCGCGGCGCAGGGCGTGCGGGCGCTGTTCCCGGGCTGAGGCGTCCGCGCCGCGACGTGCGGCGCTCCTCCCGTGGCGGCGCCCGCGGGCTGGCGCGATAATGGGCGCATGGGGCGCCACAAGGTCGTTTCGGACGACGACGTGCTCGCGGCCGCGCGGCGGATCTTCCGCGAGCGGGGGCACGCCGCGACCACCCGCGACGTGGCCCGGGTCGCCGGCGTCTCCCAGGCGGTCCTGTACCAGCGGTTCGGGAGCAAGGAGGAGCTCTTCTTCCGGGCCATGGCCCCGCGCGCGCCCGACCTCGAGGAGATGCTCGGCCCCGTGGACCCACCGGGCGAGGCGCACGCGTACGTGCGCGCGGTGGTCGAGCGGCTGGCCGCCTTCTTCTCCGAGCTGCTCCCCGTGGCGATCCAGCTGATGCTCCATCCGTCGTTCGAGCTCGAGACCTTCCACCGGTTCGAGCACCTGAACGCGGACGCGACGCTCGCCGCCGCGCTCACCCTGCGCCTCGAGGCGCTCGAGCGGCGCGGGGAGCTCGCGCCGGGATCGGCGGGGGCCGCCGCCAGCCTCGTCACCACGCTGGCGCACGATCTCGGCCTGCGCTCGGTCCTCGCGCCGCGCGAGGCGGCGAGCGGGCGCCGCGCGCTCGGCCGCATGATCGAAGTGATCTGGCGCGGCATCGCGCCCCCGGGCGCCCGCGCCACGCCGGGCG
>JAEYZK010000079.1 GCA_023428085.1 Pseudomonadota bacterium
GGCGAGCCCCGCGGCGACGTCCGCGAGCGCCGGCCCGACGAGGTGCGCCGCGAGCGCCTGCGCGCCGGCGAACGCGATCCCGGCCGCGGCGGCGGCCGGCCAGGCCGCGAGGCCGCGCCGCGCGCCGGCGACCAGGGTCGTGAGCAGGAACGGCACGGCGAGGGCGAGCAGCGGCAGGGTCCGCCCGAGCAGCACGCCCACCGCGCGGGGCGGGACCCCGGAGACTTGCCCCGCCACCTCCACCCCGATGCCCACCGCCCCGAACCCCACCCCCGCGGCGTTGGCGACGAGCGCCACGCTCGCCGCGAGCACCGGCTCGAACCCGAGCGCCGCGAGCATCGCCCCGCCGATGGCGATGGGCGTCCCGAACCCGGCCGCGCCCTCGAGCAGCGCGCCGAGGCCGTAGGCGACGAGCAGCGCCTGGAGCCGCCGGTCCGGGGTCGCCGCCGCCAGCGCCGCCTTCACGACGTCGAGCTCGCCGGTCGCGGCGAGCAGCTCGTACAGCAGGACCGCCGCGATCACGATCCCGCCGATCGGCCAGAGCCCGAACGCCACGCCGTGCGCCACCGAGAGCAGCGCCAGCCGCGCGGGCATGCCGAAGGCGAGGACCGCGAGCGCGAGCGCCACGGCGAGCGCGCCGGCGGCGGCGGCGTGGCCCGGCCACCGCCGGACGGCGAGCGCCCAGAAGAGGAGGAGGACCGGGGTGAGGGCGGCGAGGGTGATCAGTTGTCAGTTGTCAGTTGTCAGTTGTCAGTTGTCAGTTGGCAGTTGGCAGTTGGCAGTTGGCAGTTGGCAGTTGTCGACCGATCACTGACTACCGACAACCGACAACCGATCACTGCTCCACCGGCGGCGGGTTGCGGTCCCGGAACCCGCGCTGGTGCCAGTACGGGTACGGGAGCGGCCGCGCGCTGGCGGCGTCGAGGCGGGCCACCTGCTCCGGCGTGAGCGACCAGCCGACGGCGCCGAGGTTCTGGCGGAGCTGCTCCTCGGTGCGCGCGCCGAGGATGAGGGTCGCGACGGTCGGCCGGCGGAGGAGCCAGTTGAGCGCGACCTGGGGCACGGTCTTGCCGGTCTCGGCCGCGACCGCGTCGAGCGCGTCCACGACGCGGTAGAGGTACTCGTCCTCCAGCGGCGGCCCGCCCGCCATGCTGGTCGCGTTGCGCGTCCGGCTCGTCTCGGGGAGCGGCTGGCCCCGACGGATCTTGCCGGTGAGGCGGCCCCAGCCGAGCGGGCTCCACACCACCGCCGCCACGTCCTGATCCACGGCGAGCGGCATGAGCTCCCACTCGTAGTCGCGCCCGACGAGCGAGTAGTACGCCTGGTGTGCGACGTAGCGCGGGAAGCCGTGGCGGTCCGCGATCGCGAGCGACTTCATGAGGTGCCAGCCGGAGAAGTTGGAGCAGCCGACGTACCGGACCTTCCCCGCGCGCACGAGGTCCTCGAGCGTCCGGAGCACCTCCTCGATGGGCGTGAGCGCGTCGAAGCCGTGGAGCTGGAACAGGTCCACCCGATCGGTCCCGAGCCGGCGCAGGCTGCCCTCGCACGATCGGAGGAGGTGGTGGCGCGACGAGCCGAGGTCGTTGGGCCCGGGCCCGGTCCGGAAGGTGGCCTTGGTGGAGATGAGGACGTCGTCGCGGCGGCCCTGGAGCGCCTTGCCGAGGAGCTCCTCGGCCTGGCCGTCGGAGTAGACGTCGGCGGTGTCGAACATCGTCACCCCCGCGTCGAGCGCCACGCCCACGAGCCGCTGCACCTCGGAGAGGCCGAGGCCGCCGAGGCCCTTGAAGAACTCGTTCGAGCCCCCGAAGGTCCCCGTGCCGAGCGTGAGCACCGGGACCTGCAACCCCGAGCCGCCGAGCTGTCGCCATTCCATGCGCCGTGGGTAACGCATCGGACCGTGGACCGCCAGCGGATACCGGCAGGGGGTGTGGGGGCTCGCCCCATCCGCCGCCCCCGGCACGGGCCGCCGGCCGCCGTGACGCGCGCGGGCGGCAAACGATTGCGCAGGATCCGCTCAATCGGGCGGCCTGAGCCCCTCTTTCAACAATCGACGGGTCGCGGGCGATGGAGTATGGCTGCCCTGCACTCCGCGTCCAACGTCGCAGGTCCGGGTCCGCCCTCCCGTTGAGCACCGGGCGGCCCGTTCGTCCACCCAACGTCCGGAGGGATGCACACATGCGTCGCCTGCTGCTGATCGCTGCAGTCCTGCTCCCGATCGCCTCCCCCGCCTTCGCCGTCTCGACGTGCGAGAAGTACGGCACGATCCCGGTGATGGGCGGGCAGTACACCGTCATGAACAACGTCTGGGGCGCGAGCACCGCCCAGTGCATCGACGTCCCCAGCACGAGCCAGAACGCCTTCACGGTCACGAGCTCGAGCCACAACCAGAACTCGGTCGCCTCGTACCCGTCCGTCTACAAGGGCTGCCACTGGGGCGCGTGCACGTCGGGCAGCGGCATGCCGATCGTGTACAGCAACGTGAGCAGCGCGCCGTTCAGCTGGAGCGTCACCCGCTCGTCCTCGGGCGGGATGTGGAACATCGCCGCGGAGGCGTGGCTCAGCCCGAACAGCAGCTCGGCCAGCGGCTACAACGGCGGCGGCGAGATCATGATCTGGCTGGACTACGCGGGCGGCATGAACCCCGCGGGCTCCCGGGTCGGCACGGCCAACATCGCCGGCGCGTCGTGGGAGGTCTGGTACGCCAACATCGGCTGGAACTACGTCGCCTACCGCCGCGTCGGCGCGACGAGCTCCATCAACGCCGACCTGAAGGCGTTCATCGACGACTCCGTCAACCGCGGCTACGTGCAGCGCTCGTGGTACCTGCACGCGTTCGAGGCGGGCACCGAGCTCATGATCGGCGGCGCCGGCTTCCGCAGCAACTCGTTCTCCTTCACCGTGAACGGCGGGGGCGGGACGACGTACCCGCTCAACGTGACCCGGAGCGGCGGCGGCACGGGCACCGTCACCTCGAACCCGTCCGGCATCAACTGCGGGTCCACGTGCAGCGCGAGCTACGCGAGCGGCACGACGGTCACCCTGAACGCGTCGCCCGCCGGCGGCTCCACCTTCGCCGGCTGGAGCGGGGCGTGCAGCGGGACGGGGAGCTGCGTCGTCAGCATGACCACGGCGCGCTCGGTCACCGCCACCTTCAACGGCGGCGGCGGGACGACCTATGCGCTCAACGTGACCCGCAGCGGCACGGGCACGGGCACCGTCCGCTCGAGCCCGTCCGGCATCGACTGCGGGTCCGCGTGCAGCGCGAGCTACGCGAGCGGGACGACGGTGACCCTGAGCGCCGCGCCCGCGAGCGGCTCCACCTTCACCGGGTGGAGCGGCGCGTGCACCGGCAGCGGCAGCTGCGTCGTCTCCATGACGACGGCGCGCTCGGTCACCGCCACGTTCGGCGGCGGCGGCTCGTCGGGCTCGTGCTCGAACGCCATCACCTTCACGGGCAACACCGGCAACTTCAACACCACCGGCGCGGTCTGCTACCGGACCGCCCAGCGCGTCAACGGCTGGGGCTGCTCCAACTTCGCCGGCCGGACGGTGAGCGTGAACGGCGGCGGCGCGACCGCCAGCTGCGGCGCGGGGCCGTTCCCGCTCGGGCAGAGCGGCGGCTACACCTACTTCTCGGTCTCGGCAGGTCAGTACCCGTGGGCGAGCATCTACGTCTGGTAGACGGAGGCTCGCCGTAGGACGGGAGGCGGGCGCCGCGCGGCGCCCGCCTTCTTCATTTCTCCCCGGCCGGCACCGGCCGCCCCGCCGGCGCGATCAGCCGCACCTCGGACGCGGCGTCGAGCGCGAGCCCGTCGCCGCGCGGCTCGCCGCCCGTCACCGCGACGACGTCGCCGCGCAGGAGCCCGGCGAAGCCCCGGTTCCCCTCGCCCACGTGCTTCTCCTGGAGCGAGAGCCCCATCCGCCCCTCGGGGCCGCAGCCCATGTACCGGAGCCGCCCCTTGCCCGCGAGCGGCTCGGACACGATCCGGAAGACCCGGCCCTGCGGCGGCGGCGCCCAGTCCTCCCCGCGCGGCGCGAGCACGAGGTAGCTCATCTTCACCGCCTCGCGCCGCAGGCCCGCGGCGCGGGCGAGCTGCGCCACGGCCGGCGGCGGCTCCACCGGACGCTCGGCGTGGCACCAGTCGGTCTCGCGGACGAGCGCGGGGCACGCGCCGCGGAAGAGGCACGGCGCCCGGACGGCGAACCCACGCTCCACGAGTCGATCGCGGAGGCGCAGGAGCGCGCGCGAGGTGTCGCGGAGCGCCGGCTCGATGACCACGACCGAGCCGCCCGGCGCGACGAGGCCGAGCGCCTCCTCGACGAGCGCCGCGCGCCGCGCGTCCTCGTCCTGGCCGTTCCAGAGCTCGTTGAGGACGTGACCCATCGTGACGAGGTCGAACGGCCGCCCGCCCCCGAGCTGCGCCAGCGGCGCGGGCCGGGCCGGGTTCCACTCGCGCGTCGAGAGCGCCTCGCCCGCCTCGCGCGCCAGGGCGGTGGCCGCGGCGAGCGCCCGCGCCGAGCGGTCGGCGGCGATCACCTCCGACGCGCCCGCGTCCAGCGCCGCGAACGCCATCGGCCCGGGACCGCTCCCGAGATCGAGCACGCGGCCCGGCCGGCGCGGGAGCTCGGAGAGGATCCCGCGCGCCTGGAGGTACGACGTCGGCCAGAAGTAGAGGAGGTAGGCGCCGAGCAGCCGCTCCTCGTCCATGTAGCGCGCGCCCGCCAGCTCGCGCTCCCGGGTGAGGCCGCGCGAGAGCCGCTCCACCGCCGCCCCGAGGCTGCGCAGCTCCTCCGGCGAGAGCGCGTCGTCCGGCGCGCGCCGCTCCCGCGCGC